>JAZQVG010000001.1:0-6690 GCA_045631625.1 Christensenellaceae bacterium
ACAATTTGAAGGTTATGAAAGACGTGAGAGTAAAATTCTTGCAGTGTTAAAAGAATACGGTATTTCTTCCGTTGACGAATGTAAAAAAATCTGTGATGAAAAGGGTATTGACCCATATACCATCACTCAAGAAACCCAACCTATCTGCTTTGAAAACGCAAAGTGGGCTTATACGGTAGGTAGTGCAATCGCTATTAAGATGGCAGAAAAGACAGGCGATAAGAGTGCGGCAGCAGCAGCGGCAAACATCGGTATCGGTTTACAAGCATTCTGTATTCCAGGCTCAGTTGCAGAAAACAGAAAGGTAGGTCTTGGCCACGGTAACTTAGGCAAAATGCTTTTATCTGAAGAAACTGAATGTTTCTGCTTCTTGGCTGGTCACGAATCTTTTGCAGCAGCAGAAGGTGCAATCAAAATTGCATTAAACGCAAATAAAGTTAGGGTTAAACCATTAAGAGTTATCTTAAACGGTTTAGGTAAAGACGCAGCGTTCATTATTTCAAGAATTAACGGTTTCACTTACGTAGAAACTGAATTTGACCCATATGCAGAAGAGGTTAAGGTTGTTGAAGAAAAACCTTTCTCAAAAGGTGCTAGGGCAAACGTTAAGTGCTACGGTGCTGACAACGTGCCAGAAGGCGTTGCAATTATGAAACTTGAAAACGTTGGCGTATCTATCACGGGTAACTCAACAAACCCAACAAGATTCCAACACCCTGTTGCAGGCACTTACAAGAAATGGTGTGTTGAAAACGGCGTAAGTTACTTCTCAGTTGCATCTGGTGGTGGTACTGGTAGAACGTTACACCCAGACAATATGGCTGCAGGTCCATCTTCTTATGGTATGACGGACACTATGGGTAGGATGCATAGCGATGCACAATTTGCAGGTTCATCATCAGTTCCAGCACACGTAGAAATGATGGGCTTAATCGGTATGGGTAACAATCCAATGGTAGGTGCTACCGTTGCTTGTGCAGTTGCAGTTGAAGAATGCTTTAAGAAATAAATAATTAAATAAAAATTTAAAAAGTCTACTGAAAATAAGCAGTAGGCTTTTTTATTTTTCATTAAAAAAGTATAAACATTATATATATTATAATAATATATTATAGAAAAATAAGAAAAAAATAAAAAATTTACAATAATTGGTAAAAAATAAATCAAATAAAAAAAGATTAAAAATTATAAAATTTTTTAAAATATTTCCTTGACATTGTAATATTGTTTTGGTAGAATATATTATGAATAAAAATGGGTAAGGTATAATGTTTTTTGTAAGACGATTATAAAGGACAGAAAAGATATAAAAACATTTTAATTCCCTAATAAGATTACTTTTAAAATTTTTAGGAGGTAGGACAATGATAAAAAAAGCATATCAAAGTCCCGAAATGGAAATCGTTTTTCTAACTGATGCAGACGTAATATGTGCATCATTATTAAGCCACGGTACAAATGGCGACGTAATATCTGATAGATTCAGATGGTTAGACGTTTAATGTGGAGGGTGTTATGAGTAAGATTAAAAACAAACTTATAGTAGCCTTAACGTTAATCGCGGTAATGTTCTCATCACTTTCATTAGTGATAATGGGTAATGTGGACAATAAGGCATATGCAACAGAAGAAGCAGTATTCCAACTTGAAGACGGTGCACAAGTAGGTTTCTTGGGCATGGTTGAAGGTCTTGGGGAAGAAGAGTTCTTAGGTATAAGGTGGACAACCGTAATCAATAAGGCGTGTTATGATAAATTAGTATCGTACGCTGATGGTTGTACATATACTTTTGGTACTTTAATTGCGCCTGCATCAGTATTTGCTAATATTGAAAGTTTAGACTTTAAGAATTTAGACTACGATTCAGAATTAAACGAATATTATGCAAAAGGTAGTGGTGTATACGTTTCAAACGTTGTAAATGAAAATGCAGAAACAATTCTTTTAGGCTTTGGAGAAAATAAAGAAGCAGAATTAAGGTTGTATTCAGCAATTCGTTATACAGAATTGATTAAGACTGCAACGCCAGAAAAACTTGCAGAAGCATACGCTATGGACCTTATTGCAAGGTCATATATCGGTGTAACAAGTGGTAATACGACAGAATATTACTATAGCGATGCAGATACAATAAGAAATCTATCAGACACGGCAAACGCACATATCATTATGGGCGATTATACTGATGCAAATATTATTTCGCTTTTAGATAATATCGTGCTTGGTACAACAAAAGAACGTGTGTATGAAGAAGAAGAGTATTTCTATGCAAATAAAACGTTAGATACTTATACTTTTAAGTTTGAAAACTTAGTAGGTGCAACTGACGTTAGATTTACACTTGGTGCAAAAACAATTACACCAGAATTTGATAACGTAACTGGTGAAGTTACACTTGCTGGAAGTGTTTTTTCTAAATTCACAAAAGATACTTGTATTTCAGCGTTCGTTGGCGACAAAATCTATGCTAAAAAGATTTTGAAAGCAACAGCAATCTCTACTGCTGACGAATTTATAAATACATTTAAATTGACAGACGATGGTTCTACAGTAACAAGTATATTAAATATTAATACTTTTGCTGATAGGTACGTTTTAACTAATAATATTGATATAGCAGGAAAAACGTTTATCGGTGCGTTGAATAAGGCAGGGAATTGGTATAACACAACAACTTATCACTATAAAACTACTGAAAATTGGGATACTTGTGGTTTAACAGGTACTTTTGATGGTCAAGGTTTTGCTATTTATAATATGACTGTTAATGATGGTGGATTGTTTGGCGTTATTAACGGTGTTGTTAAAAACGTAGCGTTTATTGATGCTGATATTAAGTTTGATGGTACTGTTTCTAATAGACACGGTATTTTGGCGCAACAAATTAACTCTTTAAATGGTAAAACATTAATTAAAAACGTTTATTTATCATCATCAGCAACTCATAACGCAAATAAGACTTTACTTGCAATGGGTATGGACTATGATGTTGCTATGGAAAATTGCTATATTGAAGGTGCGCAACCTTTAATGGGCGGTCCAACCTTATCAGAGGCAGATTCAAAAGGTTATTATAATTGTTCTCATACGTTTAATAATAATACTAAAAACGTAATTGTTGTTTCTGACTTTTTCTTCGGTTCACAAAACAACGCTGGTAGTGCTTCAAATGGCCCAATGGATGCTAACGCAGAAGGTTCAACAAGTACCATGCCTAGGGACTATGGTGAAAATCGTGCAACATCTATTGACGCCACTCAAAGAGCAAAAGGTACTATCTATCGTTATGAAGACGTAGAAACATTAAAATCTTACTACGCTTCTAACGTAAAGGCACAAGCAGTAATCAATGCACTTGGCGAAAATGAATATTTTGTTATAAACGATGCTGGTGAAATTGCTTGGGCAAAAGATTATCGTATTGAATCAAATAGCATTTCATTATTTGTTACCCCTGGTGATGCAAATAATCTAACAAATACAACAATAACTGTTAAAAACGCTTTAGGTGGCGTTGTAACAGGTTTTGACTTTGTTGTTGCTAACGATAAAGTTGCAACTGTTGACGAAAATGGTGTAGTTACTGCAGTTGCTAAGGGTGATACAACCGTTACAATTTTTAAAGACGGTGTTGTATACTTTACAGTCGCTGTTAACGTAGAAAAATCAATAGTTGATAAAACGTCAACCGTTAACTTTATTGTAGACGAAGACGGTGAAATTATTGACACTGCTTTAATCTCTGATTTAGATATGACTTACACTGTTGAAGGTGCTTCTATTAGCATTATTGATGGTGTGGCTACAATGTCTGACGCTACTGTTGCTCAAAGTTACGTTGTAACTGCAGAAACAACAAGAGAAATTATCAAATTCTCTGTTAATTACGTGACAAAAGTAATTTGGACGGCAGAAGAATTTATAGGTATATTTGCATTAAAAGCAGACGTGGCTGAATATGCTAATTATCCTGTAATAAAAGGATATTACGTATTAGCAAATAATATTGATTTTGCCGGTGTAAATTATACTGATTATAGATTTACGCAATTATCCGATTCAAATACTAATAAGTTCTTAGAATCTGATGCAGAATTTGGTTTTATGGGTACACTTGACGGCCAAGGTTATGCAATTAAGAATTTAGTTGCAAAAGACGGTGGTATCTTCGGTGTTATTAGGGGCGCAATTAAAAACATTGGTTTTGTAGATTGTGACGTAGTATCAACTACTAGAGCATCTGGTATCTTAAGTAAATATATATCAAATAAAGCGGATTTTGAAAACGTATATGTAACTTACAAAAATACACAAACAGGTGCTGTAAATTACCAGTTGAAGAGATTGATTGCTGGTACGATTGCTTATGATGCTAAATTTGTAAACTGCTATTTTGAAGGCGAGTTAATGCTTGCTGACTATACTGCTGTGGTTACAGGTTCTGGTAATATTTATAGCTCTTACTCACTTAGCAATTCTAGCAATAAATTAATCGTTTTATCAAGTTTTGCATTTGCACGTAACGGTAGTAATAGTGCGGTTATTGAAGGTAATAAGACAGGTTCTACAACAACTGTACCACGTGGGTATAGTTTTTCAGATGCACAATATACGGGTTCATATACTTTATGTTATTCTGCAAGAGCTGTATATCGTCACGAAAGTTATGATAGTTTGAAAAATAATGCTACTGCTTGGGGCTTAGTTCAAAGTGACTTTGCTAACAATGCAAACTACGTAGTTGATGCTACGACAGGTAAAGTTGGTTGGGCAAGTGATTGGGGCGTTGTAGTTGGTGAAGACGTTGTAACTAATAGTATTACGTTAAACTTAGGCGACGCTAAAGAAATTAAAGCAATCAATAGCATTGGTGCTTTAGTTACAGACGTTGACTACGTATTAGTAAATGCAGAAAACGTATTTACAGTAGCAAACGGCACAATTACGGCAATAGGCGTTGGTGAAGGTACTATTATCGTTAAGAAAAATGGTGTTGTTTACGCTACGTTAAACGTTAACGTTGTTAAACCTGTTGAAAATAGAGATTATACAATCACTTTAGACAGTACGGGTGACCCATTTGATACTTCAATTATTACTGAAACAATTTCAGGCGTTGAAGTAGTTGGTGCAGAAAATGTTTCTGCAACTTACGAAAACGGCGTATTGAAATTAGTTGGTGCTGAGGTTGGTACAACCTATGACTTAATCTTAAGGGCAGAAGGTAATTATGATTTAAGTATTAAGGCAAATTACGTTGCTAAGAAGTATACTTTATACATTGGTGATAAAGTAGTTAATAGTGATGATAGTCTAAATATCGCTCTTGGCAACTATACGTTAGACGTTAAGTATGAAGGTTCATCTGCTTTAGGCTTTACTTATAAATTAAATGACGTAGACGTTGAAAATATTACGTTAAATAATGCTGAACCTGCAACCTTAACTGTTTACAGAAATGGTGAATTATACTATACTGTAACGTTAACAGCAGAAAAAGAAGTACTTGATTTAACTGCTTCTTATAATGCACTTGTTGACGTAGACGGTGAATATTTAGATGCTTCTAAACTTGGTGGTGAACCAATAGGTGTAACTACTACGGCTGAAGGTGTTACTGTAAACTTTGATGCTGAAAGTGGCAAACTTATCTTAGACGGTGCAACAGAAGGTGCAACTTACACTGTAACAGTTGAAACTGCTACTAAGATTGCAACTATCAAAGCAACACACTATACAGTAGTAATTAAGACGGCAGAAGAATTTGTAGCGACGTTTGAACTTATCAAAGACAATGGTGAAGAAGAAGTTACAACTTCAAGTTCTGCAAAAGACTTAAATACCTTTGGTGGTTACTACGTATTGGCAAATAACATTGACTTTGCAGGCAAAGTTATGCCAACAGAAACTTTAACTTCTTCAAATGTTTCATATAATACTACAATTGCAAATTGGCAATTCGCAGATTCGACTGTAAGAGACAAGGTTGGTTTAACCGGTACTTTTGATGGACGTGGTTATACAATTAAAAACTTAGTTGCACCTGAAGGTGGTTTATTCGGTGCCATCAGTGGTAATGTTAAAAACGTGGCGTTTATTGATATTGACGTTAATTCGCTTGATCGAAGAAGTGGTTTCTTTGCTAAACAAATTTATGAAGCCGATTTTGAAAATGTATATCTAAAAGTTGCAGACAATTGTGTTTATAAAAATACAAAGGCTATGTTAGCGGCACACGTTGACCACAACATTGATATTTGGAACTGCTATTTTGAAGGTGATATGCACTTAATGCACACCACAACGTCAACGTGGAATAGTTCTGGAACGGCAGTTTCTACTGTTGCTCCTAATAGAGCTAATAATAAGATGATAGTTGTTTCTAAACGTATGTTAGGCTTCTACGGTGGTAGTAACGGTAACACGACAGAAGGTGTAGAGGCAAATGGCTACACAACAACTGCTGCTGCACTTGACATGAACGGTAATGCTATTACTTCTGTTAAATCAAGATTTAATGGTAAGGTATACCGTTACGGTTCTGCAAGTGAAATGATTGGTAACACAGTATCTGGTGTATTGACAACTGCAATGGTTAACACAGGCTACTTCACATACGACGATGCAACTGGTAAAGTTGGCTGGGCAAGTGATTGGGGCGTTGTAGTTGGTGAAGACGTTGTAACTAAT
>JAZQVG010000002.1:0-15347 GCA_045631625.1 Christensenellaceae bacterium
GTTACTAACGTATTGTTAAATGATGCTTGAATATGAACTTGACCTTTGTCAACTTTTCTCGCATCTTTACGTTTTTTAACGATTTTCTTTGCTGCCATTTTCAGTCACCTCCTTATCTTGTTGCCGTTTTCTTCTTCGCAACGGTACGACGTGGACCTTTTCTTGTCCTTGCATTTGTTTTTGAACTTTGACCACGTACTGGTAAGTTCTTTCTATGACGAACACCACGATAGCATCCAATTTCTATAAGCCTTTTAATATTTAGGCTTACTTCTGAACGCAAATCACCTTCTACACGAAGATTGTGTTCAATATATTCTCTGAGTTTTGCAACGTCGCTTTCGCTTAAGTCTTTAACTCTTGTGTCTGGGTTAATACCAGTTTCTTTAATAATCTTCTTTGCTGTTGGTAAACCAATACCGTAGATATAGGTTATACCGATTTCAATTCTTTTGTTGTTTGGTAAATCAACACCGGCTATACGTGCCATTAAATACCTCCGTATTATTCCTTTATTTTATTTTTTTATATGTTAATGCGCACCCTATCTTTTCCTGGAATGTGATATTGTCGGGCTACGCTGTTATTTTCCTGCTCTCAATTAACTGAAAGCGAAATTTTAGCCTTGTCTTTGCTTGTGGTTTTTGTTCTTTGAACAAATTACCATAACTTTGCCGTTTCTCTTAATTACTTTGCACTTGTCGCACATTGGTTTTACTGATGGTCTTACTTTCATCTTTTTATCTCCTTTGGATTTTGTTTATGTTTTAGTTTTTGCCACGCCAAACTATTCTGCCTTTTGTTAAATCGTATGGACTCATTTCGAGTTTTACGCTGTCACCGGGAATAATTTTTATATAGTGCGTACGTAGTTTTCCCGATATATATGCCGATATTACGTGACCGTTTGATAACTTTACCTTAAAGTTTGCATTTGGCAATGCTTCTACTATCACGCCTTCGGTTTCTATAACGTCATCCTTTGACACAAACGTCTCCTCCTAATTAATTTTTCGGCTAAACTATTTGTCCGCCTTTACAGTTATATTGTTTTTTATTTTATAAGGTTAAGATTTCTGCACCGTTTTCCGTAATTGCTACGGTATTTTCGTAATGTGCAGACGGTTGCCTATCTGCCGTCCTTACACCCCAACCGTCACTCATAAAGTCTACTTTATAAGTACCAGCGTTTATCATTGGCTCTATTGCAATTACCATACCCTTTTTCAATCGTATGCCCGTACCCTTTACACCGTAATTTGGAACTTGTGGGTCTTCGTGCAATTCTCTACCAATACCGTGCCCAACCATCGCCCTAACTACTGAAAAGCCGTTAGTTTCTGCGTATGTTTGAACAGCGTTTCCGATATTGCCAAGTGGCGTACCATCTCTTAAATTTTCTATTGCTTTGAAAAAGCATTGCTTAGTAACTTCAATAAGTTTTTGTTTTTCACTGCTTATCTCACCTACAGGGAAAGTCCTTGCTGCATCACTTTGCCAGCCGTTTAATATCGTACCAACGTCTACGCTAACTATTTGTCCTTCCTTTAAGATTATATCTTTTGACGGAATACCGTGCACAACCATATCGTCTATTGAAACGCAAAGTGTGTTTGGATAACCACCATATCCAAGGAAAGATGGAACGCCACCCCTTGAAGTGATATAATCGTAAGCAATCTTATCTAATTCTAAAGTGGAAATACCTGGCTTAATGCTTTTACCAATAAGTTCAAGCACACCTTTAGTAATCTTTCCGCTTTCTTTCATCAAAGCAATTTGCTCAGCAGATTTTATCGTTATCATTAACCTAAAACCTTTCTAATTTGGCTAAAGACTTCATCAATCTCTTTATTACCATCTACTGAAACTAATAAATTTTCATTTTTGTAAAAATCTATCAATGGTTCAGTTTGTTCTTTATAAACTTTAAGTCTTGTTTTAACAGACTCAACGTTATCGTCTTTTCTAACAACCAACAAACCGCCACATTGCGAACAAGTTGTTTGGTTGCCTATCGCTAAGATATGATAGCCTTTGCCACATTTACTACAAGTTCTTCTACCCGTTATCCTTGTTTCTACTAAAGAAAAATCTATTTCAATATTGATTACCTTATCTACTTTTTCAAACTCTTTCAACGCTTTTGCTTGAACTAAGTTTCTTGGAAAACCATCTAAAAGATAACCGTTTTGACAATCGGGCTTACTTAACCTGTCTTTTATAATTTCGATAGTCAACTCATCGGGGCAAAAATTACCTGCCCTGATAAGTTCGTCTATCTGTACACCTAATGGTGTTCTTCTTTGAATATTGTCTCTGAAAATCTCACCCGTCGAGATGTGAGGAATTTTATATTCCTTTGATATTTTTTCAGCCTGGGTCCCCTTCCCGCAACCGGGAGCGCCGAGTAGTACTATTTTCATTTTACGTAATTATTTCAAAAAGCCTCTATAATTTTTCATCATTATTTGTGATTGTAATGCTTGGTCAAATTCTAATGCAACTGATACGACAATCAATAAACCCGTTGCACTTAATACGTTTGCAAGTGAAGAGTCGATTGCACTGAATATCAACGTTGGTACTAAAGCAACGATTGCTAAGAAGATTGCACCAAATAACGTAATTCTATTTGATACTCTCTTTAAGTAATCTGCAGTAGGTTTACCTGGTCTTGTACCTGGTATAAAACCACCGTTACCTTGAATACTCTTACTGATATCATCAGGGTTAAACTGCATTTGATTGTAGAAGTAAGCAAAGAATAGGATAAGTACACAAAGTACAACCATATATAATGCTGAACCTGTACCAAAGTAATTACCCCAGAAAGTATTTGCCGTTTCTACACCAAATAAGTTCATAACCAAGTCTGGGAAACTTAAGATTGAATAAGCGAAAATCAATGGCATAACGCCTGACGCATTTACCTTAATTGGAATATGCGTTGATTGACCGCCGTACATCTTTCTGCCCTTAACTTGTTTTGCATATTGAACTGTAACCTTTCTTTCGCCGTCGTTTACAAAAACAACTGCACCAAAAAGAACGATTGCAACTACAACGAAAATAACTAATTTCCAGATAGATGCTTGTGAAATTGCTGCATCAGTACTGAAAATACCGTCAAATAAACTTAATACGCCTTGACCTAACGTAGAAATGATACCTGCAAAAATCAACATTGAGATACCGTTTGACACACCGTAATCGGTAATTCTTTCGCCAAGCCACATTGTAAGAGCCGCACCTGCCGTGTATACTAAAACCAAGAATACGTAAGATAAGAACTTATTATTTACACCAAATAAGAAATTAAAATCTATTGCACCTGCTTTATCAAACGAAATTAAAATACCGATTGATTGAGCAACTGCTAATACTAAAGTTAAAATCCTCGTATAATTGTTGATTTTCTTTCTGCCTTCTTCGCCTTGTTTTGAAAGCCTTTCAAGTGCAGGTATACCAACAGATAATAATTGAATAATAATTGATGCGTTAATGTAAGGACCAATACCCATTGCAAAGAAAGAACCCATTGACAACGCACCACCGGAAATGGCGTTCATAAGTTGTAAATAAGTGTATCCGCCAAGACCTTCATACGCATTTATTCCTGGAACAGGAATATGACAGCCTAGTCTATAAACGAATAATAATGCAATAGTAATAAGGATTTTATTTCTTACGTCCTTAAGTTTAAACGCATTTTTTAAAGTTGTTAACATTTTTTCCTCCCTTTATGGGGTTAGATTTGTTCTGCTGTACCGCCAGCTTTTTCAATTGCTTCTTTTGCTGATTGAGAGAACTTGTCTGCTTTTACCGTCAACGCTTTTGTAAGTTCGCCATTACCTAGAACTTTGATACCTACTGAACCTTTAACGATTTTGATAAGTCCTTTTTCACTTAATGCAACGATATCTACTACGCTGTTAGCATCAAAACTTTCTAACACTGAAAGATTAACTACACTGTAAACCTTTCTAAAATGATTGTTAAAACCACGCTTTGGAATTCTTCTAATTAAAGGCATTTGGCCACCTTCAAAACCAGGTCTAACACCACCGCCACTTCTAGCCCATTGACCTTTGTGACCTTTACCTGACGTTTTACCTAATCCAGAGCCGATACCTCTACCAAGTCTTTTTGACTCAGTTGTTGCTCCCATTGCTGGACTTAAATTTCCTAATCTCATTTTTAATTCTCCTTAAAAATCTTTACGACTGTTTGGCTATATTATACGTTTTCTACTTTAAGTAAGTAACTTACCTTTGCAATCATACCTAAAATGCAAGGGTTTGCTTCGTGTATCTTAAATGAACGTACTTTCTTTAAGCCCAACGCTGCAACAATTTTCTTGTGATTTGGCAACGTTGCTATCGTACTTTTTACGAGCGTTACCTTAATTTTACCGGTTTCGGTTTTCTTTTTTGCCATTTTTCTTTTCTCCTTAACCGTTTATTTCTTCAACAGATTTGCCACGAATTGCAGCAATTTGTTCTGCAGTTCTTAACATCTTCAAACCTTCAATCGCTGCTTTTACACAGTTGATTGGGTTGTTTGTACCGTGTGACTTTGTTCTAATGTTGGTAATACCAACTGCTTCCATTACGGCACGTACAGGACCACCTGCGATAACACCGGTACCTTCTTCTGCTGGCATCATCAATACGAAACCTCTGCCAAACTTACCAAGTACTTCGTGTGGAATACTTGTACCCAATAATGATACAGAGAACATATTTTTCTTTGCTTTTGCAGTTGCCTTATCAATTGCTTCTGGAACTTCTGCAGCCTTACCCATTGCGCAACCAATTTTACCAGCACCGTCACCAACTACTACGAGTGCAGAGAATCTCATATTTCTACCACCCTTAACAACCTTGGTTACACGGTTTACTGCTATAAGTTTTTTAATGATTCCGTCGTTTTCTTCAGCCTTTCTTGGCGCTCTTTTATTTTCTCTTGCCATTTTTGTTTTCTCCTTGTTTTTAGAAATTCAAGCCACCTTTTCTTGCGCCGTCTGCTAAACTTGCAACACGACCGGTGTAGAGATAACCGCCTCTGTCAAATACAACGGCTTTTATCTTTTTCGACTTTGCCTTCTTCGCAACGAGTTCGCCAACTGCAAACGCCTGCGCCTTTTTGTCCTTACCCTCTAACGCACCCTTGATTTCTTTATCAAGTGTTGATGCCGTCACTAAAGTCTTGCCCTTAGTATCGTCAATCAATTGTACGTAGATGTGATTTAAGGTTCTGTAAACTGAAAGTCTTGGGGCTTCGGCTGTGCCTTTTACTTTAGCCCTTACTCTCTTATGTCTTTTTAATCTGTCTTGATTTTTATTGATTTTTGTAATCATTGTTTTAACTCCTATTTAATAACTTTTCGCGCTTATTATTAAACGCACTCAGCAGACGCACAAAACATAGTGCGCCCACTAAAAGCCTTTTAAATCTTAGCCTTTACCGCCGGCTGCTTTACCAACCTTTCTTTCGATTACTTCATCGCTGTAACGAATACCATAACCGTGGTATGGTTCAGGCTCTCTAACGCCTCTTACTTTTGCTGCAAATTGACCAACTACTTCTTTATCAATACCTGATACTACGATTTCTGTTTGGCTTGGGCAGTCAATAGCGATACCATCGATTTCTTCCATTTCAACTGGATGAGAGAAACCTACGTTCATAACTAATTTCTTGCCTTGTTTTGCAACTTTCCAACCTACACCATTTACAATTAAAGTTTTCTTAAAGCCTTCTGTTACACCTTTAACCATATTTGCACAAAGTGCTCTATATAAGCCGTGCTTTGCCTTTGTATCGCTTAATTCGTTTGCTCTTGTAAAAACGATTTCGTTGTTTTCAACTTTTGCAGCGATAATAGGGTCAATATTCATTGAAAGTGTACCTTTTGCACCCTTAACGGTGATTGAAGTTGTTTTGATATCTACTGTTACGCCAGCAGGGATTGCTATATGTGCATTACCAATTCTTGACATATTTTCTACCTCCTACCATACGTAAGCGAGAACTTCGCCACCTTGATGTGCTTTCTTTGCTTCCTTATCGGTCATAATACCTTTAGAAGTAGAAAGAATTGCTATACCTAAGCCACCAAGTACTGATGGAACTTCATTTGTACCAACGTATACTCTTAAGCCTGGTTTACTTACTCTTTTAAGACCTGAAATTACCTTTTCGCCGTTAACGTACTTCAAAGTGATTTTGATTGTACCTTGTACGCCTTCGATAATTTCTACACCACTAATATAACCTTCTCTTAAAAGGATATCAGCGATTGCTTTTTTTGTATTAGATGCAGGAATTTCAACTGTTTCATGCTTCGCAGAAAGAGCATTTCTAATTCTGGTGAGCATATCCGCAATAACGTCTGTCATTTTAATTTCCTCCTTTCTTACCAACTAGCCTTTTTTACGCCAGGGATTTGACCTTTGTATGCCAAGTTCCTGAAACAAATACGGCAAATACCGTACTTACGAAGAACAGCGTGTGGACGACCACAGATGCTACATCTTGTATAGGCTCTGGTAGAAAATTTAGCAGGCTTCTGCTGTTTATTTATCATTGCTTTTTTAGCCATTTTATAAACTCCTTTTACCTTACTTTGTTGCGAAAGGCATACCGAGTAACTTTAATAATTCTCTTGCCTCTTCGTCTGTGTTTGCCGTTGTTGTGAAACAAATATCAAAACCCCTAATCTTTTCTACTTGATCGTATGAAATTTCTGGGAATATCAATTGTTCCTTAACACCCATTGCATAGTTGCCTCTGCCGTCAAACGACTTTGTTGGAACACCTCTAAAGTCTCTTACCCTTGGTAATGCTACTGATACGAATTTATCAAAGAATTCGTACATTCTTGCGCCACGAAGAGTAACCTTCATACCTACGCTTTGTCCTTCTCTAATTTTGAAGTTAGCAACTGACTTTTTAGCGTTTGTAAGAACTGGCTTTTGACCTGAAATGAGTTTCAATTCTTCTTGTGCTTGTTGTATGCTCTTACTGTTATCTTTTACGTCGCCTAAACCTGAGTTAATTGTAATTTTTACAAGTTTTGGAACTTGGTTAACGTTTTTGTAGTTAAACTTCTTCATTAACGCAGGCACAACTTCTTTAACATAAGATTCTTTAATTCTGTTCGGAGTATTTTTTTCTGCCATTTCTATTTACCTCCGTTATTTAGCCTCAGCCGTGTCAGCTGCTGCTTTTTTAGTTCTTTTTTTGGTTTCTTTCTTTGCTTCTTTAGTAGCATCTAAAATCGCACCGCATTTTTTGCAAACACGTACTTTCTTATCGCCTTCTACCTTATAAGCAACTCTCGTTGCTTTGTTGCAAACTGCACAGATAACCATTACGTTTGAAGCATCGATTGCACCTGGTTGTTCTTTAATTGAACTAACTTCTTGTGCACTTCTTGCTTTACTATGTCTTTTTTGAATATTTACACCGTCTACGACAACCTTGTTTGCCTTTGGAAGCGCTGCCACTACCTTAGCAGTCTTGCCAGCGTCCTTACCGGTTAATACTAAAACTGTATCGTTCTTTTTAACTTTCATTTCACTTCTCCTTATAACACTTCCGGAGCAAGAGAGATTATACGCATATAGTCTTTATCACGAAGTTCCCTTGCGATAGGCCCAAAGATACGTGTTCCTCTCGGTTGCTTTTGCGAATCGATAATTACTGCTGCATTTTCGTCAAATCTTACGTAAGTACCGTCTTTTCTTCTGATACCACTTGTTGACCTTACGATTACAGCCTTTACTACGTCGCCTTTCTTAACTGCGCCACCAGGTGTTGCTGTCTTAACGCTTGCTACGATTACGTCGCCTACGTTACCAGTTCTTCTGAAAGAGCCACCTAATACTCTAATGCACATCAGTTCTTTTGCGCCACTGTTATCTGCGGCTTTTAATCTTGATTGTGGTTGTATCATTTTGTGCCTCCTTACTTAGCCTTTTCAACGATTTCTGCTACTCTCCAGTTCTTGTCCTTTGAGAGTTTACGTGTTTCAACGATACGTACTTTATCGCCGATGCCACACGTATTTAGTTCGTCGTGCGCTTTAATTTTATGGGTTTTCTTAATGGTTTTCTTATATAAAGGGTGTTTTGCCCTTTCTTCGATGGCTACAACAACCGTCTTATCCATCTTGTCGGAAACAACTATTCCAACTCTTTCTTTTCTTAAATTTCTTTCCATATCTTACTCTCCCTACGCCTATGCCTGCAACTCTTTTTCTTTTAAGATTGTCTTTGCTCTTGCAATATCCTTTCTTACGTTTTTGAGTGACGCAGGATTTTCAAGTTGTCCTATTGCGTGACGGAAACGAAGGTTAAACAATTCTTCAGAAAGTTCTTTGATTTTTGCGTTTAATTCGTCAATCGTCAATTCTTTTAATTCTTTCGCCTTCATTAACATTCACCGCCTTCTTCTTTGATTTCTTCGGCTACTGGTTTCTTAACAAACTTTGTCTTTACAGGTAATTTGTGTCCTGCAAGTCTCATAGCCTCTTTTGCGATATCTTCTGGTACGCCAGCCATTTCAAATAATACTCTGCCTGGTTTAACCACTGCTACCCAGTATTCTACTGAACCTTTACCGCTACCCATACGGCTATCGGCTGGTTTCTTAGTTACTGGCTTGTGTGGGAATATATCTATCCAAACTTTACCACCCCTTTTAATGAACCTTGTCATTGCTACACGGGCTGCTTCTATTTGATTTGATTTAATCCAACCTGGTTCGGTTGCTACTAAACCGTATTCACCGTATGCTATCTTATTGCCTTTGGTACATTTACCTGTCATTCTGCCACGATGAACTCTTCTTCTTTTTACACGTTTAGGCATTAACATAATTAAGCTTCGCCTCCTTCTGCTTTAGCCTTTTTAGGAGCGCCGATTACTTCACCTTTGTATATCCAGCATTTAATACCGATTACACCAAACGTCGTATGCGCTTCTGCAAGACCGTATTCAATATCTGCTCTCAAGGTTTGTAGTGGAATTGAACCTTCGTGGTAACTTTCGCTACGTGCAATTTCTGCACCGACAAGTCTACCGCTTACCATTACTTTAATACCCTTGATACCACTTCTCATGCTTCTTGAAATTGCTTGTTTCATAGCCCTTCTAAACGATGCACGTTTTTCAAGTTGGCTTGCAATACCTTCAGCAACTAATTGTGCGTCTGCATCTGGCTTTTTAACTTCTGAAATATTTACAGAAATTTGTTTGCCTTTGCAAATTTTTGCAACTGTTTGTTTAATAACTTCAATTTCGCTACCTTGCTTACCAATTAAAACACCTGGGCGAGCAGTGAAGATGGTTATTACGAGTTTTGTTGCAGCCTTTTCAATTTCAATCTTAGAAATTGCGGCTTGATAATATTTCTTCTTTAATAATGTACGGATTTCGTTATCTTCTTTAACGTTCGCAGCGAAATCAGCCTTTGAAACGAACCAATGTGAGTCCCAATCTTTGATAACGCCTACTCTTAAACCGTGTGGATTAACTTTTTGTCCCATAATACCCTCCTACTACGCCTTTGCGTCCAACACAACAGTGATGTGACTGGTACGTTTTAAGATTCTAAATGCTCTGCCTTGTGCCCTTGGCATAACTCTCTTAAGAGTTGGACCTTGGTCCGCATAGCATTCTGCTACGAATAAGTCTGCTTTGTTCATACCGAGGTTGTTTTCTGCGTTTGCAGCAGCACTCATCAATACCTTTTTAATTGGGTCTGATGCTGACTTTGGTGTGTTTTCCAAAATTGCAACTGCTTGTGCAAAACTCTTGCCTCTGATAATGTCAAGAACTATTCTTACTTTATAAGGAGATATTCTTACGTGTTTTGCAACAGCATAAGGACGTTTATCCTTGTTTTCTGCAATACGTGCAGTTTTTTCTCTCATATTTGTTGCCATAAGTCTGCCTCCTATCTACCACCAGATGACTTTTCTGAGCCACTGTGTCCTTTAAATGTTCTGGTTGGCACAAATTCACCTAACTTGCAACCTACCATATCTTCGGTTACGTATACAGGAACGTGCTTTCTGCCGTCATATACTGCAATTGTGTGGCCTACCATTTGTGGGAATATTGTTGAACTTCTTGACCAAGTTTTTAAAACTTTCTTTTCGTTCTTTTCGTTTAATTCTTCTATTCTCTTTAAGAGTTTAGGTTCTACGTAAGGACCTTTTTTAACACTTCTACTCATCTCGCTCTCCTTAATTTATCCTTGTAATAATAAGCTTGCTTGATGCCTTCTTATGCTTTCTGGTCTTATAACCAAGTGCTGGTTTACCCCAAGGAGTAACAGGACCAGGCATACCGATTGGTGACTTACCTTCACCACCACCGTGTGGGTGGTCACATGGGTTCATAACTACACCACGTACCGTTGGACGCACACCAAAGTGTCTTACCTTACCAGCCTTACCAATCCTAATGATTTCGTGGTCTAAGTTACCTACTTGCCCAATCGTTGCTTTACAAGTTGCTAATACGTATCTCATTTCGCCACTTGGCATCTTTAAGGTTACATATTTGTCGTCTCTTGCCATAATTTGAGCACTCATACCAGCTGCCCTTGCAATTTGACCGCCTTTACCAGGTTGCATTTCGATGTTGTGTACCATTGTACCAACTGGAATATCTTTTAATGCAAGTGCATTACCTACTTTGATATCTGAAGTTGGACCTGATAATAACTTATCGCCAACCTTTAAGCCTACTGGTGCAAGAATATACGTCTTTGTACCATCTGCATAAACTAATAATGCGATGTTTGCACTACGGTTTGGGTCATATTCTATTGTTTTAACTGTTGCAGGGATACCGTCTTTTGCTCTCTTGAAGTCGATTATACGGTATTTTCTTCTATTACCACCGCCGATGTGACGAACTGTGATTTTACCTTGTGAGTTTCTACCACCGCTCTTTCTTTGGTCTTCTAAAAGTGACTTTTCAGGCGTGGTGGTTGTAATTTCGTCAAATGCACTTACCGTCATACCACGACGTGCAGCGGAAGTCGGTTTATATCTTTTAATAGCCATTTTTCTATTCCTCCAAGTTAATTATGACAGAGAATCAAAGAATTCAATTGATTTGCTGTCTTTTTTAAGTTGAACGATAGCCTTTTTATAATCTGAAGTATAACCTTCGTTTCTGCCTTGTCTTTTCAACTTGCCTCTTACGTTTGCTGTGTTTACCTTTTCAACTTTTACGCCGAAAATTTCTTCTACTGCAAACTTAATTTGTGTCTTGTTTGCCTTCTTACAAACGATAAAACTGTATTTCTTATCTTGTATACCCGCATAACTCTTTTCTGAAAGAAGCGGTTTAATTATGATATCATGTGCTGCCATTATTCTCCGTAGACCTCCTCGATTTGCTCGATTGACTTTTTGGAAATAACGATTTTTGCATTTTTAACTACGTCGTAAGTGTTGATTTGTTCAACAGGAATTGTAGATACTTTTGCAAGATTTGCGCTTGCTCTTAATACTGCTTCGTCTGCATTATCCATTACTAGTAATACTGACTTTGTTAAATCAAACGCTTTTAAGAAACTTGCCATTTCCTTTGTCTTTGGTGCATCAACTTTTATTTCGTCGATGAAAATTACTTCGTCATCTCTAATCTTTTGTGATAATGCTGAGAAAAGTGCAACTTCCTTAGCCTTAATATTCATTTTCTTAGAGAAATCTCTTGACTTAGGTGCGAATACTACGCCACCCTTTACCCATTGTGGACTTCTGATAGAACCTTGTCTTGCCCTACCTGTACCCTTTTGTCTCCAAGGTTTTGCGCCACCACCACGAACTTCGCTTCTGGTTAACGTGCTTTTCGTACCTTGTCTTTCGTTTGCAAGACGGGTTACTACTGCTTGATGTATAACCGCTTCGTTATATTCAGCGCCGAATAATACGTCTGACAAGTTAAGACTGCCCACTTCTTCACGCTTCATATTATATAATTTTACACTTGGCATAATATTTCTCCTTACGCTTTAACGCTGTTTCTCAAAGTTACAATGCTCTTTACTGCGCCAGGTACTGCACCCTTTACAAGTATTGCATTTCTTTCTTTGTCGACTTTTACAACTTCAAGGTTTAATACCGTTACGTTTTCGTTACCCCAGTGGCCTGGTAAGTGTTTACCCTTGAATACCCTTGATGGATTACTGATAGCGCCCATAGAACCTGGTTCTCTGTGTACAGGACCTACACCGTGCGTTTCTTTTAATCTGTGTTGATTCCATTTCTTGATAACACCGGTGAAACCGTGACCTTTTGATACGCCTGATACGTCAATTCTGTCACCTGCTTGGAAAACGTCACACGTTACTACGTCACCAACGTTCATCTTTTCAGCGTCGTCAAGTTTGAATTCTTTTAATACTTTTTGATTTGCTACGCCTGCTTTTTTGAATAAGCCAGCTTCTGCCTTATTCAATCTCTTTTCTGATACTTCAGCAAAACCTAATTTTACTGCCGAATATCCGTCTCTTTCCAAAGTTTTAACCTGTACTACTGGACATGGACCGGCTTCAATAACCGTTACAGGTATTACCTTTCCGTCTGCAGAAAATAACTGTGTCATCCCTAACTTTCTGCCAATGATTGCTTTATTCATAGATAAAGTTCACTCCTTATATATTTATTTTTTTGATTACAATTTGATTTTGATGTCTACGCCTGCTGGTAAGTGAATACCGTCAAGTAACTTAACGTTTGGTGAGTAGATATCAATAAGTCTCTTGTGAGTTCTAATTTCGAATTGTTCACGTGAGTCTTTGTACTTGTGTGGTGAACGTAAAATCGTTACGATTTCCTTTTCCGTTGGTAGTGGAATTGGACCGCTTATTTTTGCGCCCGATTTCTTCATTGTGTCTACGATTCTCGTAACTGCTTGGTCAAGCATTTCTACGTCGTATGACATTAGTTTAATTCTGATTTTTTGACTTGCCATTTTTGTTTTCTCCTTTTTAACCTAACTTTTTCTGTGTCCTGTCAACTCCACCGTGTGTGTCCAATTTCGATAAATAAAAAATCAACCGCCGATACTTAACTTATTTTAAGTCGCTGCGATTGACTTTACTTACTCTTTTTTGAAGTTAGTCGCAGAGGTCTTGCCCCCACACTTGTCAACGGAAATTATCTTTCGGTTTTGCCGATTTTAAGTAACTTCCCGCATCAACCCAGATTACACAGCCTACATATTATAAAACATTAGTCAATGCTTGTCAACTGTTTTGACGCCCTTTTTAGAGATTTTTTTATTAAATTTTTTGGGGTTTTTGCCCCTTTTTTTTGCTGTTTTTACGCTATTTCTTTTTTAACGATTTTTGGTTTTGCACCCTTTTCTACTACGTCTTTATCTACCACTACCTTAACTACGTCCGTCTCGCTTGGCAAGTCGTACATAGTATCTAACATTAGATTTTCTAAAATAGTACGTAAACCCCTTGCACCCGTCTTTAATTCAATAGCACGTTTTGCAACTGCTGAAACTGCATCGTCCGTTATTTCAAGTTCTACGTTATCTAAACCGATAAGTTTTTTGTATTGCTTAACAAGTGCGTTTTTAGGCTCTACCAAAATATTTACGAGTGCCTTTTCGTCTAACGGGTGTAAACCTACCGTAATAGGCACCCTGCCAACGAATTCTGGAATTAAACCGTATTTTATAAGGTCCTGTGGTTGAATATCTCTTAAATATTCTTTCGTTTCGTCTTGGTTATTTTCCACCTTGCCACCAAAACCCAAGGACGATTTTTCTTTACGTTTAGAAATAATATCGTTTAAACCTACGAAAGCACCACCACAAATAAATAAGATATTTGTAGTATCAATTCTTAAGCACTCTTGTTGTGGGTGTTTTCTGCCCCCTTGTGGTGGGACGGAAGCAACCGTACTTTCAATAATTTTAAGTAGTGCTTGTTGCACCCCTTCACCAGACACGTCACGGGTAATAGAAACGTTTTCGCTTTTTCTTGCAATTTTATCAATTTCGTCAATATATACTATACCCCTTTGCGCCTTTGCAATATCATAGTCTGCACTTTGGATAAGTTTTAATAGGATATTTTCAACGTCTTCACCAACGTAGCCTGCTTCAGTTAAAGTAGTAGCGTCGGCAACGGCAAACGGCACGTCTAAAATCTTTGCAAGCGTTTTTGCAAGCAAAGTCTTACCACTTCCGGTTGGACCTAAAAGCAAAATATTACTTTTGTCAATTTCTACGTCTTTATCTTTGCCGTTTAAATTATTTATTCTCTTATAGTGGTTATAAACTGCAACGCTTAGCACCCTTTTTGCATCTTCTTGACCAACGATATGTTCGTCAAGTTTTGCTTTGATATCGGCAGGCTTAAGTAATTTTACTTGTTCAGCATTACTTTCTTTGCCGTTATCTTCTTTAAGCACTTCACCACAAATTTCTATACACTCATTACAAATATATATACCGTTTGGGCCTGCTATAAGTTTTTTAACCATTTCCTTTGGCTTACCGCAAAAGGAACAATAGAGTTGTTCGTTATTATCCTTCATATATCTCCGTTAAATTTACGGACGCTTTACAAAAATTTCGTCGATTAGCCCGTATTCTTTTGCTTCTTCTGCCGACATATAATTATCTCTGTCGGTATCTTTTTCGACAACTTCGTAAGGTTTACCAGTATTCTCTGATAAAATTTTGTTTAACTTATGTTTTGTTTTTAAAATTTGGTCTGCCACGATTTTAATATCGCTTGCTTGACCTTGTGCACCACCTAAAGGTTGGTGTATCATCACTTCACTATTTTTAAGTGCATACCTTTTGCCTTTAGCACCACTTGAAAGTAAAAACGCACCCATACTTGCAGCCATACCGATACAAATAGTGCTTACGTCACACTTAATATAATTCATTGTATCGTATATAGCCATACCGGCCGTAACGCTACCACCAGGGCTATTGATATATAGGCATATATCTTTATTTGGGTCTTTACCTTCTAAGTATATTAGTTGAGCAACGACGGTATCGGCAACGGCATCGTTAATTTCGCCCGTCAAAAAAATTATTCTGTCTTCTAAAAGCCTTGAATAAATATCATAACTTCTTTCGCCTTTACCAGTCTGCTCTATTACGTATGGAACAACGGTGTTTTTTATTTCCATTTTTCTCTCCATCTTCTCTTATATATATTATATAATGTTTTAAAAATTACCTTTTATTTATTATTTATCGGTAGTTTTTTTGGTTGTTGTTTTTTTAGCAGTAGTACTCTTTGTTGTAGAAGTAGTTTTTTTAGCAGGTTCTTTCTTT
>JAZQVG010000003.1:0-11764 GCA_045631625.1 Christensenellaceae bacterium
ATAATGAATTAGGGTGATTTTATGAACGATAACTTTAACTCGTTTTTCAAAATCATTTGTATTATATCTATTACGATTGACTTGATAGACAAGGTGTATCGAAAAATCAAAAATATAATAGGTGGTGACGAAAAATGAAAAAGGGCAACGACAACCTTATGTACGGTGTTTCCGGTATTCTTAATATGGGTGACGTATTCCGTCCATATACCTTTACGGATAAGGGTAAAGCAAATTTGAATTACATTAAATCATATCTTAATAAAACCCTTAATATGTTTTCCTGGTCGGGTACGGAGGATATACCGTCACCGTATATTGAGTTGTTCGCACAGTTATACGGCTATTGTGTTGCATTACGTATTAACGATAAGTTATATATAACACCGGCTACGTTTGGCGGTGAGTGTGACGAGTATTATTTACCCAGGTATGTTATTGTTGCTAATCCCTGGGCAAATAACATACCGGGGTTTAACGGCACACACGAAATCGGTAAAGACTGTGTGTTATATAAGAACGATTCTAATATGTTAGGGTTATACCGTGTGATTAACCGTTTTACCTCGTTATTAGTTGAGAACGATATTTCAATGCGTAATGCGGATATACTCGCACGTATTGTTGCGTTAATGTCGGTTGATAACGATAAATCTAAAAAAGAGGCTGAACGGTTTATAAAGAAAATCGTTGACGGTGATTTTTCCGTTATGGCTGATTTACCTACACTTGACGGTATGAAATTACAACCGATAGCAGAGGGTAATTCATATATAACACAATCGTTAATTGAGTTACAACAGTATTTGAAAGGTGCATTATCCCACGAGTTAGGTATCAATTATTCGTTTAATATGAAACGTGAGGCGTTAAACAGTGCCGAAACCAACCTTGCAGACGAGTATTTAATACCTACAATTGAGGATATGTATAATTGCCGTAAACGTTTTTGTGAGGACGTTAAAACACTTTTTGGTGTTGATATTGATGTTGACTATAACTCGGTTTGGGCTGAAAATAAAAAGGAATCTGCACAAGACAGTGAGTTAATAGACGCACAAATTGAGCAGATAGAAAGTGAAACCGAGCAGATAGAGGCAGAAACCGAGCAGATAGAAACCACACCGGAGGAAACGGACGCACCCGAGGACACGGACACACCCGAGGATACGGACACGCCCGAGGACACACCGGAGGAAACAGACAATAACGACGAGGAGGTAACCG
This sequence comes from Christensenellaceae bacterium, assembly GCA_045631625.1. Taxonomy (GTDB): domain Bacteria; phylum Bacillota; class Clostridia; order Christensenellales; family Borkfalkiaceae; genus UBA1259. The sequence goes on from JAZQVG010000003.1 coordinate 1,228, forward strand.
ACAATGACGATTAAAGATTTATACGACGGTGTACCGAGTGCGTCACGTAATATTTTCTCGGTTATTAATCAGTATTTATTAGGTAATATATGGACAACGGGGGCAACGCCGTTTGCGTCTGCACAAGAGTTAACAGCATTATCTAATAAATTATGGTTTGGTAATTTTGATAAAGAGTTATCATTATATGTCGAACGTTGGCTTGAAATAAATAACGTTTCAATTGATAATATATCTGCACCCAATTGGCAAGGTATTATAACAACGTTATTTGCCGAGTACAAAGACAAATGGTTAAAACTGTTTAACAATATTGCGGTAAAAGACTATGAATCAATATGGAACGTTGACGGTACAGAAACAATAACCCGTGAATATACATACGGTAAAACTGAAACCGGGAGTAATACCGATTCGTCAACCCGTACGGACAATTTAACCCACGGTCACAATGTTACCCAGGATAATACAAACACGTACCGTAACGGTTTTAATGATTCGTCAGCAAACGGTCAACCGACCGGACGGACAACACACACGGCAACCGAGAGTGACACCGACACGGGTACACAAACGGTATCGGGTACGGGTTCGACTACATTGACCGAGGGTGGTAAAGACACCGAAACGACAACTAATGTACGTGGTGGTAACATAGGTGTTACAATGACACAACAGTTATTACAGGCTGAATACGATTTCAGGGAAAAGTTTAATTATTTTGGTATTGTAAGTGAGGATATTATCCACAACCTCGCATATAATATATATTAAAATCAAAAGGAGTGATTTATTATGAAAGGTGGATATCAGATTATATCATTTGCCACATTTGGCGGTGGTGAGGGTGAAAAGATTGTGGGTGCTTATAAAAAAGCAATCACGGGTAAGGCAATACTGATTGAGGATTTAGATATCGGTGAGGGTGTTCGTATATCCGGTTTTGGTGTTGCTATTGTTGGTGACGGTTCTGTTACGATTAACATTACCGTTGGTTTAATAGGTATTACTATTACTATAACCAATGAAGATGTAGTAACAGTTGAACCTATTGCGTATGCAGAGGCAGAGGAATAATAAATTAAAAGGAGTGACTTAAAATGGTAGTAAAACAGATTGCAGATTTTACAAATGAAATTGTAAAAGAGGTTTTAGGTGAGGAAAACCTCGTTCAGGAAAACCTTGAGGGTATTGTAGACGTTGGTAACTCTATTTTATCAAGTGTTGACAATAAAGAGAATTGGTTAAAATCATTAACCGACAGAATCGCAAGGTTTGAAATCTCTAACAGACTTTTTAACGTTGAATTTCCGTCCCTTTTCCGTGAAAACTACGAGTGGGGTTCTGCACGTGAGGTCGTTGATATTGATTTAATGTCGGCAAGTGAAACACAGACTTGGAATCTTATTGACGGTCAGGAGTACCCGGACAACATTTTTTACGGTGCAACGGCAGATGTTAAGTTTTTCAATTCAAAGACCACGTTTACAATTGCTATCAGCAGAACCGACGAGCAGATTAAGAGTGCGTTCTTAAACGAGGACGAGTATATATCATTCGTTAACGGACTTGAAATTGCTGTACGTAATTCTATTACGATTCGTAAAAATGCGTTATCACGTAGGGTTATTAACTCCCTTATCGGTGACACAATTTACGACGACTACGGTTCGGGTGATATGTCAGCGTCAAGTGGACAGAAAGCAATTAACGTGCTTTACCTTTATAACCAGACCGTTGACAGTGCAGACGCTTTAACCGTTGATAATTGTTTTACAAGTAGGGAGTTCTTAAAATTCCTTGCAAAAACAATTGCAGATACATCGTCTTATATGAAAGCACCGAGTACGGCATTTAACGTAAACGGTCGTGTAAAGAACACACCCGAGGACTATATGCACACTATCCTTTTACAGAGTGTTAAATCGTCACTTGAATACTATCTTGACAGTGAAACATTCCACGACGAGTATATTACACTTAAAAACCTCGGTACGGTCGAAACCACACCCTATTGGCAGGGTATGGGTACGGGCAGTGATACATATTCATTTGACGAAATCAGCGGAATTAACATTATCACGGCAAGTGGTAATACCGTTAATGCGTCGGGTATCGTTGGCGTTATTTACGACCATTATGCGTGTGGTATCACCCAGGAAAACCCGAGAACAACGGCACACTATGTATCGTCTGCGGAGTTTACCAACGAGTGGTATAAAGAGGACGCAAGTTATTTTGAAAACCTTAACGAGCAGTGCGTAGTATTTTTCGTTGCTTGATTTTGGCATATTAATACCTCTAAAATGGGTGGTGGGTAAAACCACCACCTATTTTTAATATAAGGAGTGATACAAAATGACAATTACATTAGGCAATACCACCGACGATAAAAGGGTTATGACAAAATCGTTTACAAACCAAACACAGTACACCGGGTATTTGAAAGCAGACACGAGCATATTACGTCCACAGATTGAAATATCAACGACGGCAAATATCACGGGTTTTAATTATGCTTTTATACCTGAATTTTCACGTTATTATTATATTACAGATATCGTCAGCACAAATGAGGGTTTTTGGTTGGTATCAATGGCGGTTGACGTTCTTAAATCGTGGGACACACCTTTACGAAACGTCCCGGTTATTGCAGAGAAAAATACCAATATGGTTAACTATTATCTTAACGACGCTGATATACCGTGTAACGCTTATAACAACGTCGCAACGTTTTTATTCAGTGAGGGTGCAACGTTCAGGGATAACGACCAATTACCGTATATCCTTGTTTGTGCCGGTAAAGATTGGACGGTGTAATTTTATGAAATTTTACGATAAAAATACGGGTGTTATGATATGGGAATCAATGACAACAAATATACCGTATGAATATTTTGACAACAACGACAACGGTACGGGTAGTGGTTTTTTTGTATTATCACAACCTAAAGAGATGTTTTATATTAAAGATTTTGGGGATATTGAACCGTTATGGGCGTATTCCCGTGACGACGATATAGTCACGTTTACACTGCAAAATGATAGTACGATAGACGTTGACAGACGTACAACAGTTGACCACGCTTTTATAATGAGGTTATATACACCGTATTTGGAAAACTACCCGTGGAACGGTGTATTTGCTATGACGGAGTTTAACCCGACCGGAGGAGGATATATACCGTATAACAATGTATTTTGGCAACCGGACGGAAAAGGTGCGTACGTTATAGGACTATGTGAACGTCGTATAAATTCCTCGGGACAAGTGGAATCGTATTATATAACATTCAAAAAGGTTGATACGTGGACACCTGAACAGATTCAGGCACACATTGACTTTTTTAGCATAATAGACTTATCCGAGGACGATACAAGCACCCCGACGGGCGGTGAGGGAGTATATGATACCACGTCAACAAATGATATAGGTTTTCCTCCGTTGCCCGACGTTGGGTACGTTGATAGCCATATGTTACACGCTTATTCTTTAACTAAAGCACAATCGGTTGATTTGGCAAATTGGGTATGGACAGAAACACAGTGGGAACGGTTCAAACAGTTATTCGGTAACCCGTTAGATTCTGTTATATCATTCGGTTTAATTCCGGTTCTACCGTCAATTGACCAATCGGGTGCTTATCATATATCAATGGGCTTTTCACAGAGTAATACGGCTATGGGATATATCGTTAATAGTGATTGGCGTATTGTTGATTTTGGTACGTTTATGTTAAATGAAACGTGGGGTAGTTTTATTGACTATTCGTCAACGAAAATAGGTGTATATTTACCGTATATCGGTATTAAAGAATTATCAATTGACGATTGTATGTCAAGTGAGTTACACCTTAAATACTACATAAACGTTATAACGGGTGATTGTACGGCATTTATCAAATGTTCAAAAGTAACTAACGATAAAAATATTGCACCCGTTAACAGTGTGCTATATGAATTTACGGGTAACCTCCTCGTACAGATACCGTTAACCGGTGCGGACTTTTCGTCCCGTATGTCGTCAATTATTTCAAGTGCCGGTGCTATGATAGGTGCAACCGTTGCAACGTTGGCAAGTGACGGTGCATTAGCACCCGTTTTAGCAAGTACGGCGGTATCGTCAGGTACAAGTATGTTATCCAACGCTAAACCGTCAATTATGCGTAACGGTAATATGTCGGGTATAACGGGATATATGGGTATTCAGTATCCGTTCATTATTTTAACCCGACCGTCACAGAGTTTACCCGACGCTTTTAGAGAGATACACGGACGTATGAGTATGACAACAAATGCGTTAGGTACATTTATGGGTTATACCCGTGTATACGATTGTATTCTTGACGGTATCAACGCAACCGACGAGGAGAAAACCGAAATTAGAACGTTATTAATGTCGGGTGTTATTGTTTGATATACTATTATAATATAACCCACCTGGAAACGGGTGGGTTTTCGTGTTAACATTTTGTTTACAATTTGTTAATCATTTGTTAAACACTTTATTTTTATATCTGCTATAATTAGTATTGTCAGGTGAGAGAAACAACACACCGTTTCAATCATACGCTGAACAGTAGGTAGGCTAAACCAAACCCCACCGTTGCCGGAACGATTCCGGTACAAATAAAATTAAAAGAGGTATTAAAATGAAAATCACAAATGAACTTAAAAAGGCTATTGAGTTATTTAACAGAGGATATTGCAACGGTCACATATCCATTAACGGTGTGATTATGGAGTGTGATATGATAATGATTGATAGTAGTTACATATATGTTTATAGTTACGGTCACCTCGTAGGAAAAATTCTAAAGGTATTAATTGATAGTTTAATCATATATGGATACAAACCTTTATTTGAGGACACAACGGAGTGGTTCAAAGAACTATACAGTAATATTTAACGGTTCTGTGGGGTTGACCGTATCAGCCCCAACCCAACACACGTAACCCAATCAGGCAGAGGTAACGGACTTAAAACCCGTGAAGTGTGGGTTCGACTCCCACCGTGTGTACCAACACTGGAAACGGTGAATATTAAAAAGGAGGTAGTAATATGACTACCAAGAAATCAAGCAAAAAGGCAAAACCGACACGTGAGGAGGAATACGATATTAACGATTCCGTTAAGTTGACGTGTTACGAGTGGGACAATCGGGAAACGGCAAAATTAACAATTGCGGACGCTTTTGTTATCTTTTGTACAATCGTTCATTACAAGGACGACACGTTTTTATCCTACCCGTCGTACAAAAACAAAAAGGACGCATATCAACAGTTAGCGTATTGTTTTGATAAGAAAATAAACGCTAAAATTGAAAAGTGCCTTAACGATTTTTGCGGTGAGGACGATTGACAGACGGGGAGGGTTAAACCTCCCCTTGTCTTTAAGGAGGTAACAAATGATATTTTATGAATTAACAATAGAACATAGTAAATACGGTCACAATTTTATTATAAGAGAGTGTAATATAAAATCACGTGGTAATGGTATATCACGTATTGTTATGAATTTTAATGCAGATTGTTATGACGATTTACCCGAAAAATATATATTATATGTTGAGGGTGGTTATGCATTTGTAGGTGAATTAATGAAAATCGCATTTTATAAAATAAAGGAGTTGTGGGTATATGAAATATCTTGAAAAACTGTTAACGGTCAAAAGTATTGTAACAATACTTTTAACGGTGGTGGTATGTGTATTAGCGTTAACCGACCGTATGCCCGTTGATAATATCTATTTAATGATTATGGCGTTTTACTTTGGTACGCAACACGAGAAAAATAAAAGGGAGGATAATAACAATGAGTAAACCCAAGTATCGTATTTTATTAATTGATAAAAATAAAACCACGGTGATTATTGACGATACGATTACACAAGTGGTTGATTTTGCAAAAATCAATATTGAGGACGTACACAAACACGACCGTTATAAAGATTTATTTAACACAATCAAAACGTTTATAGAGGAGGAGAATAACAATGATTAAAACATATTCTTTACGTGCAGACGGTAACCGTAATTTATCACCACATTTTAAGGTTAAGGAATTCAGGTGTAAAGACGGTAGTGACACTATTTTAATTGACACCGATTTAATACCGATTCTTGAATCGTTGTACGTCAACCTTAACGCAAAAGCGGTTAATATCACCTCGGGTTATCGTACCCCGTCGTGGTCGGTAAAGGTTGGCGGTTATGCAACAGACAAACACACCAAAGGTATGGCGGTTGATATCAAGGTTAAGGATAAAAACAACAAATATATGACGGCAGAAAAGATATTAACCACGTACGAGGGTTTAGGGTATAAAGGCGGTTCGGGGTATATTAACCGTTACACCGTACACATTGACACCAGGAATATTAAAACGTGGTTTGTTGAACCTCGTAATTATACTGTACAGAGTTGGTTTACGCATTTTAATAAACCACCGTTTTTCTATCAGGTGATAGAATCAATTGACACGGATAACCTTAATATAAGGTTAAAACCAACAACAGAAAATAATAAACCCGTATTTAATGTACCGTACGGTACACGGTTTGTTATTGATTCTATCCGTGGTGCATTATTACACCGTGGGTGTTGGTGTCACATTTACCGTACCGATTATTGGGTAACGGGTTCGGGAGAGTTGGTGAAAATTGTATGAAAAAGGGTGTTAATTATCTTAAATCGTTAACGTTACGTGATATAACCAAAATGAGTGATAAAGAGATTAAAGCATTAACCAAAAGTGCAAAGGGTATATTATTGGAACGTTATAAACAACAGAAAAGTACAACGGGTGTTGCCCCTATTTGGAGGGGTAACAACCCGTATAAAATTGCGACGAGTAAAACCGGACGTGAGCAAGATATCCGGACATTAACCCGTGAATTGGAATTACTTAACGATAAAACCACGTCCCAACGTGGTTATCAAACGTGGTTAAACCGTCAAATGCGGTATTTAGATGTTGGTAATTTAACAGAATCTCAAATTAAAAAGATTTGGGACGCCTACGACAAAATTAACGAGAGTGATAACTCACTTAAATATAAAATTGATTATAATATGATTGTGCGTCGTATTGCCGAGAGTGTTAAAGCAAACACCCGTATATCATATAAAGGTATTGAGGACGCTATCGGTAAATTATCAGTACAAGAATTAGGTTATGATTATCGTACGGAGGGAGTTGACGTTACGTGACTTTTATATCAACCGATAAAATACCCGATATCTGCAAAGAGTGGGAAACGGTACGTAAAAATAAACATTTGGTGTATTACAACGTATCGGTATCGTTTGATATTGAAACAACATCGTTTATCCAAAACAACGAGGAACGTGCAATAATGTATATTTGGGCTATGTGCCTTAACGGTAATTATATTATCGGCAGAACCTGGGACGAGTGGTTAAATGTTTTACAAACGTTAAAAACCTCGTTAGAATTAGATACACACAAACGGTTAATAATATACGTGCATAACCTATCATACGAAACGGCTTTTATAAAGGGTTACCTATCTATTAATAAAGTGTTGGCAAATAACATACGTAAACCTATTATGTATGATACAACCGACGGTTTAGAGTTTAGATGTAGTTATCTGTTATCAGGGTATAGTCTTGAAACGTTAGCAAATGTTTACCTGAATAACCGTGTTAAAAAAATGGTGGGTAACCTTGACTATTCATTAAAACGGAATAGTGCGACACGATTAACCCGACGTGAAATTTTATACTTATACAATGACGTAAGAATCGTGTACGAGTATATCAATATGGAAATTGCTAAAAACGGTAGTATTGCAAAAATACCGTTAACAAAAACGGGTTATGTGCGTCGTACTCTTAAATTAAATTGTGTAGGCGGTAACCCGGTGCGTGGTATGAGGACAGAAAAACGGTATACCGATTTTAGAAAAACAATGCGTAATTTAACGATATCCGGTGAGGACGAGTATAACCTTTTACGCCGTGCGTACTGCGGTGGTTTGACACACACAAGTTGTTATAACGCCGGTAAAGTTTTTGACAACGCAACGTTTTGGGATATAATCAGCGACTACCCGTCACAAATTTGCCGTTGGGGTTATCCGTGTTCGTCCGGACGTAGGGTAATAATTGAGAATAAACAAGAGTTTGAGTATTACCTTAATCGGTATTGTTGCGTATTTGACGTTGAGTTTACAAACCTCCAGGACACTTTTATTTATGAGCATTATTTATCAACGTCAAAGTGTATCGGGTTTGATAAACATAACGGGTATGATATTGCCGATAACGGGCGTGTTGTTCAAGCAAAAGAGGTTATTACCTCGTTAACCGAAATTGATTTTAGAATCGTACGGTTAACTTATAAATGGGATAAAATGCGTATTGGTCGTATGTATGTGTATGAGCGTGGGTATTTACCTAAACCGATTATTGAAACCGTATTACAGTTGTACGAGGCAAAAACAAAATTAAAAGGTGTTTCGGGTAAAGAGGAGGAATACCTTAACGGCAAAGAACAATTAAACAGTGTTTACGGTGCTATGGTTCAACGGCTCGTTCACGAGGAATATACGATAAAGGGCGGTGAGTGGGTTACAAAAATACCCGACGTAAATAAAGCAATAGAACAGTATAACAACACATTTAACCGTGTTTTGTTCTATCCCTGGGGAATATATATTACAAGTTTTGCACGTGCGACGTTGTACGGGTTATCGGGCCACGACGACACCGTTAGAGGTGGAATATTATATTTTAAGGACAAATATATTTACGCTGATACTGATTCATTAAAATTGGTGGACGTTACCGACAATGATAAAAAGGAAATTGAAAAGTATAACACGTGGATAACAAAAGAAATTAACAAGTGTTTACGATTCTATCATATACCTACAACACGTTCAAAACCCCAGACTATTAAAGGTGTTAAAAAACCTTTAGGGATATGGGACTATGAGGGTATGGGCAGTATTAAAGCGTTGCATAGTAAATGTTATATGACGTGTATTAACAACAATTTCACTTTAACGGTATCGGGTTTGAGAAAAGACACGGCAAAAAAGTATTTACAAATGAAATACGGCAATAACTTATGGGACGCTTTTAATTATAATATGCATATACCAAAGGGTTATACCGGACGGCAGACACATAAATACTTTGACAATGAGATAACGGGTATATTAACCGATTACCAGGGTAATAAAGCACCGTATCACGAGTTATCGGGTATTTACCTGACCGAGAGTGAGTACAGTATGCGTAAAGACGATTTTTACCTTAAATTCATTATGGAGGTACAATATGAAACAGAATATTAACTATTGGTCACCCGACAGAATCGACGAAACCCACGCAAAAATAAAAATCGTTTACGGGTTGCGCTCAAAAGGAAAAACAACCGGGTGTTTATTAAAGGGTTTGAAAAACCGATTAGAGGACGAGGACAGAAAACCACAGACGGCATATCTGCGTCGGTGGGAGGAGGAAATAAAACCAAAAACGGATATAGGTTCATTATATGACGGTATATTATCGTTTTTTAACCTTGATTATGAATCGGGCGGTAAATATAACACGATTCTTTACAAGGCTCGTAAATTCTATTTGGCACGGCAAAAAGACGGTGTAACGGAATATATAGACGAAAAACCATTAACTATATGTTTTGCAATATCACAAAACGAGCATTATAAATCGTTATCGTTTCCGGACGTTACAACCGTTATATTTGACGAGTTTATGAGCGAGAACCACACATATTTACCAAACGAGTTCAAGCGTTATACCTCGGTTATATCCACTATTGTACGTTCACGTGACGACGTAGATATATACCTATTGGGTAATACCGTTGACTTAAACTGTATATATTGGAACGAGTTTAGAATCGTTGAGTTATTCAAAACAATAGAACCGGGGCAGATTGTGCATTATAAACCACAAAACCGTGTTACCGATATTGCTATTGAATATACCGACGGTGCAAATGTAAACGGTCGTGTGTTAAACGTTTACACGGACTTTGATTCGTCCAATAGTGATATGATTAATAAAGGTAAATGGGACACTGATAATTACCCACATTTACCGTGCAGTTACCTTAATAGTGATATTGTATATAGTTTTATTATTGAGTTTAATTATGCGTTATATCAGGGTGATATAATACAAATTGACGATAACATATTTATATACATACACCGAAAAACCACACCGATAAAGGACGAGGAAAACGACACGATATATACACAAGAACCGGGTATAACTCGTAACCGTGTTGTTGGGTTTAATAACCCACAAACCAAAATACAACGGTTAATAACAACATTATTTAATAACCGTAAAGTGTTTTATCAGGATAATCTCGTAGGTGACGCCATAGACGCATATATAAAATGGTGTAATACAAATTGAAAAGGGGTGTTATTAATGGTAGAAATATATAACTATGTGGGCCATATACCATACTTTATGGATATTATTGTTGACGGTACGTCTATTGCACAAATTGAGTACGCCGATTTT
>JAZQVG010000004.1:0-1732 GCA_045631625.1 Christensenellaceae bacterium
AGGGGGCGTGAAATGTATATAGATTTTAAGGTTTATGAAAATAGCAATGTTGAGCAAACAAGCCCAAGCATTGACATTTTACAAGGCGAAAGCAACTTAACAATTTTGCGTTTTACGCTGCCTAATACTATAAGGGGCTATAATATAGCGAATTTTAGGCAAGAAATTAAGTTTGAGAGTGAGAAAGGCGAAGTTATAAGGCTTTGTATGAATAACGGCGAATTTGCCCTTACAAGTCAAATAACGGCGTTTAATAGCGTGTTGGTGCAGTTGATACTAACTAACACAAAGGACGAAGCCGAGCCGATTATATGGCGTACAAAGCCTTTCAAATACGCTTTTGTTAAGTCTATAAACGCAAAAAATGTAATAGGAGAATAAGAGTTTATGGAAATTACATTAAACATAACCGAAGATAGCAAGGTAGAGTTAGTAAAAGATAGTTGCGAAGCCGTGCAAGGCGAACACAATGTAACAATCTTACATATTAACTTCCCTAGCACTATTAAAGGTTATTCAATAGATAACTACACAAAGCAAATTGAGTTTGGCGAGTGTAAAGAGTTAGGCGAGTGCAAAAAGTTTTTTGATATGTTGGAAGGCAACACATACAAATTGTGCAGCACTTGCACACAGTTTGAAAAACTAATGATACAGTTTACACTAAAAAATTCAGTGGACGAAGCCGAGCCGATAGTTTGGAAAACTATTCCGTTTGCGTTGGAATTTTGCGAGAGTATTAACGCAGAAAACACAAAAGAAGTACAAGCAACTTTATTAAGTTTAGTTGAGATAAAAGCAGAGTGGCAAAATTATATTAAGTCAAATACTTTGCGTATAGTGTATAAAGTTGGAGATGTACCGACCGCAGACGCAACAAGTTTAGGCAACACAATATTTTATTTGGGTGCAAACTCTACAAGCCCATATACGCTAACTTACGGGCATTATTATAGATGTACATTTGCAAACAATGTTTTTGAGTGGACAGACCTTACACACGATCCAAGTTTAGAAGATGTGGCAAACGGCGTTAGAGAGATTAACAATAATCAAACAATGCAAATGTGGGTTGGTACACAAGAAGAATTAGACAATGAAGTTATACAACCTAACACAATTTATATGCCTAACGACCAAGACGCAAAAGCAACAATGGACGAACTTTTAACCGCAATGGCAAACGACGACAAATATAAATTGGCGTACCCTTTCACGCTAGAAGACGGCATATTAAAGTTTGGCAATAATGTTATACCGCAAAGAATAAATATAGACTTTACGGGCGACTACTTCGAGCAAGCAGGCGGCGACATAATAGTACCAAATGTAAATATGACCGACACAATAGAAATTTGCTATTCACTTAACGGCAACGAAGATAGGGTTTGTTATCACAAGGGCAAAAAGGAATTTTGGCTAACTGATAAAGAAACACAAACCGTTGATATGTACGCATTTGTATATATGGAGCAAAACGGAATTATAAAAGTTGGTGTAATAAGCGAAGATACTTATTTACGTATTAAGTCTATTACAAAAATTATAGAGTAAGGCGGTGCAAAATGATATTAAACGACAACAAAATATTAACTATGCTTATGAAAGGCAAAGGTTTTGAGCATAAAGGCGAATTTGACGCAACCGCTATTTATGAAAACACAACCCAACGCATTGATTGCGTATTATACGGCGGGACTTCGTATTATTGCAAAAAGACAACAACCGCAGG
>JAZQVG010000005.1:0-6262 GCA_045631625.1 Christensenellaceae bacterium
ATCAAACCTATCAAACCCATATATAAACCCTCCGTAAAATAAAAAGTGCGCCAACCGAAGTCAACGCACAAAACGCAGACTCCGATAGTCGCCAAACTAACTTTACGCAAAATGGTGTAACCACAATAGCACAAGTAGAATCTGCATTTTGTCAAATTCAATAATACTATTGTGGAAGAAACAGATATAATTATTCCTATAAAAAGAAAATTACACCACAAAATTTGCGTTTATTTAGTTAGTTTGGCATAATCATTGTAACACATGTAAAAAATTTTATCAAGCAATTTTTCGTAGATAAAAGAAACCTCGACTTTTTTAAGTCGAGGTTTAAGTAAAGTGATATTGTTTGCAAAGCAAACAGTGATATTTTTAGAAAATCTAAAAGTTATATTTTGACTTATTGTCAAAGTTATATTATATTTGCCTTAAACTCGCCATAGGCGAATAAAACTTTGCGTAGCAAAATATCACTGCTTTTAGCAATATAACTTGCCATTAGGCAAATATAACTAGTGCGTCAGTAATAATCCCTATTACTGACGCACTATGCTTGTCTTTTTAATTACTTTTTATGCTAATCTTAGTAAGCAAGGGTTGTATAATAAGCAAGGTTTGTTTGCCTATTATCTAATCTACCGTATTGAACAACGATTTTAACGTTGCTTGATAATTTCATAGCGTATTGTGTTTCTAATGGAACTACGTAGCCACACATATGTTCTACGTTGTTCATCCTAAAACACTTAACGGTTTGTGGTTCTACTTCCCATTTAATATTAGTATAAGGTGCACCTTCAGTAAAGAAAACCTTTACGTCGATAACTGCTTTTTTATTGCTATCGTTTACGATAACAACGCTTTCGTGACCTTTTAATACACCGTCGCCTTCTGGTGGAAGTTCACAGTCCGGGATAATCCAATTCTTTTTACCAACTACCATTTTTTACTCTCCTTTAATCTTAGAAGCCTAATTCAATGATACCGTGCTTTTCAAGATAATCGGTGTAAGATTCTACGCCGTTTTCTTTAATAGCGATACCCTTTTCCCAACGACAACCAAAGGTAGAACCAGAAATAAACGTATCTACTTGGAAAGTCATATTTTTCTTAAGGTCGTAGTTAGAAGAAGTTTCCATCCAAGGTGCTTCAACTTCAATCATACCCGTACCGTGACATGGGCCGTAAACGTAGTTCTTTTCATAACCAGCGTCTTTAAACATTTGTAAGAATTTCTTTGGAACAACGTCTGCTTTAATACCAGCCTTTAAGTTTTCAGTAGTCCAGTTGTGCATCTTTAAGCAGAATTCAACTAATTCTTTCTTTTCGCCTTCAGCCTTGCCCATAAATACAGGTAAACCAATTGCTGGAGAATAACCGTCAATCTTAGCAGAAAGGTTTAATTGTACGATATCGTTTTTGCCAATTTCTTTATAAGTTGAACGGCTGATTGCGTGACGTGTAGAAGATTCACTAAATACGTACATTGGTAAACCTTCGTATTCAGCACCGTGTTCATAAATAACCTTTTGTGCAATACCAACCATTTGAAGTTCTGTAACGCCTGGTTTTAAAGCCTTAATAACTTCATCAGTAGCAATTTCAACAATTCTAAAACCTTCTCTAATACAAGCAAGTTCGTTTTCAGACTTAATGCTTCTTAAAGCAACCATAATGTCGCTACATATAGAAATTTCTGCCTTAGGGAAAGTTTCCTTTAAGCCTTCCATAATAGGAAGCGTACATTCAACGTAAGAACCTAAACCGATTTTAATATTTTCACCGGTAACACCTACGTAATTAAATGCGTCTTTAAAAGTATCAGGTACTAATTCTGGATATGCTGGGTCTGCAGATTCACGGAATTCTTTTAATACCATAACTTTGTCTATTTTACCAAAGTCTTTAGCAAAAATTGCAGATTCTGGGCCAACTAATAATACTGCTTTACCAGTTGCACTAATTAATACACCTGCCCTTTCAAATAAAGGCCAGAAACCTGAAAAATATCTTGCATTTGCATAGTCGCTTTCAGTTGATACAACTAACATTGCATCTAAACCTTTTTCTGCAACTAATTTTGCGGCTTTTTGGATTCTTTCTTGATATTCGTAATCTGGAATACAAATTCTATTCATTTTAAAAAATCTCCTTATCCTTTAATTTTATTATATTATAAAACTTTTTACTTTTTTTGTATTTACATAATCGTCAATTATTTTTGCACAATCGTAAATAAATTTATTGACACGTATAATTTTTTAGGTTATACTTTTTGTATGGAATACGTATTGAAAGAGTTAAACAATTCAATAGAAGTTACGGGTATTGCTAACGTGCATTTTTTTGATTTTACGGGGGAATATTACACAAAAACGGACAGCCACCCTTTTTACGAATTGGTGTACGTTGCAAGTGGCAGTTTAAACATTTCTTCTGAAAGTTATAACGGGATTTTAACTAAAGATAAAATGATTATACACCACCCTAACGAAAAGCACTCTTTAAGTTGTAGTGATTTTGACTTTCCTACCGTTATTATTATAGGTTTTTCTTGCAGTATAAAAAAAACTAACCTTTTGCCAAACCAGCCCGTATCATTATCGGCAACGGAAGTTAAGAAGTTGGCAGAAATAGTTAAGGAAGGTAGAAACGTTTTTAAGCCACCCTACGACGTGCCAGTATTTGATATGAAAAAGAAAAAAAACGCACCATTCGGTGCAGAACAAATGCTTAAAATGTTATTAGAATATTTGCTTATAGGCGTTTGCAGAACAAGTACGGAAAAAGAAACACAAGACGAAGAAAACGCACCTACCTTTTCTGTAAACGAAATAGTTTCTTACCTATTAGATAACTATCGTGAAAAAATTACTTTAGACGAACTTTCTTTTATTTTTAGGACTAATAGAAGTACGCTTTGTAAAGAGTTTAAGGTTGCAACGGGCAAAACTATAAACGAATTTATAAACGATAGACGGCTTGAAGTTGCTAAAAATAAAATATTATCGTCAAATAAAACGCTTACGGAAATTGCCGAAGAAGAAGGGTTTGAAAGCATACATTACTTTACAAGATTTTTCAAAAAACAAACGGGCGTTTCCCCTAACCAATTTAGAAAAAACAAAATTAACGTATAAAAAAGCAGACTTAAAAAGTCTGCTTTTCTATTATTTACTTTTCTTATTGCAAATTTTGTTTAGCCACTTAAACGTCATTGGCCAAATACCAACGGCAAAGAAAACCATAATTGCATACCTAATACAATCTGCAACAACGTTGCCGTTAAATATTAATTTTAATAGTGGTCTTAACCCTTCTTTTAAGCCTAAAACTATAAGTAAGCCTACCAAAAGTTTTACAATTTGTGTTAAGACGTTGCCTTTCGTTTCAAAATTAGTAATCTTTATATCCACAAAGTAGCCACACAAAATACCAATTGTTGTACCAAGCAACTTCCACAAACTCTTTTGCCCAGAGAGTAAGTTTTCACTATCTACGTCTATAGGAAAATTGTATAAATACATAAACAATAATCCTAATATAATTAGCACTATTAAACTACCAAAAAATATTGGTAAAACCCTTTTATCTTCTTTCCCCTTTTCAAATATAGGGTAAAATGCAAAAACTAATGCTAAAGCACAAACTACGCTAACGCCAACGTCAAGCGGGGTATGCACGCCAAGATACATTCTGCTAAAAGGTACAAGCACGCATAAAACAATCGCCACAATTCTTACCCATTTTATTTTATTGTATCTAACTATGCCACCAAAAGTGCCTACTGAAAACTGTGTATGCCCACTTGGGAAAGAATATCCCCCAGCCGTTTCAATAGAATTGCCAACAGGCTTAAAATTACTATCAATCACCCAAGGTCTTGGTACACGAAACATAACTTTTAGCGTTTGGTTAAGAAGCGTACCCGTAAGCCCTACCCCAATTAAGTAGTAGCCAAAGTATTTATCAATACACCAAAACAAAAATAAGCCTAAAATCAAAAACACCGTTTCATCGCCAAAGTTTGTGATGAAAGAAAAAAACCAATCGAAAACAGGGTTACGTATTTTTTCTAATAAATATAAAAACTCCATAAAATTTATCCTTTAAATTAACCGGCCGTTTCAATACTTTTAGCAACGTCTAAGCCTTTTATTTTGCTATTAACTTCTTCCGGCTCGTGATAGGTAGGCACCGTTTGCTTAATTGCAAGTTTAATTTTTTCGCTACCAATTTCCTTTTCACTATCAGCAACTGCTTTTTTAAGTATATCTAATTTTTGGTTTATTTCTTCTCTTGTAAACGGTTTGTCCCTTTCAATATAAATCATATCGTTTAAGGTTTTATCAAGCGTTTCCGTTTTCATAAGTAATTCTTCGTACAATTTTTCGCCAGGTCTAAGCCCAATTTCTTTAATTTCTATATCTTTTTCAGGTTCTAACCCAGACAATCTAATCATATTAACGGCTAAATCGTAAATCTTAACAGGTTTACCCATATCAAGCACGAAAAGTTCACCCTTTTTAGCCATTGCACCCGCCTGCATAACAAGCCCACTTGCTTCAGGTATGGTCATAAAATATCTAATAATGCGCTTATCGGTAATGGTTATAGGTCCACCGTGCGCAATTTGGCTTTTAAAGATTGGTATAACTGAACCGTTAGAACCCAATACGTTGCCAAACCTTACGGCTGCAAAACTTGTTTTGCTATCCGTCCTACATTGAACAACCATTTCACAAAGGCGCTTAGAAGCCCCCATAATGTTTGTTGGGTTTACTGCCTTATCGGTAGAAATAAGTATAAACTTTTCTACCTTATGTTTTTCTGCCATATCGGCAGTATTAAACGTGCCTAAAACGTTATTCTTTATGGCTTCTGCACCACTTTGTTCCATAAGTGGAACGTGTTTATGCGCTGCAGCATGGAAAACCACTTGTGGCTTATATGCAGTAAAGATTGCATCAAGCCTTTTCCTATCTCTAACAGAGCCTATCTCTACGTATAAATCTAACGAATTGCCATAAAGGTTTATAAGTTCTTGTTGAATAGCGTAAGCGTTATTTTCATAAATGTCAAAAATAACTAATTTTTTTGGATTACACTTTGCAATTTGACGGCAAAGTTCACTACCAATAGAGCCACCGCCACCAGTCACAAGCACCGTCTTATCGTAATAATAATTTGCCGTCACTTCGTCAGTTATCTTTAACGGTTGACGGAACAATAAGTCTTCAATACGGAAATCTCTTATAATTTTTTTGTCTGAAGTATGGTTTGAAATTGGCGATTCGTAAACCTTAACTTTACAGCCCGTCTTAACGAAAGTATTATAAAAACCGTTTAATTCTTCACTTGAAATTTCTTTAATGGCGATAAAAATTTCCTTAATATCGTTCATTTCAATTAGTGAAGCGATGTCGCTTGCACCAGAATAAACTGGAAGCCCACACACTTTATAGTTTATTTTTGCAGTATCGTTATCAATAAAAAATACCGGATTGTATACTGATTTTGGGTTAGAAATTAAATCGTTTACAAGTGAAGCACCAAGTTGACCTGCCCCCATAATTGCTATTTTTATTCCTTTTGGATTGCCGTACGACTTATTTAATTTTTTATAAAGCAATCTGTAACAAAATCTACCAGACAAACATAGCAGTACGGATATTGGCAATACGCTAACGTAATACCACACGTCTATATAGATATTAAATAGCCCTAAGTCTTGTGCCAATCTCGTAGTAAATAAAGACACAACGCTAACTGCACAATAAGATATTACCAAATATAAATACGCTTTAGTGTTAGGGTATCTCCATACCGTAGCGTAAATTCCAAATGCAATCTGGAAGATAACTATTAAAGCACAAATATAAATAGTATTATAAAAATAGTTCCAAAAATGCAAGTCGATTTTATTGCTAATTACGTCTGCAAATAAAATATAAGCACCGTTTACAATTAAAAAGCATAAAAGGTCAAAACAAAGCAAGAAAAAACTACGCTTTTTACCCGTTAAAAAACTTTTTAAGTTTAATTTTTTCATATTTTAATCTATCCCCTATGGAAAGCGAATACTTAAAACGCCCCCACTTTTTTATCGTACATATATTTTATCACAAAAAAACGGTAATTTCAATATGTAATTTTTTCCTTTTTTGCATTATTTTAGACAAAAAAGTGTATGGAAAGATTTTCCATACACTTTTGATTTTTTTAGTTTTTACTTTGCAAATTCAGTTGCACGCCATTCTCT
>JAZQVG010000006.1:0-6570 GCA_045631625.1 Christensenellaceae bacterium
TTGTAAGTTTATTTTATTATAAGAAAATTATTAATTTCAATTAAAATTACTCTACACAACATTTTTTATACTATCTTTATTTTCTACCTAACTTTCTTCTGTTCGTTGAGTACTATACTTTAAGTAGATAAAAATTTCCCACTCTACCCACGGTAGAATTTTTTTATTTTTAGTTAATTTTACCCATTTTTTGTAGAAAAAAAGCCCTTTAGTTAATTCTAAAGGACTTTATTATATTTAATTTCTTTTTTATATACTGCTTTTATAATAATAGAACTAATTATTAATTATTGTAATTCAAAATCAGATTTTGGATGTTTACAAATTGGGCAAACCCAATCATCAGGTAAATCTTCAAACTTAACCTTTTCAACCGATTCGTCATAACCATAACCGCAAATTTTACATACCCAAAAATTGTTTGTTGTCGCTTTTGTTTGTGGCTTTGGTTTTACGTTAGCAAAATAATAAGAATATGTCATAGACGCTGTTTTATCAAAAGCCTTGGCTTCAGTTATTTCTGCTACAAATAAAGTATGGCTGCCACAATCAACACTTTCTAAGACTTTACAAGAAATGTAAGAATTTGCATATTCTGGTAAAAATATTATGCCGTTAGAAGCACGCACAATCATACTGCTATCTTTAAATTTATCGGTATCTCTACCACTAGAAAAACCAAATTGTTGAAATAAGCTAAAAGGCGCTTTTTCATTTATGATAGATAAGTTAAATTCGCCTGTATTTTTAATCATATCGTGCGTGTAATTTTGCTTATTAACAGATATTGCGATTTTTTCGGGCTTATTTGATACTTGAATTGCTGTATTAATTATACAACCGTTATCTTTATTGCCATCTTTTGTCGTTAAAACAAATAATCCATAACTTAAATTATATAAGCTTTCCTTCTGAATTTCCATAATATCTCCTTTATACACCTTCCATTATATGCATATTTCTAAGCATTGAATCTTTGATTCCGTCAACTAATGAATAAGCGTGTGTTTCTAAATTATTACAAGTAGCTTTTGTGATACCTTGAATTTTAAATTGGTTTATAATAGCAGATGAAATATCTTCTATTATTTCTATTTTTGTCTGTATAGTTTTAGAAGAATTTTCAATCTCCGTCAGCCCTACAAGCGCACTTTCTAACTCCCCTAATATCTCCAAGTCTCGCATGCCTCTATAAACCCATTTATAAAATGGCTCGTACTTATTGTTTAATAGGTAAATAACGGAAATTGCGTTTTTAACAAATTCAAATATAGCAAGTTGCGCAGAGCCGTATTCTCCCCTTTCCACAAGCCTTGAATAGTTATATTGCCCTGCTTGCGCCATAAATATAGTGTGTCCTGCAAGTTTTTTTAATTTTATATCATTAGGATACCCATTTAGTAGTATCTGCCTTATTTTAGTTAATACGCCAAGATTATCTAAAAAGAGTTCACCACTCGTTATGGTTAATAAAGATTGTGACGGAGTAAAAAGCCACCATCTATTATCATCTGGTATTTCACTGACACCTAAAAACTTTTGTAAAAAATCTTCAAGAATAATTACACCGTGTCTATTTCCACCTACCGCCGAAACAATATTACGCTTATATCCTAAAAATTCTTTTGGTAACTTTGCATAAGCCCTTTCAAGTTTAAATCCGTACTTCTGGTAATCTTCTTTTGTTATAAATATGCAAAATCCTGGTTCAAAATCGTGGTCTTGCGATAAAGCGTCATCATACCCCAAACACTCAGAACCTTCACCAATCAGGCCTACTGCCAAATAATCAATAACTTCACTAAATTCAGTTTTTAGCATTGGCAAACCATATTCATAAAAATATTTTTTACAAATTTCAAGCCCTTGCATAAATTCTCTCCGCTTGCAATCTTAATTGGTCGGCTTGTTCGCTAAACCCAAAATGCGCAAGTGCATCTACACATTTTAAGGATACGAAAGCAAAATACCCGTTATGCGTTATACTTTTATCATTTAACAATGCTAAAGCCTTTTCGCAATTTTCTTTAGCATCAAAATTCTTTTCTATTTTTTCACACAAACATGCTACGTTTATATACGTTATCGCACTTTCTAATTTGCCATTGTCTTTAGTAAGCATAATTTTAAGCGCTTTATCATAATAAACTAGCGCTTCGTCATACTTTTCCAAATCTTCTAAAGCAAGCGCCATATTATTAAAAAGCCCGCCAAACAAACTATCGTCGCTATCTAGTTTTTCTTTATAAGTATTTTCTACCGACTGATATAATGGAATTGCTTTTTTAGCAAAGCCAAAACATTTTAAAGTGGTTGCACAATTCAATAAAATGGTTGCACCAGAAACGGTATTTTCTTTATTTAATTTTTTAATAAGTTCTAAAGCCCTATCTATACTATTAAGTGCATTCTCTTTTTCTAGTGTTTTTCTATACAACCCAACTAATTCACTTAAAACAGAAAGTTCACCTTGCAAATCTTTTAAATTAATCGCTTCTTTTTGCCAGTATTCTAAAAGGCGCTTTGCTTCAACTAAATCGTTTTTTTCAAAACACGCGTCAACTTTTTCTATTATTCTATTAACGGGTATTCTTCCAAGTGGCGCTTCTTTATCAGGGTAATAAAATTCTTTACCACTACATAACGTACAAGCAGGCTCTTTATAATCAAAAGAATCTAACATTTTACTCCCCCTATAAATCACTACTTCGAAAAAAATTATATCATAATAATTCTTTTTTTACAATACAAAACTCATTTAAAAATCAAAATACTCACTAAAAAATTAGTGAGTATTTATTAAAATATTAAGCTCTCATTAAACCATCTACGCTTAAAATCACACCCGTAATATAAGAAGCCTCGTCTGACGCTAAAAATACGTATGCATTTGCAATATCTTCAGGTTGACCTAATCTGCGAAGTGGAATACGTGCAATCATAGGGTCTATTACTTCTTTTGGTACAGCTTTCATCATATCAGTTTCAGTTATACCAGGAGCTACTGCATTAACACGAATACCGTATGGACCTAATTCACGTGCTAAAGAAAGTGTAAAACCGTTAATTGCAAATTTTGAAGTAGGATATGCTATACCACTTGGTTGCCCAGAAATACTTACCATTGAAGAAGCATTTAGTATAACGCCATTTTTATTTTCGCGCATAATATCTACTACTGCACGAGAACAGTTATAAACTGCCTTAACGTTCAAATCCATAACCTTTTCAAATTCTTCTTCGCTATATTTATCAAACGGTGTAGAATTTGCAATACCTGCATTATTTACCAAAATATCAATTTTACCATATTTAGAAATAATTTCATCAAACGCAACTTTAACTTCTTTATAGTTAGATAAATTAGGCCATATTCCTTCTACTTTTGCATTAATATTATTTTGTTTTATTTCTTCAACTGCCTTATCTGCCGTTTCCTTACGGCTAGCACATAAAATTACCCTAGCACCTTCTTTTAAAAAGGCTTGGACGGTTGCAAAACCTATCCCCCTACTACCACCGGTAATAACGGCAACTTTTCCATCTAATCTCATAATTAATACCCCTTTATGATTTATTATATATATTATATACCTTTTTCTATAAAATATCAATACTATAATTTTCTAGCTAGGGTCTCCCGAAAATATTTTGTAAAACAAAAGATTTTTGGGAAAAAGGAGAAGCCCGCTATCTGTCGTGCTGTTTGCAGTAGCAAACTGCTGACGTAAGGCGGTGCTTAGATATATATGGTGTACTTGGGCGTACATAATACGCACCAAGGGCACAAGTTTTATTAGGGTCTCCCGAAAATATTTTGTAAAACAAAAGATTTTTGAGAAAAAGGAGAAGCCTGCTATTTGTCGTGCAGTTTGCAATAGCAAACTGCTGACGTAAGGCAATGCTTCGAGTGGTGGAGATGCGGAGATTTGCACTCCGGTCTTGAACATTTTGTTAAAAATTTCTACATACTTATCCAACTTTAAGTCTTCAAATAGTCTACGGTAATTGGCGACCTTTAAACTGTTCTATTTCGCAAAATGCCGATAAATCAACCCGAAAAAGTCAACTTACCCGTTCTCCGTCTAACTGACGCCCTTATATCTCCCGACGGACGAAGAAATACAGGACGAACGCTTAATTAAGCAGCGTAAGCTAATTTTTGATTGTTAGCATTTAAATTTAAGTTCCGTTTTAACGAAGACGAGCCTTCGGTATGCTTATTTTTTAACTCAACTGCCCAATCGAATCTAAAACATCCCCATATAAAACGGCTAAATTAAGCCGTTTTGTTTTTTATTTGATTTTTTCGATATCGTAAGGTGTCAATTGATATACGTAATGGTTTAACCAATTCATATAAATTAAGTTCGCAGTAGAAACCCAACTCATTTTAATTTCGCCACTGCCATCTTCAACGTAATAATTATATGGTGGCTCTATATCTAAGCCCAACGCTAAATCACGCTTATACTCAATTTCTAAAGTATCTCTATCATATTCTGCGTGCCCCGTTATAAAAATAAATTTATTATCTTTAGAACGAATAATGGTAGCCCCTGCATCTTTTGAAGAGGCCAAAAGAACCAGATCTTTACACTTTTCAATATCTTCTGTTTTTACGGTAGAGTGCCTTGAGTGTGGCATAAAAAATCTATCGTCAGTACCCTTTAAAAGTGGCTCAAACTCTTGCAATTTTTGATGTTTATATACACCGAAAAGTTTTTTATCAAGTGGATACTTATTGATACCGTAGTAATAATAAAGCCCTGCTTGTGCCCCCCAACAAATAAACATAGTGCTTGTCACGTTTTTCTTTGCATAATCAAAAATTTTCTTTAACTCGTCCCAATACTTAACTTCATTAAAGTCAATTTCTTCTACAGGTGCACCCGTAATTATCATACCGTCAAACTTCTTGTCTTGAACTTCTGAAAAAGATTTATAAAACTTTTGTAAGTGGTCAAGTGAAGTATTTTTACCAACGTAAGTTTCAGTAGCCAAAAGCGTGATATTAATTTGTAAAGGTGAATTTGAAAGTAAACGCAATAGTTGATTTTCCGTGACAATCTTTGTAGGCATTAGATTTAAAATTGCAATCTCTAACGGCCTAATATCTTGCGTACTTGCTCTCTTTTCATCCATAACAAAGATATTTTCCGCCTTAAGAACTTTTGCAGCCGGAATATCTTTTGGTATAACAATAGGCATAATTTTCTCCTAATTTTTCGTGTTTTTATACTTTATCTAACGCTTGTGCAATATCTTCAATTAAATCTTCTGCATTTTCTAAACCACAAGAATATCTAATTAAAGTTGGTGTAATGCCTGCTTCTTCTAATTGCTTATCAGTCATTTGACGGTGTGTTGCGTTTGCTGGGTGTAAGCAACAAGTTCTTGCATCGGCAACGTGCGTTTCGATAGCCGCAATCTTTAAGTTTTTCATAAACGTTTCAGCATCTTTTCTAACGCCCTTAACAGCAAAACTAACGACACCACAAGAGCCGTTTGGCAAATATTTTTGACCTAATTCATAATACTTATCGCCTGGCAACCCACAATATCTAACCCATTCAATTTTAGGGTGTTTTTGTAAGAATTCTGCTACTTTTTGACCATTTTCTGAGTGTCTTGCCATTCTTACGTGTAGGCTTTCTAAACCAAGGTTAATGTAGTAAGCGTGTTGTGGTGATTGTATAGAGCCAAAGTCTCTCATAAGTTGGGCAGTTGCTTTATAAATAAATGCACCTTCATTGCCAAACTTTTCAGCATAAACTACGCCGTGGTAAGTTTCGTCCGGTGTGGTTAAACCAGGGAATTTATCGGCATATTTCATCCAATCAAATTTACCAGCGTCAATAATAGCACCACCAACGGAAGAGCCGTGTCCATCTATGTATTTTGTTGTAGAGTGAGTTACGATATCTGCACCCCACTCAATAGGACGGCAGTTGATTGGCGTTGCAAAAGTATTATCAATAATAAATGGAACGCCGTGTTTATGTGCAACTTTAGCAAACATTTCAATATCTAAAACGTTAAGTGCAGGGTTTGCAATAGTTTCGCCAAACACTGCTTTTGTGTTTTCCTTAAAGCATTTATCTAACTCTTCTTCCGTAATGTCTGGCGAAACAAAAGTAAATTCAATACCCATTTTCTTCATTGTATTTGCAAAAAGGTTAAAAGTACCACCATAGATTGCTGATGAAGAAATTACGTGGTCGCCACAATTAGCGATATTAAATATCGCATAAAAATTTGCTGCTTGACCAGAAGACGTAAGCATACCTGCAACACCACCTTCAAGTTCACAAAGTTTTTTTGCAACGTAATCGTTTGTTGGGTTTGCTAATCTTGTATAAAAATAACCACTTGCTTCAAGGTCAAATAATTTACCCATATCTTCGCTAGTATCATACTTAAAAGTAGTACTTTGATAGATTGGAATTTGACGTGGCTCACCATTTTTTGGGGTGTATCCGCCTTGAACACAAACTGTTTCAATTCTTTTCTTGTTTGCCATAATATTCTCCTTAGTTATAGTTTTTTAAATGTCGTTGATTTTCTCTT
>JAZQVG010000007.1:0-5934 GCA_045631625.1 Christensenellaceae bacterium
ATTATCAATCAAATCGTGATTAAAATTATATTGTAAATTTTCGCCATTTTGGCGTATATCGTTTAATATACTTCCAAATATCTGTGTTATTTCTTCGCCGTTTTCACTTAAAAGTTGACATTTGCTTCTTGCATTTGGATAAGAATTTATAAAAACATTAAATGAATTCTTTTTTAAATCTTTATCAAAATCATCTAACGCATCTATTAAATATATCCATTTCCCTAATGAATATGCAAAATTATTAGTAAATTCATTACTTTTATCAACTAATATAACCTTAAAAATCTCTTGCATCATACAACCAAACGGGTCTGCAACCATATCGATTGAAGAGCAATTTGACTTTTCATATTCTAACAATTCGCCATAATATTTATTGGCAATTTTATCAAGTATTGGCTCTGCTTTTCTTGCTTTTTTAAATGCTTTGTTAAAAAAGATTTTTTTACCTAACCCCTTGTTTTCATCAATAATATCGTCTCTAACTTTATAATAAACTAAAATTAAATTTAGAGAAGCAATTTTTTTAGTTAAATCGTCAACTTTAGCAATGGGACGTTTGGTTATCCAATGCGCAACACAACGCTTTTTTTCCACAACCATATCAACGTCTAAAATATTATGCGCCAAAATTGATAAAAACGTAAGATCGTAATTAAGCGCAAACCTACCCCTTTGCCCACATACACAACCTATACTTTTACAAAGCCCACAGTATGAAGCCTTATAAAGCACGGTATCTTTAACGTACATATTTGGCAAATCGGTTTTTACGTATCCAAACACTTTCTAACCCCTTTTTCTAGGCACTAAACCAACTTTTTTATAAACTTTTGACAAAGTTTTATAAGCAACTCTTTCTGCCCTTTCAGCACCGTTTTTCAACACTTCATCAATATATTCTTTATCATTAAGTATTTTTTCTTTTTCTTGTCTAATTGGTTCAACCTTACTTATAACGGCATCTGCAACTCTCATCTTAAAGTCGCCATATCCCATACCGTCGAATTCCTTTTCAGCCGTTTCGAAAGATTTTTCAGTAAACGCAGTATAAATTGTTAAAAGATTGCTAACACCAGGCTTGTCCGGTGATAAAATAATTTTATTATCACTATCCGTCACTGCCCTTTTAAACTTTCTAACGATAGTATCAGGGTCGTCGTTCATGGAAATAAAACCGTTTAAGTTAGCATCAGATTTACTCATTTTCCTTTCAGGTTCAGCAAGGCTCATTACCCTACCAGCCGTTTTACCAATATACCCTTCAGGAACCTTAAACGTTTCGCCAAACCTATTATTAAATCTAATAGCAAGGTCTCTTGAAAGTTCTAAGTGTTGCTTTTGGTCTGCACCAATTGGTACAAGGTCCGTTTGATAAAGCAAAATATCTGAAGCCATAAGTACAGGATAATCCATAAGCCCCATATTTATATTATCTTCGTGTTTTTTACTTTTATCCTTAAATTGTGTCATCCTTTGAAGTTCGCCAGGATAACATATCGTATTTAAAATCCAAGTAAGTTCCGCGTGTGCAGAAACGTGTGATTGTGCAAATAATATTGACTTTTCAGGGTCAATACCACAAGCAATGTATAACGCCGTTAATTCATAAGTATTTCTCTTTAAAGCACCTTGTTCTTGCACAACCGTTAAAGTATGCAAGTCTGCAACAGAGAAAATACTATCGTAATCGTCTTGAAGTTTTTTAAAGTTACGTAAAGCACCAAGATAATTACCTATTGTCAAAATACCACTTGGTTGAATTGCACTAAATAATCTTTTCTTTTCTTCCATAATTATATTTCACCAAACTTAAATAAATATTGAATTATTTTTTAATAAAACTAAAAATTTCATCTATTACGGCATCTTTTTCCACTTCACCAGAAAAACGCCTTTCTTTTTGCTTTAAACTACTAATTTGCTGTGGAATAGGCATTGCCGTTTCATTGTAAAGTCTATCAGCAGATTTAAATGCGTCCTTTTCCGTTTTACCAGTAATGGCCTTTAATACTGATTGTGGGAATTTGTAAGGACTTGCAGTAGATAACACTACTGTTTGTTGATTATTTTTATTAAACTTTCTAAACTTTTCAAAAACGTTTACGGCAACGGCAGTATGTGGGTCACAAACGTAACCGTATTCTTCAAAGATTTCGCTTATAGTTTCTTCCCCTTCTTCAGCGTCAGAATAATCGGCGTAAAATTCTAATGAAAGTTTATCAAGTTCTTCTTTAGAAATATCGTATTTACCTGTCTTTTTAAGGTCTTCCATACGCTTTGCCGTTTTAGTAGCATCTCTATTAGATATTTCAAATATAAGTCTTTCAAGATTACTTGAAATTAAAATATCCATTGATGGTGACGTAGTTTTATAAAACTCTCTATTAGCGTCGTAAGTACCGTCAGCAAAAAACTCTGTTAAAACGTTGTTATCGTTAGAAGCGCAAACCAAAGTACCAACAGGAAGCCCCATTTGTTTAGCGTAATAACCTGCTAAAATATTACCGAAATTACCCGTCGGAACTACAAAATTCACTTTATCGCCTACTTTAATTTCATTAGAATTTACTAAATCGCAATATGCTGAAAAATAATAGGTAATTTGTGGCACCAATCTACCAAAATTAATAGAGTTTGCACTTGATAAAATAACGTTTTGTTCTTTAAGTTTTTGGTTGATTTCATTACTGTTAAAAATCTTTTTAACAGCCGTTTGGCAATCGTCAAAATTACCCTTAACGGCTACAACTTTTACGTTTTCGCCTTCTTGAGTACACATTTGAAGTTTTTGCATATCACTAACCCCTTCACTTGGATAGAATACGCAAATTTTAATTCCCTTTTGGTCTTTAAAACCTTCTAAAGCGGCTTTACCCGTATCGCCACTAGTGGCAACTAATATTAAAATTTCTTCCTTAATACCAGTAAAATCAGCACCCGTCCTTAACAAATAAGGTAAAAGCGTCAATGCAACGTCCTTAAAAGCAATGGTTGGGCCGTGAAATAATTCCATAATATAAAAACCATCGTCAACTTTTACGATAGGTGCTGGGTCGCCATCTTCAAACTTAGAGTATGCGTTATCACAACCTTTTTGCAAAGCAACGGCATCATATTCACTTAAAAAACTACCAATTACAAAACTTGCCCTTTGAGAATAGTCCATTTCTACAAGTTTATTCAAATCTTTTGATAGGTCTGGGAATTTTTCAGGCACAAATAAACCGCCGTCGTCTGCCAACCCTTTTACAATCGCTTCCGATGCGTTTTCAACTTGTGATTTTCCCCTAGTACTTAAAAACTTCATAGTTACTCCAAAAATATAGATAAAGTCGGAATATAAATATTCCGACTTCTATTATACTATTAAAATTATAAAAAATCAATTATTCAACGTACTTTAATACGAAACTTGGTAATTCTTCTTTAGAAGCACTGCAAGTTAAAACAAACTTAACGCCGTAATCCTGTTCCAACTTATCAATAGCACCAAAAATATTACTTAATTCGCCTAAAGCCTTGCCTGTAATT
This sequence comes from Christensenellaceae bacterium, assembly GCA_045631625.1. GTDB lineage: Bacteria > Bacillota > Clostridia > Christensenellales > Borkfalkiaceae > UBA1259. The sequence goes on from JAZQVG010000007.1 coordinate 3,538, forward strand.
CTTGAAATACCGTCAACAAATATGTATTCGTTATCGCCACTTGCAGCAACTAAGCCTTTCAAAAAGCCCCTAAAACCGTCAGCGCCTTGAATTTCAAAATCAGTAGAATCTATAAACTTAATGTTATGATTTAAGGTAATAGAATTTTTCTTAGTATCAGTAACAAATAAAACATTTCCTTTAGCCACATCAAGAGCAGAATTTGCTTGGTCTATAATGGCTTTCGTCTTGCCTGTTCCTTTTGGTCCGTAAATAATTTGCATGGAATGTTTCCTCCTAATTTATATCTTACCTATATTTTATAACAATTTATATAAAATTACAATAGGTTTTTTAAATTTATTTTCAATAATTTTAAATTATTTTAAGTCGGCAACGAATTTTTCTATTCTATTGATACCTTCAATAATATCTTCCTTAGAAATTGCATAAGAAAGTCTAATAAAGTTATCGTCACCAAAAGCAATACCAGGTATAACAGCTACGCCGTACTTTAGCGCTAAATCAGCAAACTTAAGCGAACCATCAACAACTTCACCATTTAATTTCTTTCCATAAAAAGAAGATACGTCAACGAAAGCATAGAAAGCACCTTTTGGTTCAACCGTACAAAAACCATCTATTTTACAGAGTTTTTCATACATAACCTTCCTTCTTTCATCAAATACTTTTTGCATTTCAACAATAAACTTTTCGCCTTCAGGTTCAGTAAGTGCCGCCGTTGAAGCAAATTGAGAAATTGAACAAGCGTTGCTTGTTGTATGGCTTTGCATACTGCCTGCCGCTTTTGCAATTTCTAATGGTGCTGCAAGATAACCTATACGCCACCCTGTCATTGCATAACTTTTTGAAACGCCGTTAATAATAACGGTATGCTCTTTCATATAGTCGTTTACTTGTGCAATTGAATAGTGTTTTTGTCCGTCATAAATCAATTTTTCATAAATTTCGTCAGAAATAACGTATAAACCTGCCTTTTCAACAACCTTAGCAATCGCTTTAAGTTCTTCTTCGCTATAAACTACACCAATTGGGTTGTTTGGAGAGTTAAGGATTATACATTTCGTTTTGTCAGTAATGTTTTCTTCAATTTCCTTTGCAGTAATTTTATAACCGTTTTGTTTTTTTGTTTTTACGTAAACGCAATTAGCACCTGCAAGTTTAATAAGTTCTGGATATGTAAGCCAATATGGAGAAGGTAAAATTACTTCGTCTCCTTCGTCAACTAAAGCACAAATAGCGTGATAAAGTGAACTTTTTGCACCACTTGATACTACAATATTACCTACTTCATAGTCTAAGTTGTTGTCTTTTTTGAATTTATCGCAAATTGCTTTACGTAATTCCATAGTACCAGATGCCAAAGTATATTTAGTAAAACCTGTATCAAGTGCTTTTTTTGCTGAATTTACAATAAAATCAGGAGTATTAAAGTCAGGTTCACCAGCACCAAAGCCGATAATAGAAACCCCTTCACTTTTTAATTTTTTTGCTTTAGCAGTTATTTCCAACGTCAAAGACGGTGATATATTTTTTACTTTTTTTGAAACCATAATTACTCTCCTTTATTCCTCATCTGCAAATCCAGCACTAAGTTTTTTCTCCCTATCATAGATGGCAAGTGCCTCCACCATCTCATCAATATCGCCCATCATAAAATTATCTATTGAGTGAAGCGTCAAGCCAATTCTGTGGTCAGTAACACGGCCTTGCGGGAAGTTGTAAGTCCTAATTCTTTCCGACCTATCACCCGTACCAACTTGGCTACGCCTATTTTCAGAATATTCTTTATCTGCTTGTGATTGGTAATAATCGTATAAACGGCTTTTTAATACTTTCATCGCTTTTTCACGGTTTTTAGTTTGTGAACGTTCGTCTTGACATAAAACGACAATACCCGTTGGAATATGCGTCAATCTTATACAAGATTCCGTCTTATTTACGTGTTGTCCACCAGCACCACTTGAACGCAAGGTGTCAACCCTTAAATCTTTTTCATCAATAGTAATTTCAACATCCGTTGCTTCAGGTAAAACTGCAACCGTTACGGTTGAAGTATGCACCCTACCTTGAGATTCCGTTTCTGGCACACGTTGAACTCTGTGTACGCCACTTTCATATTTAAGTTTACTATAAGCGTCTTTACCCGATATAGAGAAAATAACTTCCTTTATACCACCAAGTTCCGTTTCGTTTACGTCAATTTCTTCCGTTCTCCAACGGTTTTTTTCTGCATATTTAACGTATAATCTATACATTTCGTAAGCGAATAAACTTGCTTCTTCACCACCAGCACCACCACGAATTTCCATAATAACGTTCTTATCGTCGTCAGGGTCTTTAGGCAATAGTAAAATTTTCAACTCATCTGATATGGTTGAAATTTTATCTTTGCAA
>JAZQVG010000008.1:0-33535 GCA_045631625.1 Christensenellaceae bacterium
AGAATTAAAAGACAAGTACGAAGGTTACCAATTCTCAGTTAAGAATTTACTTAACAAAGCGAAGGAAGTGCCTGAACTTTCAAAGAAAATCAAGGGCGTAGTTGCAGAACTTATAAAGAGTGATAAAATTTACGATATTGCGCTTGAAACGGCGCTTGGTGGCGCTGCGCAAAACGTAGTAACTGCAAACCCTGACGATGCAAAATATTTAATTAACTATCTAAAACAAAACAAGTTTGGCGTAGTTACTTTCTTGCCTATTACGTCCGTAAGGACAAGGAATAAAAGCACGGAAATTACGCTTGCCGTAAGGGAAAAGGGTGCTTTAGGCGTTGCTAACGAACTTGTTTCATACGATAGCCAATACGAAAATATTATTTCTAACCTATTAGGCAATACTTTAATCGTTGATACTATTGAAAACGCTACTGAAATAGCGAAAAAATACCACTTTGCATTTAAGATGGTGACACTTGACGGCGACGTGTTTAGTACGCAAGGCGCAATGAGTGGTGGTTTTAGAAAGAAAGACGGTATGGGCGTATTGTCGGGCGATAGGAAACTTCAAGAAAACGCACAACTTTTAGAGCAAAAGCGTAAGGAAATGCAAGCCTTAAAAGATGAAAAAGCTAGCCTTGAATTAAAGCGTGATAAGGCGTTAGATAGTTATAATATCACTAACGATATGTATAACGGCGTTCGCCAACAATTAATGTTAGAACGTGAAAAGCAAGCAATTGCCGAAAACAACTTGATTGAAATTGGTAAGGAAATTGAAAACGTAAGTGAACTTATCGATGAAGTAAACGATAGGATAAACAAACTTTCTATAGACTTTGAACAAGTTATGACGGGCAGTAAAAAACTTGAAGAAGATAAGGTAAACGCATCAAAATCAGCAGACAAATACCAAGCAGAATTTGATAATCTTAAAAAAGAAAGAGATGCACTTAGTGAAGAAAGTACTTCACTTCAAGTGACAATCACTTCTTTAAGGGCAAAAAGCGATAGTTTAAGAAACGAAATAGATAGATTAAACGAAATTATATCTCAAACAAAAACTTCAAACCAATCACTTGAAAGAAGCAACGATGGTGCTAACGGTATGATTGAAGAATTAAGGAGAGAGCAAGAAAAAGTTTCACTATCTAAAGAAGAACAAGAATATATCAATTCTATTAGAGAAAAGATTGAAGGCATTGAAAGTTTTAAGGAACAATTAAAAGCAAAACTTGGCGATAACGAAGATAGAAAGGAAAGGTTATCGCAAGATATTACGGAACTTTCTGAAAGAAAGCACGGTGAAGAAATTTCACTTGCCAAGATTGACGAAAACTTAGAACATTTAAAGCAAACAATTCTTGAAGATTATAACGAAACTTACGAAACAGCCGTTAAGTTTAGGGCAGAAAATTACGATGGCAATAAGGGTGAAGCAGAAATTAACCGTATTAAACGTCGTAGGTCTGCGTTAGGCGTAATTAACGGTAGTGCTATTGAAGACTTTAAGGCACTTAAAGACCGTTATGAAGACTTAAATGCTCAGCGTGAAGATATGATAAAAGCCGAAAACGATATCAAGACGGCTATTGAAAAATTGAAGGCTGAAATGCTTGAAAAATTTGATGCAGGTTTTTCTAAAATTAACGAAAACTTCCAAAAGATATTTAAGGAACTTTTCGGTGGCGGTAGGGCAATGCTTCAAATTGATTATAGCGAAGTATCGGATAGGTTGGAAGCAGGCGTAGAAATCGTTGCCGAACCACCAGGAAAGAAACTACAAAAACTTTCACTTTTATCGGGTGGTGAAAAGGCACTTACAGCCATTGCAATATTGTTTGCAATTTTACGTCTTCGCCCAATGCCTTTCTGTATTCTTGACGAAATTGAAGCAGCGTTAGACGAAGCGAACGTAGATAGGTTTGCAACCTACTTAAAGAAATTTAGCAACGATACTCAATTTATCGTTATTACCCACAGAAAGCCTACTATGGAACTTGCAGACGCACTATTTGGTGTTACAATGCAAGAAAAGGGTGTAAGTAAACTTGTATCCGTTAAACTTTCAGACGTTACTGAATTGACGGGTGAACCTTTAGAATAATTTTTTAAGGATAGAAAATGGGACTTTTTGGCAAATTAAAAAGCGTATTAACTAAAACAAGAGACGGTCTTAAAAATAAACTTATAGAACTTTTTGCAAAAGACAAAATTGGCGAAGATTTTTATGAAAGTTTAGAAGATATCTTAATTTCTTCAGACGTTTCAGTTTCTACCGCAATGGAAATTGTGGATGAGATACGTGTAAATGCGATAAACGAAAAGGTAAAAGATAAAGACTACGTTATATCGCTACTCAAAAACGAACTTTTTGAAACGCTTGACTATGCCGAAAAGGTGGCTTTCAAATCACCAGCAGTCATTATGGTTATAGGTGTAAACGGTGTAGGTAAAACCACTTCTATCGGCAAACTTGCAAACAAGTTTAGTAAGGAAGGAAAATCTGTCACTATCGCCGCAGGCGATACCTTTAGGGCGGCAGCGTCTGACCAACTTTCCGTTTGGGCTGATAGGGCAAACGTTAAGATAGTAAAAAGTAGCGAAGGCGCAGATGCTTCAGCCGTTGTGTTTGATGCAATTTCGTCTGCAAAAGCCAAAAAGACTGACGTTTTAATAGTAGATACTGCAGGTAGATTGCACGTTAAAGCCAACCTTATGGAAGAACTTAAAAAAATGGATAGGGTAATAAAGAGAGAATACCCTGAAGCAAACTTCTATAAACTTATTGTATTAGATGCAACCACCGGCCAAAATGCAAAATCTCAAGTGGAAACTTTTAAAGATGCAGTTGGGGTTGACGGCATAATTTTAACTAAACTTGACGGTACTGCTAAGGGTGGCTTTATAATATCACTATCTTACGAATTAGAAGTACCCGTTTACTACGTAGGTACGGGCGAAAAAATAGACGATATTGAAGATTTTAATGCAAAAGAATTTATTGACGCTTTGTTTGAATAAATTTTTGGTTAAAATAGTTGACAAGTATAAATAAAATGTATATAATCTACGGTGTAAAGGAAAAAAACTTTACACCGTTTGGTTTTTTATGGAAGAGAAGATATATTACGCAGAGTTATTTGAAATATACAAAGGGCTTTTAACGGCAAAGCAAAAGGAAGTGTTTGAAATGCACTTTTTCTTAGACTTTTCTTTAGCAGAAATTTCTGAAGAAAAGGGGATAAGCCGTCAAAACGTAAACGATGCAATTTCATCTGCAAAGAAAAAACTTGAAGAGTTGGAACGTGAGTTAAAGGTAAAAAATAGAAACGATTTACTTAAAGAGTTAGAAAAACAAGCAGAAGGCGAAATTAAAGATAAGATTAAGGGGATAATCAATTTATAATGGCGTTATTTTCAGGGCTATCAGAAAAACTTAATCATATATTTTCAAAGTTAACAAAGCACGGCAAACTTACTGAACTTGAGATAAAAACTGCTATGAGAGAAGTGCGTATTGCACTTTTAGAAGCAGACGTAAACATTGCAGTTGTAAAAGATTTCGTTTCAAAGGTGAGTGAAAGGGCTGTTGGGCAAGAGATACTTAAAAGTTTAAGCCCAACCCAACAAGTTATTAAAATCGTTAATGAAGAACTTATTAGTTTAATGGGTTCACAAAATAGCAAGTTAAACCAATCAAGCGCTTCGCCAAACGTAATTATGATGGCAGGCTTGCAAGGTGCTGGTAAAACTACTTTAGTTGGTAAATTAGGTTTTATGCTTTCAAAACAAGGCAAAAAACCCTTGTTGGTTGCTTGTGACGTGTATCGTCCTGCCGCTATAAATCAACTTAAAACTGTTGGTGAAAAGGCAGGCTGTACGGTTTTTGAAAAAGGGCAAGGTAACCCTATAAAGATTGCAAAAGAAGGTGTTGCATACGCTAAATCTTACGGATTTGATACTGTAATTATCGATACTGCAGGTAGGTTGCAGATTGACGAGCAGTTGATGAAAGAACTTGAAGATATAAAAAAGGAAGTAAACCCAGCAGAAATCTTGCTTGTAGTAGATTCTATGACGGGGCAAGTTGCAGTAGAGGTTGCAGATACCTTTAACAAGAGATTGGAAGTGACGGGTTTGGTATTAACTAAACTTGACGGCGATACAAGGGGTGGTGCAACGCTTTCAATGAAAGCCGTTACGGGCAAGCCTATTAAATTTTGTTCAGTTGGCGAAAAACTTGGGGATTTAGAGCCGTTTTATCCAGACCGTATGGCAAACAGGATTCTTGGTATGGGCGACGTTTTGACCTTGATAGAAAAGGCACAAGAAGCCGTAACTGAAGAAGATGCCAAAAAAATGGAGAAAAAGTTTAGGGAAAATTCCTTTACTTTGGACGACTTTTTAACCCAGTTTGAAACGATGAATAAAATGGGTGGTATGAAAGACGTTTTATCAATGCTACCGGGCATGGGTAAACTTAAAATAAGAGAACAAGATATTGACGAAAGTAAACTGTACTCAATGAAAGCAGCTATACAATCAATGACTATGAGAGAACGTGAAAATCCGTCAATAATAAACTCTTCAAGAAAGAACAGAATTGCTTTAGGTAGTGGCACTTCTGTACAAGAAGTAAATAGAGTGCTTAAACAGTTTGAGCAAACTAAACTAATGATGAAACAAATGAAAAATAATAAATTTTTTAAATTTTAATAAAAGTTAAAAGGAGAAACAAAAATGGCAGTAAAAATGAGATTAACAAGAATGGGCGATAAGAAGTCACCATTCTACCGTGTAGTAATCACAGACAGCAGAACAGCAAGAGACGGTGCGTATATTGACAAAGTAGGTCACTATAACCCAACTGCACAACCTGCAGAAATCGTAATCGATGCTGAAAAGGCAAAATCTTGGTTAGCAAAAGGTGTACAACCAACAGAAACGGTTAAAAACATCTTAGTTAAGGAAGGCATTATTCCTGCTCCAACAAAACTTTCTGCACCAAGAACAAAAACCCGTAAGTCTAAGTAAATAAGGCTTAAAGAGAGAGTTTATGTTAGAATTAATTAAGTACGTAATCGGCAGTTTTGCCGAAAATCCTGATAGCGTAGAATACGTTGTTGAAGACGATGGTAAAAACGTATCAGTTACCGTTATACTTGACGCTAGCGATATGGGTAAAGTAATTGGTAGGCAAGGTAAAATTGCCAAGGCTTTACGCACAATCGTTAGGGCAGGTTCTTTTAAAGAAAACAAAAAGTATAACATTGAAATAAAAGAGCGTGGAGAAAACTAATAATTTTCTCCCCTTTTTGATATGCAAGATATCTTAAAAATCGGCTTAGTCGTTAAACCACAAGGTGTTAAAGGTGAACTTAAAGTTTCGCCTTTAACTGACGACGTAGCAAGGTTTAAAAAACTTAAAAGCGTGTTGATAGACGGGTGTGCCTATAAGGTATTGGGTGCAAGGCCGTCTATTGATGCTGTTTTTCTTTCTATTGAAGGAATTTGTGATAGAAATACTGCGGAAACTTTCCGTGGTAAATTTTTGTGCGTTAAAAGAGAAGACGCAGTTGTTCTTCCAAAAGATAAGTATTTTATTGCTGACTTAGAAAAGTGTGAAGTTTATACTGAAAATCAAAAAATTGGCAAAGTTTTATCGTTAACTCAAGCAAATACCGACTATTTTACCGTTCAAACGGTTGATAATAGGGTGCTTAGGTTTCCTTTTTTGAAAGACGCAGTTATAAACATTGATATTGAAAACAAAGTTATTACCCTAAAAGAAGAAAGACTAAAGGAGATTAGCGTATATGAAGATTGATATTCTAACCCTTTTTCCTGAAATGTTTTCGCCCCTTAAAACAAGTATTATTGGTAGGGCAGTAGATAGTGGTAAATTAGAGATAAATATTCACGATATAAGAGATTATACGTTAGATAAGCATAATAAATGCGACGATACGCCTTTTGGTGGTGGTGCGGGTATGGTTATGATGGCACAACCTATTGCAAGTGCAATAGATAAAATTGACCCTAACCATAAAGCACTACGTGTTTTTATGTCGCCTAAGGGAAGGATATTTAATCAAAAAATCGTTTTAGAATATGCTTCTAAAGGCAATTTGTTGCTTTTATGTGGGCATTATGAAGGTGTAGACCAAAGGGTTTTGGACTTATATATTGATGAGGAATTGTCTATTGGTGACTTTGTGTTGACGGGTGGTGAAATACCTGCAATGGCAGTAGTTGACGCCGTTTCAAGATACGTTGAAGGGGTTATAAATAGAGATTCACTTGGGGAAGAAAGTTTTACAAACGGGCTTTTGGAATACCCACAATATACCCGTCCACAAGAATTTATGGGCAAAAAAGTGCCAGAAGTTTTATTGAGTGGTAATCACGGCGAAATAGCAAAGTGGAGAAAGGCGAAATCATTAGAAATTACCAAGAAAAATCGCCCTGATTTGTTGGAGAAGTAGTATGCAACATTTACAATGGTTTCCAGGCCATATGAAATCGGCAATGCGTATGATGGAAGATAACCTTAAAGCCGTAGACGGCGTTATGGTTGTTTTAGACGCGCGTTGTCCACACGCTTCTATGAACAAGAAACTTGAAAAACTTTTTATAAACAAAAAAGTTTTATACGTGTTAAATAAAAGCGACTTAGTAAGTAGCGAAGATAGTAAAAAAACTATAAAAGATTTCGTGGCAAACGGCTATGAAGTAGTTTCAATAAGTGCAATGGACAAAAAGTCTGTTGACTTGCTTTATAATAAGATATTTTCATTGCTGAAAGAAAAAGTAGAAAGAAATAAATTAAAAGGCGTTTTTAAGCCAATGCGTATTATGGTAAGCGGTATACCTAACACGGGTAAATCTACTATTATCAACGCACTATGCGGTGGCAAAAAGGCAACTACCGGCAACAAAGCAGGCGTGACAAGGGGCAAACAATGGGTTAAAATTAGAGAATTAGAATTGTTAGACACCCCAGGTACAATGCCTCCTGCTTTTGAAAACCAAGATTTAGCAAAACATTTGGCGTACGTTGGTAGTATGAACGATGCTAATATCAATATGGAAGACTTGGCTTACGAATTTATTAAAGAGATGGTTGTTTCATACCCGGAATTACTAAAAAACAAGTACGGTATTGAAGATTTTGACGTTGAAACGATAGAAATTTTTGATAAAATATGCGTTCGCCGTGGCTTTTTATTAAGGGGTGGCGAGTACGATTATACAAGGTGTGCCACTGCAATTATAGACGATTTTAGAAGTGGTAGATTAGGCAAAATTTTATTAGATTAAAATGGATAATTTAGAGTACGAAAGAAAATATTATGATTTAGGTTATAATTACATAGCAGGCGTTGACGAAGTGGGGCGTGGTCCGTTGGCTGGGCCTGTTGTCTGTGCTGCCGTAATAATGCCGAAAGATAATATTATACAAGGTGTGACGGACAGTAAGAAACTTACTGAAAAGAAAAGAGAAACGTTAGATAAAGAAATTAAAGAAAAAGCAATTTCATATTGTATTTTTCAAATAGAGCCTGAAGAAATTGACAAAATAAATATCTTAGAAGCCGTAAAAAAATGTATGGTAAGTGCTGTAAAGGGGCTAAAAGTTGTGCCTGATATAACGCTTGTTGACGGCGTAAATACACATTTAGATATAAATGCAGAGTATATTACTAAAGGCGATTTTTTAAGTTATACTATAGGCTGTGCATCTATTATAGCGAAAGTTTATAGAGATAATTTAATGGTAGAATATGCAAAAACTTACCCGGATTACTCATTTGAAAAGCATAAGGGGTACGGCACGAAAACGCATATCGATAAAATTAAGGAGATAGGGCCTTGCAAAATTCACAGAAAGACTTTTATAAAAAACTTTTGGGCAGAATAGGCGAAAAGCAAGCAGTTCAGTTTTTGAAACAAAAGGACTTTCAAATAATAAAAACTAATTATAAAACCAAACTTGGCGAAATAGATATTATCGCAAAAGATAATGATGCGATAGTGTTTGTCGAAGTAAAAACAAGAAAAGATAGTGCTTTCGGTACACCTGCCGAAGCGGTAAATTATAAGAAACAACAAAAATATTTTTTAGTAGCAAGCGAATATTTGCAAAAAACAAAACAAGAAGAAGCCATTTGCCGCTTTGACGTAGTAGAAATAGAAAAAGATGGCGAAAAAGTGCAAATAAATCATATAATTAATGCATTTTGTATGTAAAAACGCTTGCAATAAAATAAAAATTATGATATCATATTAAGGCTTTCGGGCGTTCCACTTATGTTTATCATCAATGAACGCTTAGTAATTTGGAGGTAAAAGCAAATGAGCAAGATTATTGAAGCAATCAATCAAGAAAACGTAAAAGCATCAGTACCTGAATTTTCTATTGGCGATACCGTTAAAGTAATGGTAAAGGTTATAGAAGGTGAAAGAGAAAGATTACAAGCGTTCGAAGGTATCGTAATCGCTAGAAAACACGGCGGTATTTCAGAAACCTTTACGGTTAGGAGACTTTCTTTTGGCGTTGGCGTTGAAAAAACTTTCCCAATCCACTCACCAAAGGTTGCAGACATCATCGTGGTTAGAAAGGGTGCTGTAAGACGTGCTAAACTTTACTACTTGAGAGAAAGAACTGGTAAGGCTGCTAAGGTTAAAGAAGTAGCAAGATAATTTAACAAAAAACAAAAAGACCTACTTATGATAGTAGGTCTTTTTTTTGTGGCAAAAGCGTTGTTTAAATTTTTGCTATTTAAAGGTAAATTATTTTAATATTGTGTTTACAATTAGTCAAAAATATTATATAATTAAATTAGAATATTATAAATAGTGGGAAAATATTTCTCTTTTATTCGCTATTTAAAGAAAGCACGGTAAATCTTAAATTATAAAAAGGCTGAAAAAGTAGATAATGATTGCAAAAATACAATGTTTTTCATTGATGGGGTTAAAAGGTGTACCCGTAAGTGTAGAAGTTGATTCAAACAATGGTTTGCCAAGTTTTGATATAGTAGGGCTTGGCGATACTGCAGTTAAAGAATCTAAAGAAAGGGTGCGTTCTGCCATTAAAAATAGTGGTAGGATGATGCCTGCAAAAAAAATTACTGCAAACCTTGCCCCGGCAGACGTTAAGAAGGAAGGTTCTGCTTTCGACTTGCCTATTGCGATAGGCATACTAAAGTCGTCAGGTCAAATTGCTTGTGATTTAGACGGCATTGTGTTTTTAGGTGAGTTATCGCTTGACGGTAGTATTAGAAGAATAAACGGCATATTGCCACTAATTATTTCAGCGTATTCATCAGGATTTACAAAGTTTGTTGTTCCTTATGAAAATAGTAATGAAGCGTCTTACGTAGAAGGTACAGAAATTTACGGTGCAAAATCTTTAAGGGAAGTTATGGACCATTTGTCTAACCTTAAGCCAATTGAAAAGGTTAGTACACGTGTGTTTGACCAAACTTCAATTAAAAACATATACGACGCAGACTTTAAGTTCATTAAAGGACAAGAAGTTGCTAAACGTGCTTTAGAAGTTGCAGTATCTGGTGGGCATAACATACTATTCGTGGGTGCGCCGGGTACGGGTAAAACTATGCTTGCAAAATGTATACCAACCATAATGCCAGATTTAACAAAGGAAGAAGCGTTGGAAACCACTAAAATACACTCTGTTGCAGGTATGTTAAAAGATAGTGATGGTATAGTATATTCAAGGCCTTTTAGAAGCCCGCATCACACTTCAACTGCTATCGCAATGACGGGTGGTGGTGCATCTCTAAAACCGGGTGAAATAAGCCTTGCACATAATGGTGTGTTGTTTTTGGACGAAATGCCTGAATATCAAAGGTCTACTTTAGAATCGTTAAGACAGCCTTTAGAAGACGGGGTTATAACTATTTCAAGGGCAACAGGCAGTAGCACCTATCCTGCAAACTTTATGATGTGTGGAAGTATGAACCCTTGTCCTTGTGGAAATTACGGTTCAGTTGATAAAGTGTGCACTTGCACACCTTCACAAATACAAAAGTATAATGCAAAAATTTCAGGCCCATTGTTAGATAGAATTGATATTAGGGTAGAAGTTGATAGCGTAAAATATAGCGAACTTACTGACACTGCTGAACAGGAAGATAGTGCTACTATTAGAAAAAGGGTTAATAGGACTAGAGAAATTCAAATCAAGCGTTTTGAAAATGAAAAAATAAACACCAATAGCGATATGGGTGAAAGGTTAATTGCTAAATATTGCCCACTTTCAAAAGAGTGTGAAGATATACTTAAAAATGCTTATGAAAGTTTACATTTATCGCCAAGGGCAAGAAGTAGAATAATTAAAGTTGCTAGAACTATTGCCGATATGAGTATGTGTGACAACATTAGGCCGGAACATATTTATGAAGCAATTAGTTATAGACACGGGGAAAAATGATAAAATATTCATTAGACGAATTGTGCTTAATTTGGTTAGATAGTTTTATTGGGCTTGAATATAAGCATAAATTAGAACTATATAAGTTGATAAACGGCAAGGCTAAAATTAGCGAAGTTTTACAAAAAGGCAAAGATTATATCGTTAATAATATAGGTCTTAATGATTATGAACTTTTAAAAAATTCAGCAAACGACGTATATCTAAAGTATATACTAAAGGAATTAGAACGTCGTGAAATTGTTGCAATTACCATAAAATCGGCAAATTACCCTAAATTATTAAAAGAAACGACGTTGCCACCATTAGTACTATATACGAAAGGCGACGTGGGGTTATTAGATAGCCAAATTTTTGGTATAGTGGGTAGCAGAAGAAGTTTACCTCTCTCGATAAAGGCTACTGAAGAATATACTAAAGCGATGATAGATAACGGTTTTACCGTGGTTACGGGTACGGCAGAGGGTGTTGATAGTGCCGTAATAAAAACTGCCTTAAATAAAGGTGGTAAAGTAATAAGCGTAGTTGCCGGTGGTTTTGATAATATTTATCCAGCGTCTAACGCTAAACTTATAGAAAGCATTGCAAAAGACGGTTTAATTATTTCAGAACAGTTGCCAGAAATTGCATCAAAGCCATACTTTTTTCCGGTAAGAAATCGTATAATTGCAGGGTTAAGTAAAGGTGTGTTAATTGTTAGCGCAGGCGAAAAAAGTGGTGCTATTTATACTGCTGAGTATGCTGAAGAATATAGTAGAGACGTGTTTGCAATTCCATATAATATAGGCGTTCCGTCGGGTGCGGGGTGTAATAAATTGATAAAACAATTTGCGTCCCTTACGGACAGCCCACAAGACATATTAGAATTTTACGGGATTGAACAAGTAAAAGAAGAAATACAACTAAGCGATATAGAAAAAACAGTAATAAATTCGTTAAAAGACGGAAGTATGCACTTAGAAAATATTGCAAAACAAACGGGCAAACCCGTTTATGAAATAATGCCAATTCTATCTGCTATGGAGATTAAAGGGTTGGTAATAAAAACAGGAATTAATATTTACGGACTTTCAAGGAGTAGTTTAATAGATAAATGCAACTAATTATAGTGGAATCCCCACACAAAGCCAAGACAATTGAAAAGTTTTTAAAGGGTGAATTTAAGGTGCTTGCATCAAAAGGGCATGTAAGAGATTTGCCTGTTAATCGTATGGGTATTAGAATAGATAAAGATTTTGAACCTTTTTACGAAATTTCACAAGACAAAAAAGCAGATATAAAGAAGTTGAAAGATGAAGCGAAAAAAGCCAGTGAAGTTTATTTTGCAACCGACCCGGATAGAGAAGGTGAAGCAATTTCTTGGCATTTAGCAGAAGTTTTAGAAATTGACGTAAACAGTGCAAGAAGAATTGAGTTTAACGAAATTAGTGAAAAGGCTGTAAGAAAAGCAATAGCAAGCCCAAGAAAAATTGATATGAACCTTGTAGATGCACAACAAGCACGTAGGGTTTTAGATAGGCTTGTTGGTTATAGTATTTCTCCGGCAGCAAGTTCAAGGTTAAACGAAAATTTATCTGCAGGTAGGGTGCAATCTGTTGCGCTTAAAATGGTTGTAGATAGAGAAAGGGAGATTAAAGCGTTTGTTCCACAAGAATATTGGAATATTAAGGCAGAAGTTTACCCTGATGCACAAGCAAAGTTCAAAGTGTTGCTTGTAGAGAAAAACGGTAAAAAATACAAACCAAGCAGTTTAGAGCAAGCGACTTTAACGGAAAACGACTTAAATAATGCACAATTTATAGTGCAAGAAGTTAAAAAGTCTGTCGTTAAATCGCACGCCCCTGCACCTTTTATTACAAGTACTTTACAACAAGACGGTTCTATAAAATTAAACATTACAGCACCTCAAGTTATGCAAATTGCACAAAGGCTTTACGAAGGTGTGGAAACGCCTAACGGACATTTAGCACTTATTACTTATATGAGGACGGACTCTGTGAGAATTTCTACAGAGGCACAAAAAGATGCGCTTGATTATATTAAAGAAAATTATGGCGACAATTACGTGCCGGCAAAACCAAACGTTTACCGTGCGAAAAAGGATGCACAAGACGCACACGAAGCCATAAGACCTATTGACGTTAGAAAAACGCCTGAAAGCGTAAAAGATATTTTAGATAAAAACCAATACAAACTATACAAACTTATTTACGATAGATTTATCGCTTCTCAAATGGCAGAAGCAGTTTACGACAGTGTTTCTGTTGACGTTAAGGCAGACGAATATACGCTTAAAACAAGTGGTAAAACGCTTACTTTTAAGGGCTATTTGGCTGTATATGACGATACTAAAAAAGAAGAAGACGAAGAAAGTGGAAACGCATTGTTGCCACCAATGAACAAGGGCGATAAACTTAATTTAGATAAACTTTATAAAGAACAAAAGTTCACAAAGCCACCTGTAAGGTTTACTGAAGCAACGTTAATTAAGAGTATGGAAGATAAGGGGATTGGTAGGCCGTCAACTTATGCAACCATTATGGCAAAACTTACGGACAAAAAGCGTGAATACGTTTCTAAAGATAAAAAATATCTTGTTCCAAATGAAATAAGTTATGGCTTGATTGACTTTTTAGTTAAGTATTTTTCAGGTATTATGGACGTTTCTTTTACAGCAAGGATGGAAACGCAACTTGACGATATAGGTAATGGTGGTAAGGATTGGCATAAACTTATTGCTGATTTTTATAGACCTTTTGAAAACCAACTTAAGAATTCAAAACTTACTGAAAAGTTGTGCGACAAGTGTGGCGCACCAATGATTATAAATAGTGGTAAATACGGCAACTATTATGCTTGTAGCAATTATCCACAATGTAAGAATATAGTTTCAGTTAACGAAAAGGTTGCAATTCCTACAGACAGAATTTGTGATAAATGTGGTGGTATAATGGTGGAAAGGGAAGGCAAATTTGGTAAATTTTTGGCTTGTTCTAACTACCCAAAATGCAAAAACACTATAAGTATGTCTGAAAATGCAGGAACTTGCCCAGAGTGTGGTAAGCCAACTAAAAAGATGATGAGTAGGGGTGGAAAAGTTTTCTACGGTTGCTCTAATTATCCAAACTGTAAGTTTATGAGTTGGGATTTGCCAACGGGTGAAAAGTGTAGCGTTTGTGGTGCTTATATAATAGAAGACAATGGAAAAAAGAGTTGCTCTAACAAAAATTGCGACTCAAATAAAAAAGAAAATGCAAACGGTTAAGGTTATCGGTGGTGGTTTAGCAGGTTGTGAAGTGGCGTATTATTTAGGCGTACACGGCATAAAAGTTGAACTTTTTGATATAAAGCCAAACGCTTTTACGCCTGCCCACAAAAGCCAAATGCTTGGCGAATTGGTTTGTTCAAACTCACTTAAAAGCAACGATATTTATGGAAATGCAGCAGGCTTATTAAAAGAAGAAATGCGTATTTTAGGCTCTTTAATTATAGAAAGTGCCGATAAATATAGGGTGCCTGCAGGCAACGCATTAGCAGTTGATAGAGAAAAGTTTGCAAAATATATTACGGATAAAGTTAACTCTTGTGAAAATATTAAAGTAATATCTAAAGAAGTTGACAAAATATCTTTAGATGAATACACCGTTATTGCAACGGGGCCGTTAACTACTGATAAACTATCTAAAGAGATACAAAAATTAGTTGGTGGTGGGTTAAGTTTTTACGATGCTTCAGCACCGATAATAGATTTTAATTCTATCGATATGGACAACGCCTTTTTCGGCGATAGATATGGAAAAGGCAATGCGGACCATATTAACTGTCCAATAAACAAAGAGCAATACGATTTATTTATCAATGAACTTCTAAATGCAGAAAGGGCAACTTTGCACGAGTTTGAAAAGACAAGCGTGTTTGAAGGGTGTATGCCGATAGAAATTATGGCGTCACGTGGGCAAAACACATTACGCTTTGGCCCGTTAAAACCAACTGGGCTTGACGACCCTAAGACAGGCAGATGGCCGTATGCTTGTTTGCAACTTCGCAGAGAAGATGAAAACGGCAGTATGTATAATATGGTTGGTTTTCAAACTAATTTAAAGTTTGGTGAGCAAAAAAGGGTATTTTCTATTATTCCAGCATTAAAAAATGCAGAATATTTAAGATACGGCGTAATGCACAAAAACACTTTTATAAATTCACCTAAGGTATTAAACGAAGATTATTCTTTAAAAGAAAGTGATAAGATTTATTTTGCAGGGCAAATCACGGGTGTTGAGGGGTACGTTGAAAGTGCTGGCAGTGGCTTACTTTGTGCAATTTATTTAGAGAGAAAATTAAAGGGTAAAGAGTTTAAGAAAATTTCGGAAAAAACGGTGTTAGGCTCACTTACCAAGTATATAACGACAGATAATAAAGATTTTCAACCGATGAACGCTAATTTTGGTATTTTACCAGCCCTAAACTACATAATAAGGGACAAGGCGGAAAGGAAGAAAAGTTTAGCAGAGAGAAGTTTAGAAAAAGTGAGAGAATTTCAAAGGGAGATTGACTAATGGCAGAATTTATGGGCACTACGATATGTGCCGTAAAAAAAGATGGCAAGACGGCAATAGCAGGTGATGGACAAGTTACAATGTCGCAATCAATAATTTTTAAAAATAATGCAGTAAAGGTAAGGCGTATTTATAACGGAAAGGTTATATTTGGTTTTGCCGGTTCTGTTGCAGACGCTTTTACGCTTTCAGAAAGGTTTGAAGAAATGTTAAATAAGTATTCAGGAAACCTTATGAGAAGTGCAGTTGAACTTGCAGAACTTTGGAGAAGCGACAAGATAAGAAAACTTGAAGCAATGATGATTACTGCAGATAAAGATAGTTTATTGATAGTATCAGGTACGGGCGAAGTTATTGAGCCTGACGATGGAATTTGTGCGATTGGTAGTGGTGGCAACTATGCACTTGCAGCCGCAAGGACTTTGGCACAAGAAACAAACTATTCTGCAGAAGAAATTGTTAAAAAAGCACTAAAGATAGCAAGCGAAATTTGTGTATTTACAAATAGCAATATTACTTGTGAAACGTTATAAGGTGAAAAAATGAATTTAAGTCCAAAACAAATAGTAAAAGAATTAGATAAATATATCATAGGGCAAGATGAAGCAAAAAAATCTGTTGCGATAGCGCTTAGAAATCGTTATAGAAGAAGCATGCTTACCGAAGCCGAAAGAGAAGAAATTACCCCAAAAAATATTATAATGAAAGGTCCTACGGGTGTAGGTAAAACGGAAATTGCAAGGCGTCTTGCAAAGTTGGTTGGTGCACCTTTTATTAAGATTGAAGCAACAAAGTATACTGAAGTAGGTTACGTTGGCAGAGACGTTGAATCAATGATAAGAGATTTAGTAGAATGCTCTGTAAGGCTTGTAAAGGAAGAAAGATTTAAAAAGGTTACGGAAAAAGCAGGCTCTATTGTAGACAACAGACTTGTTAAATTATTGGCTGTTGCAAGAAAAGCAGACAAGGGAGAAACTCCAGACCAAGTATTTGAAGAAAGGTTGTTGGAAGGGTTAAAGCGTGGCTACTACGATAACGAAATTATAGAAGTAGAACTTGTTGATACACCTAAGCCAATGGAATTAGTGCCAGGTGGTGCAGAAATTAGCATTGGCAGTATTTTTGGCGATATGATGCCTAAAAAATACAAAAAACGTAAGATGAGTGTTAAGGAAGCAAGAAAACTTTTACTTGACGAAGAATCTGAAAAACTTATCGATAAAGATTCTGTAAATGAAGAAGCAATAAAAAGGGCAGAACAAGAAGGTATAATCTTTATTGATGAAATTGATAAGATTGGTGGCAAGGCAAATTCAAGCAGTGGTCAAGACGTTTCAAGAGAAGGCGTACAAAGAGATATTTTGCCTATCGTTGAAGGTTCTACCGTAATGACAAAATACGGCTCAATTAAAACGGATTATATTTTATTTATAGCGGCAGGCGCTTTCCACGTTTCAAAAGTTTCAGACTTGATACCAGAACTTCAAGGCAGATTTCCAATACTTGTTGAACTTAAGAGTTTAACAAAAGAAGATTTTGTAAAAATTTTGACAACGCCACAAAACGCAATTACCTTGCAATATGCTACGCTTTTAAAAGTGGACGGCGTTGACTTAAAGTTTACTGAAGAAGCGATAGAAGAAATTGCAGGCATTGCAGAAAGTATGAACGCCACAAGCGAAGATATAGGTGCAAGAAGGCTTCATACGGTAATGGAAAACTTACTTGAAGACGTTTCGTACGAAGCAGATGGCGAACAAAAAGAGTTAGTTGTAGATAAAGCCTTTGTTATAAACAAATTAGGCATTGATAAAAAGACAAAAGATTTAAAGAAATATATTTTATAAAAAGTTCTTATAATGGAGAGATAAATGATAAACGTACCAAAGGGCACAAAAGACGTTTTGCCTGAAGACAGTTATAAGTGGCAGTATGTTGAAAAAACAGCAAGAGAAGTAGCAAAAAGTTTTAATATTAAGGAAGTTAGAACACCTACTTTTGAACATACGGAAGTATTTTTAAGGGGTGTTGGCGAAACAACCGACATAGTAAATAAAGAAATGTATACTTTCTTGGATAAAGGTGATAGAAGTATAACCTTAAAGCCGGAAGGTACTGCAGGCGTAGTTAGGGCT
Source organism: Christensenellaceae bacterium (assembly GCA_045631625.1). Lineage (GTDB taxonomy): Bacteria > Bacillota > Clostridia > Christensenellales > Borkfalkiaceae > UBA1259. The sequence goes on from JAZQVG010000008.1 coordinate 17,151, forward strand.
TTTATCGAAAACGGTATGGCTTCAACCACAATGCCTAAAAAATTGTTTTATATTACACCTTGCTTTAGGTATGAAAGACCACAAGCAGGCAGACTTAGAGAATTTCACCAATTTGGTATAGAATATTTTGGTGCAAAGTCAGCACAAACTGATGCAGAAGTTATTTTAGTTGCCAAAAAGTTTATTGATACGCTTGGCATTAAAAACGTTAAATTATATATCAATAGCATTGGTTGTAAAGAGTGCCGTAAAAAATATAGTGAAGCGCTAAGGAAATTTTTAAGCGATAACTATAATTCATTGTGCGCTTTATGTAAAGATAGGTTTGAAAAAAACCCTATGCGTATTTTAGATTGTAAAAATGAAGATTGTAAAAAAATTACCTTAAATGCACCAAAAATCTTAGATTATCTTTGTGATGATTGTAGTGTTCACTTTGAAAAGGTTAAAAAACTTTTAACTAAAGCAGGTGTAGAATATAGCATAAATCCAAACATCGTCAGGGGTTTAGATTATTATACTAAAACGGTGTTTGAATTTGTATCTGAAAATATTGGTGCACAAGGTACGGTGTGTGGTGGTGGTAGATATGACGGGTTGGTTAAAGAACTTGGTGGAAGCGATACGGTAGGTATCGGTTTCGCTGCGGGTATAGAAAGGCTACTACTTTTACTTGAAAATACGGGTGTACAAATACCTAACGACCAAAGTGTAGATATTTATATTGCTAATATGGGCGAAGAAGAAGGAGAAAAAGCCTTTGAACTTGCAAAAAATCTTAGAGATAACGGCATAACTTGTGAGTTTGACCATATGGAAAGGGGTATAAAGGCACAATTTAAATATGCCGATAAGATTGGCGCTAAATACGTTGGGGTAATAGGCTCTGACGAATTAGCAAAAGGCAATATAAAAATTAAAAAGATGGAAGACGGTAGTGAACAAGACGTACCGTTTGACAAAGTATTAAATTTTTTACGTTAATATGCAAGAAGTTGGAAAGGTTACAAAAATTGACGGCGATTATGTAATAGTTGCCGTGCCAAAAAAAGATGAATGTAGCAAATGTGGTATGTGCTTTTTCCCTAAAGGCGCAAACCAGATAAAGTTGCGTGCGAAAAATACACTTTCTGCAAAGGTAAACGACAGCGTAAAAATAGAAACTAGTACAAGTCAAGGTAAAACGCTAGGTATAATTTTGGTTTTTTTAATTCCGCTACTGCTAATAGGTTTAGCAGTGTTAATTGAAAAACTTTTTATTCACAATGAAATTTTTATACTTGTTTTAAGCGTAGCGTTTATTATACTTTGGTTTGCGTTATTATCGTTTATTGACAAAAAAATATCAAAAAAAGACAAATACGTCGCTAAAATAATAGAGATAATTGATGACGAGATTGCTTAAGGACTAAGGAGAAGAAATATGGAGTACAAATCTAAACTAAACTTAATTGAAACTGAAGTTGCCATAAAGTTTATTAAAGATTATTTTGAAAAAGAACTTGCGAAAGCATTAAAATTAACAAGGGTATCAGCCCCACTTTTCGTTTTGCCAGAAAGTGGCTTAAACGATAATTTAAATGGCTATGAAAGGGCAGTTAGGTTTGACGTATTAACGTTAAAAAAGGACGTAGAAATCGTACAATCTTTAGCAAAATGGAAAAGGATGGCGTTAGGAAAGTACGGGTTTGAAGTTGGTACGGGCTTATATACTGATATGAACGCTATTCGCCGTGACGAAGATTTAGATGCTTTACACTCTGTTTACGTGGACCAATGGGATTGGGAAAAGATTATTTCTAAAAATGACAGGAAAGTATCTTACTTAAAAAAGACGGTAAAAAGCATTTATAAAGCACTTAAAAAGTTATCTAAGGCAGTAAACCAAAAGTATCCTTCAGTTACGCATAATCTTCCTAAAGAAATTACTTTTATTTCGACTAAGGAGTTGGAAGCATTATATCCAAACTTAACTAGAAAAGAAAGAGAAAATGCAATAACCAAAAAATACGGCGCAGTATTCCTTTATCAAATAGGTTGGGACTTAAAAGATAAAAAACCACACGACGGTAGGGCGGCAGATTACGATGATTGGAAATTAAACGGCGATATACTTTTATGGTACGACGTGTTAAATATTGCTTTAGAAATTTCTTCAATGGGTATAAGAGTAGATGATAGCAGTTTAATTAAACAATTGAAAAAGAAAAAAGAAACCTTTAAGATGGAAAATCCGTACTGTAAGGCGATTATTGAAAATAAACTTCCACTTACTATTGGTGGTGGTATTGGCCAATCAAGACTATGTATGTTTTTCTTAAATAAGGCGCATATTGGTGAAGTTCAAGCATCAATCTGGTCAGAAGAAGACGTTATAAACAACGCTAAAAAAGGAATATTCTTATTATAATGGAAGAGTTTGAAAGGACGGAACTTTTGATTGGTAAAGACAACTTAAAAAAACTACAAAATTCATCAGTTGCCGTGTTTGGCGTTGGTGGTGTTGGTGGTTTTGTTGTTGAAGCACTAGCAAGAAGTGGCGTGAGCAATATAACCGTTTTTGATAGTGACAAAGTATCGTTAAGTAATATAAATAGGCAAATTATTGCAACCGTAGATACGGTTGGGCAAGATAAAGTAGACGCTATTAAAAATAGGGTTTTATCCATAAATCCTAATGCAAAAGTTACTTGCAATAAAGTGTTTTATTTGCCGGACAATGCTGACGAGTTTTGCTTTAGTGGGTTTGATTATATCGTAGACGCTGTTGATACGGTTTCGGCCAAACTCGAAATAATAGAAAGGGCAAAAAAGGAAAATATACCTATAATTTCATCAATGGGTACGGGTGGAAAACTTAATCCACAAATGTTAAAAGTCACTGATATAAGTAAAACTCAATATTGTCCACTTGCAAAAGTAATGAGAAAAGAATTGAAAAATAGAAATATTTTCTCACTTAAAGTAGTTTATTCTGAAGAAAAACAGGTAAAAACTGAAGAAGTAGTAGTAGATAGAAAGGTTATTCCGTCTATGATGTTTGTACCAGCAGTTGCAGGGATAATGATTGCAGGTGAGGTGGTCAGCGATTTGATAAAAAAGGAGAGTGATTAAAATGAGATTTCTAATTGCGTCTGACGTGCACGGCTCAAGTTTTTATGCTAAACAATTATTAGAATTAGTTAAAAAGGAAAAAGCAGATAAACTTATACTATTAGGTGATATTTATAATCACGGGCCAAGAAATCCATTTCCAAAAGATTATAACCCGGGCGAAGTAGCAAAAATGCTAAATTCAATAAAGAAAAACTTAATAGTTATAAAGGGTAATTGCGATAGCCAAGTAGACACTTTGATATCAGAGTTTGATTTTTTAGAAGGGCTTTGCATTGTAGAAAATGAAAAAACTGTTTACTTTACACACGGACACGTGTATAATAAAGATAAAGAAACGGTAACTAAGTTTGATGCTGTTGTTTACGGGCATTTCCATACGGGCTTTATAGAAAGAAAGGGCGACACGTTGTATGCTAACGCAGGTTCTATATCATTACCTAAAAACGGCACGCCAAATAGTTATATAATATTAGAAGATGGTGTTTTAACGCTTAAAGATTTAAGCGGTGAAATAATAAAAAAAGAACAAATTTAAGGAGAAAGGAAAATTATGGGAAGTGTTAATACGATTTCAGTATTGCAGTACGTTGGAATGGGTTTAACCATTTTATTTGCCCTATTTATTGTTATTGCTCTTTTAAAATCGTTAAGTAGAAGATTAGGTAAAAATATTGCAAACTTAATTTGTATGGTTGTTGCAATAGTGTTAACCTTTATATTATCAGGTATTTTATTGCCAAGGATATATGGTGCCAATGTAGTTAAAAACGTAATAACAAAACTTCTATCTGGCGTGTTAGGTGACGTTATTGAACAATTACAAAATATAGAAGTTTTATTAAAGTCGTTTATTTTATTGTTAATTGCAGTAATTATCACGCCAATACTATTTATCGCTTGCTTTATAGTTACAAAAATTATTGCAAGGCTAATAGTTGGCTCTTTCCCAGGGCTTAAAAAGATTATTAATCGTAAACAACCTAATGCAGAAGGAAAAATGGAAAAAGTTAAAATTTCTGGCAAGGCTAGGTTGGCAGGTTTGGTAATAGGCGTTTTAGTTGGCTCTATGGCTTTCTTCGCTTTAATGGGTCCAACTTTTGCAATATTAGATTTATCTTTATCTATAATAAATGAAGTACCAGAAGCGATGTTAGCATTAGGTGAAGAAGAACCACAAACGGCAAACGTAGATACGGGCATTACTTTGTTTGCTAAAAGTGATGAGCCACAACAATCTGAAGAACCAACGATAGTACAGACATTTAGCAAAGTTTTTGGAGTGGTTAAACAAGCAAAACAAACGTTAGCACCATTAAGCGAATCTGCACCAGTTGCAGTATTTAGAGGGCTTGGTGTAAATTACATTGTAGCAAGCTATTTAGATAACGCATCATCAATAAAATATGAAGTTAATGATAAGAAATTAAAAACCACCACCTTTACAGATATAAAAGAATTAGGTAAGGGCGTAGTAATTTTCGGTTCTTACGTAGTTGCACAGCAAAGTGAAGAACTTGATGCGGAAGAATTATTTCCGCAAGAAAAGTTGGAAGAAGGCGTACACGGTATTTTAAGAAATAATTTTATCGTTAGTGCAGTTACCCCGATAATGCAAGAAACAATTGGCGGTGTATTGCAAGAAAGTTTAAATTTATCGGAAGAAGACGCTAAGGGTATTGCAGAATCAATTAAACTTGACAGTTTGCTTACGATGACTGAAAAAGAAAAGAAAGAAGAAACAAAACAAATTACAGCCTTTATTACAACAGTAATGTCAATTGATATGGAAGCGATTGCAGAAGACCCACTTGCAAACATTAACACTTTTGGTGAAATTTTAGATACAATGTCTAATACGGAATGTTTTGGCGACCTTCCAAATAAAACATTACCTGCAATGGTTAAAATTGTTAATAGTGGCGAGGGTAACACCCCAGATTTGTCAGGCGTTGTTGATACTTTATTAGAAAGTATTGAAAATGGCGAATGTAATTATACAGAAACGTTAAACAATATCAAATCTGCCGTAGTTATCGCACAACAATTATCAAGTGAAGCACCTAAGACGGAAGAAGAAAAAGAACAATTTAATAATGCTATTGAACAAGAATTCTTAAATATTTTTGATTATTCAAACCCAGCAGTTAAGAACGTTATTTTAAGTGCTATTGATAGTCTTTTAGGTAGTAATGCAGATGCTACTGCAAAAGCAATGGAAGAAGTGCTTGTAAAGGGCTATCTTGACAATCTTTACTCTTATGCTGAAGAATTAAAGGCCAATGCTAATGGCGATGCTACAAAATTAGCAAATGCTAAAGAACAATTTAAAAAAGAAGCAAAAGGTATAATGGCATTGTTAAGTATTGCTAATGATTCAAAGGCTGGCTCTAGCATAAGCGAAAAAACGGTTGAAGAATTATTAGATGCAGTACTTCACTCTGAAGCGATTGAAAGATTATTAGTAAAAGTAAATACGGGCGAAGGCGATTATTCTAAAGTAAAAGAAGAATTTTTAAAAATTTATAATAAAGCAAATGCTAACGATAAAACACAAATTGCTTATAATTTACAAAAAATAATTGACGATGCTAAGGCTGAAAACGACCCGGATATCGCTAATTTAACTGATAATATCAATTTAGTAAGAGATATATTAGGTATTAGTTACGTTAAATAATTAACTTTAAATTAAACAAAAATTAAAACAGGCGTAAAATTTACGCCTGTTTTATTTTGCTAAATTATTTTATAAATACATTTCAGAGTGTAGCATAAGAAGTGATAGTGTAGTAATTGCCGCCGTCTCAGTTCTTAAAATACGGTTACCAAGCGAAATTGTCTTTCCACCAATGTTTATGGCCTTTTCAATTTCACTTTCATCAAACCCGCCTTCGCAACCAATCATTACGCCAATTTTCATGCCGGCTTTTATTTTACTTAAAACCGATTTTGTGGCCTCTACGCCACGTTCATTTTCATAAGGTATAATTAACATATCTAACGTTTTTGATAGTTCTAACGCCTTATTAAAGGATAATACGTCGTGTACTTTAGGTATTGTAGTGCGCTTACTTTGTTTTGCAGCACTTTCAGAAATGCTGTTAAAACGTTCCACTTTGCTTTTTTTCTTTTTATCGTCAAGTTTAACTACCGAACGGTTCATTTCAACAGGTATTATAGCATCAACACCAAGTTCAACGGCTTTTTGTATAATAAGTTCCATTTTGTCGTTTTTAGGTAAGCCTTGGAATAAATAAAGGCTTATTTTTAAGTTGCTGTCAAAATAGTCTGCTTGTTCAATTTTAACTATGCAAGCATCTTCTAAAAAGTTTTCGATAAAGCATAGGTTGTTTTTACCGTCAAAACTAACCAAAAATTTTTCACCAATCTTCATACGAAGTACGTTTTTGATATGGTTAAAATCATCGCCTGAAATTGTGCAAATATCGCCGTTTACGGCACTTTTATCAACAAAGAAATTATACATACGTTTATGATAACACAGTTTATAAAATTTTTCAATTAAATAATTAAAATAAAAAGTGCGTAAGTAAAAACTTACGCACTAATTTTTTATAAAAGTTATCTTTCTTCTCTAAAGTAATTGAGCCCCAGCGACGCCGGTGGTTGATTTTCTTTGCTATCAAGAATACTCGTAACAATTAAAACTATTACAGTAACAACGTAAGGTAAAAGTTTAATAAGTTCTTGAACACCAAGAGAAGGTAAACCGGTAAGTTTAAAACCTAAAATATACAAACCACCAAAAACAATAGAGCCTAGTATACACAAGTCTGGTTTCCACATTGAGAAAATTACAAGTGCGATTGCAAGCCAACCAAATGCTTGGATAGTTAGCGTATTATCAAAAGTTCCTCTATTGTATTCCATAACGTATAGGAGGCCACCTAAGCCGGCAATTGCAGAGCCAATTAATATTGCAAAATATTTGTAAGCAGTTACGTTAATACCAGCAGCGTCGGCCGTTGCAGGGTTTTCACCTACTGCACGAAGATTTAAGCCTACCTTTGTCTTTTTTAATACAATAGCCGCAACAACTGCAATTATAATAGCAAGATAGAACAAAAAACCGTATGATAAAAATAATTCACCAAACCAGCCTAAATTCTCAGCGAATGGAAGAGAAGTTCTAATAATTTTACTTGCTTTTGAAAAACGCATAGTATCTACAAAGTTATCCATAAAGAATTGGGTAAAACCTGCACCAAAAGTGGTTAAGGCTAAGCCTACTACGTTTTGATTAACCCTAAACGTAACGGTTAGAAATGCATATATTAAACCACCGAAACCTGCAAATAATACTGCAAATAAAATAGGAACTATTATAAGTGTTATCCATTGCATACCACCTGAATTGGCGCATATAGAAACACCAAAACAACCACCTGCAGTACCCAAACACATAATACCAGGAATACCAAGATTTAAATGCCCAGATTTTTCTGTAATAATCTCTCCAACTGAGCCAAGCAGAAAGATTACGCCCATACTTAAAGCACCAACTAAAATACCAATCATATCTTATTCCTCCTGCTTAAACTTTTTCAGTTTCTTTTTTTTCGTTTTCAACTTCGACAAGTTTTTTCTTCTTTTTGTTGAAAGTAATTTTATAAGTGGTAAAGAACACACAACCAATTATAAACAAATACATCAAACCAACAATCATATTACCAACGGCATCGTTTGTAACACCAAAGTTTTGGTTAACCCTACCAAGCCCGTACGTCAAGAACATTATACCAAATGAAGATAGGATAGTAAGTAATGGGTCCATATTACCAACCCATACTGCAATAATTGCTGTGAAGCCCATATTGTTTGCTGACGTAGTAGAAACGTTGTGATTTAATGCACCAGCTAACAATAATCCTATTACGCCACATAACGCACCAGAAAGTGCAAGCGTCCTAATAATAACTTTTTTAACGTTAATACCTACGTATCTTGCCGTATTTTCACTATCACCAACTACAGAAATTTCAAATCCTTGCTTGGTGTATTTCATATAAATAGTAATGAAAACTGCAAGCAACACAACGACGATAATAGTTAAGACGGCGTCGTTGCCAAGAGTAGGGAGGTTGCCAACAGAGATAGGGTCTAACGTGCCTGAAGAGTTAGTGCCACCCCATTCTTTAATAGCAAACGCAACCAATCCGGTTGCAATATAATTCATCATAAGGGTAAATAAACTTTCGTTTGTGTTGAAAAACGCTTTGAATACCGCAGGAATTATAGCCCATATAACGCTTGATGAAATTGCCACTACAGTCATAATAACCCAAAGTAAAGCGTCTGGAATTTTACCACCTAAGTAGAACATGCACGCCGTCGTAGTAAGAGCACCAATTAATACTTGTCCATTGCCACCAAGATTCCAAAACTTCATTTTAAACGCAGGTATAAGTGCCAACCCTACGCCTAGAAGGAGAGCAGTGCCTTTTAAAAGTTCCCATATTCTAGTAGTAGGTTGTAAATTACCTTCAAAAATATATCTTACAAAATCAATCGGGCTTTTTCCATATACGATTAAGTAAATTAGCCCACCGAAAGTAAGACCTAGTAAAATAGCAATAACCCTAGTAAGTATTTGTCTAGCAGTAGAAGTTTCAGTTCTTTTTGAAATATGAAATAAGGGTTCTTTTACAGTAGATTTATCAGCCATTATAATTTTCCCCCTTTTCATTTTCTTCTTTAGAAAGTTTTTCGTGTTCTTTCCATTGTTCTTCAGTTAAGTTACTGTCTTTCGCCTTTCCGTATTCTTTATTCTTGGTTTCAGAAAGGTCTAATGAGCCAGTCATCATAAGTCCCAATTCTTCTTTAGTAGTCTTGGTAGCGTGTACGATACCTTTATTTTTACCGTGACAGAGAACCATAATCTTATCGCAAAGTGCAAGCATAACGTCTAAGTCTTCACCAACGAAAAGGATACCCGTGCCTTTTTTCTTTTGTTCGTTTAGTATATCGTAAATTTGATAAGAAGAGTTAATATCAAGTCCACGAACAGGGTAGGCAGTTACGATAACGTTTGGGTTTGCATCAATCTCTCTACCGACTAAAACTTTTTGTACGTTACCACCAGACAATTTTCTAACAGCAGTTTCAGTAGACGGTGTTACAATGCCCAATTTTTCAATAAGTTCACTCGCTTTGTTCCTAGCCTTATTTCTATCAACAAACGGTTTAGCGAAGAAAGTTTTTATTGCATTCCAAGTTTTCACAAAAAAAGCTTTCCACTTAGGATAGGTAGCAAGTATTTCTTCGTCAATATTATAAATTTTATTATCATTGTAATTTTTAAGCATTACGTTGTCGGTAACGGACATTGAAGGAGCAAGTCCCATGCCAAGTCTATCTTCAGGAATGAAACTCATTGAAATTCCCTTTTCGATAATGGCTTTTGGTGGAAGTCCAATCAAACTTTCACCTTTGTGCATAATAAGTCCGTTTTTAATTTTTCTTAAACCTGCAATGGCTTCGCACAGTTCTTTTTGACCGCAACCTGAAATACCAGCAACACCTAAAATTTCACCACCACGGATATAAAAACTAGTGTTATCAATCGCTAAGCTTCCGTCATCAGACTCTACTTGCAAACCTCTTATCTCTAAAAGAGGTTTGTCAAAATCGGTTATTATTCTGTCTATTTTAAGGTCTACTTTTTTTCCTACCATCATTTCGGTAAGTTCTTTTTCATTAGTATTTTTAGTTTCAACAGTGTCGATATATTCACCCTTTCTTAAAATAGCAACTCTGTCCGAAATTTCCATAACTTCGTTAAGTTTATGTGTAATAATTATTATTGACTTGCCATCCTCACGCATCTTTCTTAAAATATCAAACAATCTTTTAATTTCTTGTGGGGTTAAAACGGCAGTCGGTTCGTCTAAAATCAAAATGTCTGCGCCACGATAAAGTACTTTTATAATTTCTAAAGTTTGCTTTTCAGAAACTACCATATCGTATATTTTTTTATCTAAATCTATTTCAAAACCGTATTTAAAGCAGATTTCTTCTACTTCTTTACGTATTTTTTTCAAATCAAATTTTTCTTCAAGCCCTAAAGCGATATTTTGTAGGGCAGTAAAGACTTCCACCAACTTAAAGTGTTGGTGAACCATGCCTATTTTATAGTTAAAGGCATCTTTTGGTGATTGAATATTTGCTTTTTCACCTTTAATTTTAATTTCGCCCTTATCTGGATAATAAATGCCGTCAAGCATATTCATAAGGGTGGTTTTGCCAGACCCGTTTTCACCAAGTAAGGAAAGAATTTCCCCCTCGTAAACGTCAAAAGTTATATTGTTGTTTGCCACAACCTTTCCAAACTGCTTCGTTATTTCACAAAAACTAACGACAGCGTTTTTTTCTTTTATTTTAGTCATATTTTTCCTTGTATAAGCTAAAAGTTATTTTTTATGTTTTTAAAAATATATATCCAAGGGGCGAAAATGCCCCTTGGGTATAAATTCATTTTAATACTATTAGAATTTAGTATTTAAATAGTTGATACCATCAATTTGAATATCAAAGTATGGAGCAGAACGGAATTCAGCATCACTTTCAGCAAAGTATGTTACACCATTCGCATCAGTTTTGATAACGTTTGTGTCAGGTGCATAGTCACCGTCAGTATCTGCTAAATAAGAAGTTAAGTGTTCACCAGCAACAGTAAAGGTAGAGCAGTCGAATACTTTAATTGTACCATCCATTAATTTACCTCTAACTTCAATAAGTTTTTCTAAAGTACCATTAGCCATAACGTCACCGTTTAAGTTAGACATAGCAACCATACAGCTGTCGCCTAAGCCACCAGCAAAGTCTGTTGGAATTTCATCAACTTCTGCATCTGAACCAACTGAAGCGATAATCCACTTGAAGTAGTAAGTCCAGTCGATTTTTGAAGAAATGATAAACGTTTCAGGACAAGCCTTGATTGTGCTACCGTTGTAAGAAACGTTAGGAATGCCTGCGTTTTCACAAGTGTTAGGAGCACCCCAAGAGTCAGCGTGTTGAGAAATAAGTGCACAACCTCTAGAAATTAAGGTTTCAGCAGCTTCTCTTTCACCAGCTTCATCATACCAAGAACCAGTAAATTGAACGTCCATAACAACTTTGCTATATTGAGATTTAACGCCAAGATAGAAAGAAGTTAAACCAGAAACAACTTCTGCGTAAGTAAATGCACCTACGTAACCGATTTTAACGTTGCCGTTAGCATCAAAGTTGTTAGCCTTTAATTTATTGCCGTCAACCATTTCTTTAATCTTCATACCTGCAGCAACACCAGCTAAGAATCTACCTTCATAGATTGAAGCGAATGCGTTGTGGTAGTTAGGAAGAACAGTGTCTACGTGCGCAGAAACACCAGTTGCGTGGAAGAATTGTACGTTAGGTCTTTCAGCAGCAGCTTCTTTCATATATGCGTCGTGACCAAAAGAGTTAGCGAAAATTGCTTTACAACCATTGTCAGCAAGTTCAAGCGCTTTTGTCTTACAAGCAGCACTTTCATCAATGTCGGTTACGATAACCATTTGGCTATCTTTAAGACCAAACGTTGCGCAAGCAGCCTTGAAAGCGTCGATAAAGTTTTTATCGTAAGTAGAAGTTTCACCGTGCAAACAGATTAAGCCGATTTTGAAATCGTCGTTAATTTCTAAGTTGTCAAACTGAGAAAAAACTGTGCTTTGTACTGCAGGGAATGTAACTTCAGTAGCGCCTTCGTCTTCTGGGTCTTTACAAGCGGTAAGACCGAAGCAGCAACCAACTGCAAGTAATGCAGCAAGTAAAAGAGTTAAAAGTTTCTTCATTTTATATTACCTCCTACCCTTACGGGTTTTTTAACCTTTTTTATTCTTTACGGAATTTTATACCGTTTTCGTCCATCTCGTCAATAATTGCAAGAGAGTAGACGTTTAAACCGTCTTTTCTAAACTTATCGCCACCACCTTGGAAGCCTTTTTCAATTGCGATTGCAGCACCTACCACTTCAGCGCCAGCACTTTCTACAAGTTGACAGCAAGCACGTATTGCTTCACCGTGTGCCAAAAAGTCGTCAACAATCAAAACTTTATCATTTTCATTTAGATACGCTTTTGGTATAATTAAGTGGTTTAATTTTTGGTGGGTATACGAAAAACACTCTGCCGTTAAATTTTCACCGTCCAAATTACTAGTTTTGCTCTTTTTAGCAAAAACTGTTTTACAATTAAAAAACTGCGCAGTTACACAAGCAAGTGCTATACCGGATGCTTCAACGGTCAGTATCTTGTTAACTCCACAGTCAGAAAATTTTTCGTATATATCTTGCGCCATCGCTTTAAGTAAGCCAGCGTCAATTTGTTGGTTCAAAAAAGAGCCAACCTTTAGAACGTTGTTAGGTAAAACCTTACCATGAGCTAATATTGTCTTTTGTAAAAGTTCCATAAACTAAATCCTAAAAAATCAATTACTTTATAAAAAAGCAAAAAAACGGTTTAAAAAACCGTTAGCCAATAAATAAAAAACAAACCAAATATTTATGCAAAACTATATTGGCCTTATTAAACTATATTTGGATTATACTAAACTTTTAATTTTAAATCAACTATTTTTGACTTTTTTTTAAAAACTTTTAAACAATATATCAAATGCGCACGCATACACACGTAAAGAAAATTCTAAAAAAAGATTGCAATTGATTAAATATTTTAGTATAATAAACCCAACGTAAAAAAGTGAAAAGGTGTAAATATGATAACTGATATTGAAATTGCCCAACAATGTAAAATGCAACCAATTACTGAAATTGCTAAAAAATTAAATATTCCTGACGAGTATTTAGAGCAGTATGGTAAATATAAAGCAAAGATTGATTACAACCTTTATGAAAAACTGCCAAAAAACAACGGTAAGTTAGTTTTAGTCACGGCAATTACACCAACCCCGGCAGGTGAGGGAAAAACTACTACGACAATCGGTTTGGCTGACGGGTTAAAACGTATAGGTAAAAACCCTGTTGTTGCTCTTCGTGAACCGTCGCTTGGCCCTGTTTTTGGTGTTAAAGGTGGCGCAGCCGGTGGTGGCTATGCGCAAGTTGTACCTATGGAAGATATCAACTTGCATTTTACGGGTGATTTTCACGCAATAGGTTCTGCTAATAATTTACTTGCAGCAATGCTTGATAACCATATTCAACAAGGTAACGCTTTAGGTATAGACGTTAGAAAAATCACTTGGAAGCGTTGCGTTGATATGAACGATAGGCAACTTCGTAACGTGGTAAACGGTTTAGGTGGAAAAACAAACGGCGTTCCTAGAGAAGATGGGTTTGATATTACCGTTGCTAGTGAAATCATGGCAATTTTCTGTCTTTCTTCTTCAATAGACGACTTAAAGGAAAGACTATCTAAAATCATAGTAGGTTATACGTACGACGATAAGCCTGTTACTGCGGGCGATTTAAAGGCTGTAGGTGCAATGGCTGCATTATTAAAAGATGCAATTAAGCCTAACTTAGTACAAACTTTGGAAGGTACGCCTGCTTTCGTGCATGGTGGCCCTTTTGCAAATATCGCACACGGTTGCAACTCAGTTATGGCAACACGTATGGCTATGCGTCTAAGCGATTATGCTATTACTGAAGCAGGGTTTGGCGCAGACCTTGGCGCAGAGAAGTTTTTAGATATTAAATGCCGTATGGCACGTTTGACGCCAGACGCAGTAGTAATAGTTGCTACTATTAGGGCGTTAAAAATGCACGGTGGACTACCAAAAACGTCCTTAAACGAAGAAAACTTGACGGCTCTAAAAGACGGCTTACCAAACTTATTAAAACACGTATCTAATATTAAAGACGTATATAAACTACCTTGCGTAGTTGCAGTAAACCGTTTCCCAACCGATACGGATAAAGAAATTGCTTGCGTTATAGACGAGTGTAAGAAACTTGGCGTAAACGTTAAACTTTCTACCGTTTGGGCAGAAGGTGGTAAGGGTGGTGAAGAACTTGCAAAAGAAGTCGTTAGACTTTGCGAAAATGAAAAGGGCGACTTTACCTTCTCTTATCAAGAAGACGAAAGTATAAAAGAAAAGATAAATTCAGTAGTTACTAAAGTTTACGGTGGTAAAGACGTAGCGTATACAACAAATGCGCTTAAACAGATTGAAAAACTTGAACAATTAGGGTTTGGTAAACTTCCAATCTGTATAGCAAAAACCCAATACAGTTTTTCTGACGACCAAACTAAAATTGGTGCACCTACCGGCTTTACCGTGACCGTTAAAAACGTAAAAGTTTCAGCAGGTGCTGGGTTTATCGTTGTGTTAACTGGTGATATTATGACGATGCCAGGTTTACCAAAAGTACCGGCGGCTGAAAAAATAGACGTAGACAATACTGGCAAAATAACGGGCTTGTTCTAAAAAAATGAATAAAAATAAAAGGCATTATGCGTTTAGCATAGTGCCTTTTTTTGAGTTTTTTTATATTATGCGCATCCTTTCGGGTGTGATTAGTTTGCATTTACTTTTGTCGATAATATCTATAAATTCTTGCGACGGGTTTTTGTCTGTTATTAGATAGTCAACTTCGTCAAATTTAAAGTCTGTACACATGAACGTTTTACCAAATTTCGTGTTGTCGCAAAGCATTATAACTACGCTAGAATTTTCACGCATACGCTGTTTAAGTTTTGCTTGCTCAATACTAGCGTCGGTGAACCCGTTTACAGTGTCAACACCAGAGCAGGAAATTAAAGTAATATCAGCGTGTATTCGCTTAATAAAATCCATAGTATCAGTACCAATTATTGAATTTGAGTGGTTTTGAATTTGCCCACCGGCTATATAAATTTTGATATTGTCAGTTGTGGATAAAAGTAGCGCGTTTCTAATCCCGATAGTGGTAACGGAAAGATACTTGAAATCGTTTAAAAGTGGAATTATACAACCCGAAGTAGACGACGAGTCAATAAAAAGAGAATCACCGTTTTTTATAAATCTAACGGCTAGGTTTGCAATGGTTTTTTTAGCAGAAATATTTTCTTGTTCTCTTATGGCAAAAGCAGATTCTTCAGCACTAGATTTAAATGGTATTGCACCCCCGTGAGAACGCTTTATTAAACCTTGTTTTTCCATTGCCCTTAAATCACGCCTAATCGTCGCACCAGAAACGTATAATTCACTAGCCAATTCTTCTACAGTAACCGATTTTTTAGCGTTCAAAATCTTTAAAATCTCTTCGTGCCTTTCAAGTGATAACATTTTTTACCCCGTTTTTCAAATTTTTTTAATTTATTTGCGCATTTATGTTCATTTGTGATTATATTTTATCATAAAAAAATTTTTTTTGCAACTTTTTTTTCATTGGTTGAAAATATATAAATATATGCTATAATGATACACAGAGAAAATATGTAGTTTAAGGAGAGTATCTATGAAGACTAAAGCGGTAAGACTTTACGGCAAGGAAGATTTAAGATTAGAAGAATTTGAACTTCCTGAAATTAAAGATGATGAAATACTTGCAAGGGTAGTATCAGACAGTATTTGTATGTCAAGTTTTAAGGCTGCGGAGCAAGGTGCTGCGCATAAGAGGGTGCCAAACGATATTGACGTAAATCCTGTAATTATAGGCCATGAATTTTGTGGTGATATCGTAAAAGTTGGTAAGAAATGGCAAGGTAAGTTTAAAGAAGGCAGTAAGTTTGGTATCCAACCTGCAATCGACTATAAACCTGTTATGAACGGTTTAGGTGCTCCGGGGTATTCATATCAATATATCGGTGGTGACGCAACGTACGTAATTATTCCAAATGAAGTAATGGAAAAAGATTGTCTTATTCCTTATGAAGGTGAAAGTTACTTCAAGGCTTCACTAGCTGAACCAATGTCTTGTATTATTGCAGGCTATCACGAAAACTTCCACACGGACTATGAAAATCACGCACACGTTATGGGTATTAAGGAAGGTGGTAACGTAGCTATATTGGCAGGCGTTGGCCCAATGGGTTTAGGTGCTGTTGACTACGGTATTCACTGTGATAGGAAACCATCTTTAATGGTTGTAACTGATATTGACCAAGCAAGACTTGATAGGGCAGCAACGTTATTGACTGTTGAAGAAGCTGCTAAAAACGGTGTTAAGTTAGTATACGTAAATACTTCAACAGTAGAAAATCCTGTTGAATATATGAGAGAATTGACTGGTGGTAAGGGTTTTGACGACGTTTTCGTTTATGCGCCTGTTGCACCACTTGTTGAACAAG
>JAZQVG010000009.1:0-1790 GCA_045631625.1 Christensenellaceae bacterium
TTGCGAAAACTGCATTGTGTCAGTTCTGCGGTTAATCGTTCTTGCCATTTGTTCGTGGTCTATACCAATGTTAATAGGTATTCCCTGCCCCTGTATGCCGTATATAGTCCCTAAATAACTATCTTCGTATGTTTTATTAAGAAAGTCGCTAACGCTCGTTATACTGCCGTTTTTGAGTTTATCAAGGGCGTTTTGTAATTGTTCTTCAAGTGTTCTTTGAAATTGTATTTGATATGCAACACTTTGGGTTGGCGTTTCTTCCTGCCTACCTAACAAACCCCTTAATTTCTGCTTAACATCTGCTAATGCTTCTGTATAAGACTTTTCCAAGTCTTTTAAGCATTGTTTCTCATATTCAAGTGTTAGTTTCTCAATTTCTATTTGCCTACGATCCATAAGCCACCTACTCTAACGGCTCTATGCTGCCTTCTTGCTCTGCGGTCGGTTGCTCCAAACTATTTGCTAATTCTTCGCTTGCTGCGTCAATGTCGAAATCGTCTTCACTAGGCAATTTGTCTTTTATGTCTTCATAGTCAATTTGCAATTCGTCGCAAATCAACTGCATAAATGTTACATTGTCTAGTTTGGTAGAAACATTAAGCAAAGTGTTTACTTTAACATTTTGTGTTTGTGCTTCGTAGTTGGCAATTTGTGCATTGTCTAGTTCGTTTGTGATAATCTCACGCTCAAACTCTATGTAAACATCTTTGTCTTGCCAATCTTTGCCCGCTTCTTCGTTTATTTCTTTCAAAACAACCTTAATCAATTTACGCAATAGGCGTTTTAACGCACTTTCTAGGGCGTTACACTTCATATCTAGCAAAGCATAACGGCTCTTAATAACTATGTTAGTTATGTTGCCGTCGCCTAATTGACTAGCATTAAAGCCCTTGCCAAACTTGTAAATGCACTTTTCGTCAATTTCCATTTTGGCTTGGCGTGCTTCATAAGGTATATTAACGGTCTTAATCTCTATGCCGCCGTCGGTATCTGTACCAATAACCTTTTTAACTCTAAAATTGTGCATTAAGTCGTCTATATTATCGCCGTCATACCCCTTAACTACTGCGTAACCTTCTGCCAAATCAACTAAATTATTAGTTAAGCCGCAAGCGTGGCGGTCGTAATCGTCTATCAATGCTTTAATAGGCATTAAATCGCTATGTCTTTTGCGGTTATTGTCCAAACGCCAAAAAGGTATGCAACCGTAAGTGTCGGTGTAAATTGTTTGGTCTTGGTCGCCTTCTTTGTAAATAATGTGCGGTCTTGGGTTAATCGGTTGTGTATCGTCCAACTCAACTTTGCCGTTACGCATTTTGTAATAGTATGTTTGGTCTTTGTCCCAAACTTGTATGCGTGTTACTGTCTTGCTTCTTAAAAGGCTTGTGTTGCCTTCTGCGAACTTGTCTTCGTAGTAGTAAATAACATAGTCGGTGTTGTCGCTTGTTTCCCTTGCGTCCACTTCTACAACGCCTAGCCCGTCCGCAAACACAAAGCGTGTTTTGTCTTCTGCGTCCTTAAAGCCGTACAAATAACTATCGCCTTCAACACTAGAAAAGACAATAAGGTTAAACAATTCGTCTTTGAAGTCGTCGTTAAAGTATTCGTCCAAATAACCTTGTAACTCGGGATCGTCGCTTTTAACAAAACTATCTTTGCCGCTCAACGCATATTGTGCCTTTTGCTCTACTAACTCATTAAAAAACGGGTGTGTTATTTTAACATCACTTGTGCGGTCGGCGTTTTGCCATTGCCCGTCTTTGTCCATATAAAAAATACGGCACTTTGTA
>JAZQVG010000010.1:0-5997 GCA_045631625.1 Christensenellaceae bacterium
TTTTGTATTTATGTTCTCACAAATATCTTTTCCCATTTCTTCAATTTGCTTTTCTTTATCTTTCATAACAACTCCTTATAAATAATACCCAATACCTAAATCGTTAAATATTGCTTCAATACAACTTGCCATACCATACCAATATTGTTTATTTTCGTGTAAGCCTAATTTTTCGTTTTCATACATATATTCTCGGTATCTTTTATAAGCCGTTTTTAATGTTTTTATATACTCAAAAAGTTTAGGTTGATTAAGTATTGCTTGCGTTAATTCGGTAGTGTTACCGATATTGCAATACTCTTTTTCTTTATCAAAAAATATACAATCTTTCTCACACTCACTTGCCGAGCAAAGTGAATACATATTTTTAGCGTATTTCATTTTTTACCTCATAAATAATTTTTACCAAAAATCTGCATAAAGTCTAAACCTACATAAACCTCGTTAAACTTCTGCTGTGCTACCGCCTTTAACCAGTCATTACGTTTGCGGTTATGATGTACTCCGTTTGGCGGCTCGTTATGGCAATGGTGGCAAAGATACACCACCAAGCCATATTTAGTTGAATTGTTGCGATTTGCAGCATTAAATATATGATGCAATTCTAACCACCGTGTAGATCCGCAAATATAACACTCTTCTTCTGTACTAATGATTGAGCGCATAATCTTTCCACTCCGTTTCTTCTTCGGCTCTCGTTGTTGCCGTTTTAACATCTACGAGTTCTGGGTATTTCGCTTGTAACTTTCTGCGTATTCTTATTACGCTTGCAAAACTCGGTAAACCTAACTCTATATGATGCTTTAAAGCCGTTTCAAAAGTCATTTCACCAGTTATAAAGTTCTTATAAACATCTAAAACTAATAAAAAATCGTCTTTGCGTGTTGCTGGGTTATCTATCAATGCGTTATGTACTAATGGTTGTACTTTTGCTATCTTTGCCATATTGCCTCCTTAAAACGGTAAACCGTCCTCGTCCTCTTCGCTTAATTCGGTTAAATAGGGTTTTTCGTCTTGCTTTTCCTCTTGCTTTTTATCTTGCTTGCTAAAAGCCTTGATGCTTTCTACTACGCACTCGTTTACTTGTCTGGTGTAACCGTCTTTATCTTCGTACTTTCTAACCGTCCAGCGCCCTACAAGTTCTACTCTATCACCTTTGGCTGCGTACTTCTTTAAATACTCTGCCGATTGTCCCCAAACTACTATGTTAATAAAATCGGTATCGTAACCGCCTTGCTCGTTCTTGTAATCTCTTTGTACTGCTACGCTATTCATTACTACGGCTTTACCGTTTGCCGTTTCTCGCATTTCTATATCTTTACAAAGGTTACCGCTTAATATAACTTTATTCATTGTCTTGCTTTCCTCCTTGCTTTTTTAAATCATAATAATTTATAAGATATTGGTTTACGGTTTCATAGCCGTACTTATCATATAACGGCTTTAAAAATCCAAAATATATAGCACCGCTTGTTTCGCCCTCTTTTAAAGGCTCGTTTTTAATAAACTTTACTAAACTATCTACATAGTAAGCGTTTAATATTTCTGCAATCTCTATGCCTAAACCTACATAATCTCTTATACTTTCCATTATTCCGCCTCCTATTTAATTTGTAAGTTTTGTTTTTCTTCGATATGCGCACCAGTTACAGTTTCACCGTTATCGATAGCCTTTTTAATTGCCGTTTTGTCGGCTTGGTACTCTATCTTTTCTTTTATGTACGCTTTATCTATTGTTTCTAAATTATCTATAATAACTTGCTTGCTTGATCTAAATGTTAATGCTACTTTTGCCGTTTCAAATTTAGGCTCTTTGGCTGCTACCATTGAAGAGGTTAAATACTCACGCAAGCGTTGTGCTTTTCGTTCTTTTGTTTCTCTGCGTGCCTTTAAGTTCTTTTCTTCGGCTTTTATTTCGGCTGCATCACTTTCAAGGTTTTTTATGTACAAGGCTATATTTTCGATTTTAACGGCTCTTTCTATTTGTAAAGCCTCTAAATACTCTTGTGCCTTTACCTCGTCTATTTCGCCAGTTTCCAAGTCCACGCAAGCCATATTAAAGCCGTTTTCTAAAAGTTCTCTAATCTCGTTTTCTATCAAATACAAACTACTCATTTGTTACCCTCCAAAGCCTTTTGTTTCTGCTCAATACATTGCTTTAAATCTTCGTTAGTTAACTCGTCAACGCTCTTTTTAAGGTAGGTTGCTACCTTTGAAAGTACTATTTTTAAGTCTGCTGCTTGCCCTAATAACTTTGGATCTAATTTAGGCTCTTTAACCTCTGCACTTGCTTTTTTAACATCTGCTTTTTGTGGGTTTTGGTTTTCTATTGCGTTGGCTACTTCTTCGTAACTTGCTACGCTTGTATCAATACCGAAACCGCACATACCGAGCGCCCTACCTACTGCCGAAGTTTCGCAGTTTTCTATATACGAAGTTTTGTTAATAAAGGTGCTGCCCTCTTTTTCGTAAGCGTGACCTACACCCAAAACCTTGCCCTCACCACTCATAACGGTTACTTTCATAAGGCATACACCGTTTTCGAGGCTTAAAATCTCTGGTATTATGCTGCCGTCTGGCTCTACCATACGAAACGCTTTTATGCGTTGGTTTACTTCGGCATAATCTTTGCCTTTAATATCTGTTGTTTTAATACTTTCATTTGCTTTTGCTATTTGTTCGTAATTCATTATTCCACCTCTACAAACTCACCATTTTTAAGTTTATAAAATATATCTTCTTTGATTTTTTCACCGTCAATTTGTGCGCTTTTTACGCATATAGGCTTACCCCATAAATCATACTCTGCAAGTGTGATCCAGTTACCTTTTTTACCTTTTATAATGCCGTTTATACCTATGTTTGAGCCTACGCAATTATTGCCGTTTAATTCAATCTTGCTGTTATAACCGCTGGCTGCTAACTGGCTGTAACTTCCGCTGGCTGCTATTACTGCCTCGTCTTTCTTTCTTACAATTTTTTTACCAACCGTAGTATCGGCAGTTGCTGTGCAACTTTCTTTTATAAAATTAAAGCCAGCCTCAATAAAGCCGTTTAATGATAATTTTGCACCTATTTTAATCTTTTTAGTGCAATACTTCTTGCTATCGTCTGTTACTGGTTTTTCCAGCGCCTCAACTTCCGCAAACTCGGTTAAATTACCGTTGCTATCTATTAACGGGTAATAGTCAAGCGTGTCTAACGGGTTTTTACAAAAGTGAAACCCACTCTCACACACTACTGCTTTTTTTTCTTCAAAAACTTCATTTTCTTTAAACTTGTAATCTCTACAAATCAACCCTTTCTTAAATGCTTTATAACCTTTCATAAACTTACCTCTTATTTAATTTATCTTTATTTCGTTTAACAAATTCTTTTGCGTGTTTCAACGGTGTAGCGCAAAAATCTAACCCCAAATTTGTAAACCCAAACTCTACACAGCCAGCATCGTTTCCGTAACTACCCATATGCTGAACAACATCACCACCGTTATTAAAACGCAATGCGTAACCGTCTATTAACCTTTCTTGCTTTACTGCTACACCTATTTTGTCGCAGTAGTCTTTTAACTCTAAAATCTCTTTATACATTTTTGCCTCCTTTTCTTTTAAAATTGTTGCGTACTGGCGCATTAAGTATATGCGCCTTGCTTTGTTTGTTGCTTAATAGCCTTAAATGCGGTTTTGAATTTTCCAAACTGTTTCACCGTCCAAACTAAACTCGTTTTGTAGTTTTAACCAAAACTCTTGCGAGCCTCTGCGCTTGCCGTTCTCAACAAGGTTATAAGTTGCAATGCTTACACCCAAACGCTCTGCCATTTGCGGTTGAGTTAAATCGTGTTTAACTCGCAAAACCTTTAACTCGTTTCGTTTCATTTTACCACCTCCTTTAATATAAGATTATTTCACCGAATACCTTTAATAATCGGTTTTGGTCTGCTAATTCTTTAAAGCGTTTCCAATCACTCGGTATCATTTTCATTTCGCAGAAGAGTGTTAAAAGTTCCTCGCACTCTTGCGCTTGTGCGTATTTACCAGCATCTTCGTAATACGCTTTAAGTTCTTCTACTTCTTCTTTTAACGGTAAGTTTCTTGGTATCATAACCGCCTCCTTATTCCATAATAATGCGCCAATTACTATCGGCAAACCAAACATTAGCGTATTGCTCGGCTTGCTCAAAGGTTTTAAACCTCTTTTCTAACACCCATTGCCCATTAAATAATTGAGTTTCTAAATAAAACATATTTACTCCTTTGCGGAGTTGTAACCGCTCCGCACGGTTTGTTATTTGTTTTGTTGCGTTCCGTTGCTTTTTGGTTATGCGTTTACTCTATTGCCGTTTACGAATATGCTTACTACCCAGTAGCCTTGATTTTCAAGTAAAGGTCTTAAAGCGCTATCGTTGTAACTTGCGTGGTAAGTTATTTCTTTTCCGTTACCGTATGCGTAAATTGGGTGTCTGCTATGTTCGCTCATTTGTCTTGCTTGTTCTAACTTTTCTAACATCTTTTCCATTTGATACTCCTTTGAGGTTTCCCTCTTGCTTGATTGCCCTTTCATTATACTACTATAATTTTACATTGTCAACCATTTTTTACATATTTTGTAAAATTTTTTTACTTTTTTTAAAAATATTTTTTAGAGGGTTAACTTTCCCTCGCCCTTTCTAACAATTTATAAAGAGTAACTGTGTATCGTTCGGCATCGTAAAGCGTGATTTCACCGTTAATAGTTAAGTATGTAACAAGTTCAAACAATAGCCACAAATCAGCCTTTTTTATATCACTTTTATTTTTTAATATTTTGATTTCTTTGTCTAAAAAAATACGATGCATCTAACAGCGCCCCTCTTTCTTGTATGAGTAAATTTATTGTGCTAAACTATAAATAAAAGTTGCGTTTTGTTGCTTTTATTTTACCAAAAGCAAACGCTTGTTTGGAGGTGTAAATTTTGGAAAAAGCAGAGATAGGCAAAAAAATTAAAATCTTACGCAAAACGAGAGGTTTAACGCAAGAGCAGTTAGCCGAGAAGTTAAATGTTAAGCGTGCTACTATTTCAAACTACGAGATAGGTAGGCGCTCACCGCATATAAAAGAGTTAGAGGCTATAAGCGAGGCGCTGGGTGTTAACCTTGAATACTTTGGCTTTGGTGGTGGTGCTGCCGTGGATCTTGTTGCCCGTGCAAAGGTTTTATTTGAGAGTGATATACCAGCAGAAGAAAAAGCAAAAGCCTATAAAGAGATTATGCGTTTATATTTACAAATGGAGGAGTAAAGCAGTATGAGTAAAATTACAGTTAACGAAGTTGCCGAGGCTTTGGGTGTAAGTCCACAAAGCGTAAGAATAGGTTTGCAGCGTGGAGCGTTGCCGTTTGGCTCTGCCGTTAAAACTTCAAGCAAATATACTTATATACTTTACCCAGAAAAGGTAAAGGAATATATAGGCTTATGAGGTTTGCAAACGGTTACGGCTCTATAATTAACTTGGGTAAGAAAAGGCGCAAGCCGTTTGCCGTGCGTGTAACTGCTGGCTACGAAGAAAAAAGCGAGGTCAACGGTGTTAAACAGTACCGCCAAAAATATAAATATATCGGATACTTTGAAAAGCGTGCAGAGGCGCTGGCTTGCCTTGTAGAGTACAATAAAAACCCTTACGGAGTTAGCAATAAAACAACCTTTAACGAGGTTTATACCGAGTGGAGCAAGCGCAAATACGATAAAATAGCAATATCAACCGCTAAAAACTATACAATGCTTTACCGTAAGTGCGAGAGCCTTTATAATCTGCCGTTTAAGGAATTAAAAACAGCGCATTTGCAGAATATAGTTGACGAAAACAAAACTGCATCTTATGTAGCCTCGTTTAAGGTCTTTTTTTCGCAACTTTACGCATACGCATTAAAGCACGATATTTGCGATAAAAATTATAGTGAGTTTATAGAGATAGAAAAGGTAGAAAAGAAAACCGATAAAATACCGTTTATAAAAAAAGAGATC
>JAZQVG010000011.1:0-2588 GCA_045631625.1 Christensenellaceae bacterium
TATTTGGCGATAAAATACAAATAGGTTAGGCTATGAAATGGAAACGATTATATGGGCAAGAAGCGACTTTCGTATGCCCGTATTGTCTTGAAAAGTTCCCATTGAGCAAAGCAACCAAAGACCATAAATTACCATATTCACGATTTCATAATAATTCGCCAGAGAACATTGTGCTGGCGTGTAAGTTCTGTAATAACCAAAAGGGTGCTTTAACACCCGAAGAATATGAATTATGGAAGACCACACTTGACAACGAAGTATGGAAACGGTTAGAATACATACGAAATGGGGGATTGTCGTTATGAAGCACTTTACAATTTTGTTGATTTTAATAGTTTTATTAAATGGTTGTGCCAAGGATTCAACGCCTACTAATACCGTGGCAGATTCAGCAAAGGAAAGTATAAATACTATTGTGGCAAATAAGCCCGAGTGTAAAGACATAGGTGATGTTTGTAATTCCCAAATAGATTCAATAACAGCCGTGTGTAATTTAGAATTAGACGACTTGAATAAGGACATTGTAAAATGGAAATGGTCGTTCTGGGGGCTTCTTATGGTGTTAGGCGTATATATTATTAAAAAGGTATTAAAATGAAGATATATGTAAAGCGAACCTTTAAGGGTACGGAATATACTATTGGTAAATTATACATTGAAGAGAGTTATTATTGCGACACATTAGAAGACACGGTACGGAAAGGCGAAAAAATTAAAGGCAAGACGGCAATTCCTGCTGGTACATATAAGGTAAAAAAGACTTTTTCGCCACGATTCCAGAAAAAATTACCAGAAATATTAAATGTTCCTAATTTTAGTGGGGTTAGAATCCACGCAGGGAACACGGCAGAAGATACAGAAGGGTGTATTTTATTAGGATTAAACAAAGTCAAGGGTAAAGTATTATTTAGTCAAGACGCTATGGCGTTCTTTATGGACAGGACGCCTGATGAATTTGATATACAGATTTTTGACTAATAGTTTTATCGTTTATATGGTTATGAATAAAGAGCAGGCAACCCTGTTCTTTTTCATTATGTACCTTTTTTGTTTTAATTGAAACGGATTTGATAACGCGGTAATCAGTAGATTGTAGGACTAATGTAGATTCAATTAGGTGTAAAATATAACCAGTAATAACAGATAATGTAGTAAAATCGGCTATATCATAAACTAAAAATACGATACAAATATCGTATGGGTAATCTCGTAATTTATCGCCTTTAATATAGGGTAATATTCGTTCAAAACCTATTTTGCGGAGTTTTTTTATTTCTTGGTGGTATGCCGCACCGCCCAATAATTGAGTTGCTTGGAACAACGGAAAGTAAAATCTCAGTTGCAATACATTACCCCCTTTGCTAATATTCTATATCATAAAAAGGGGTGTAGTCAAATGAATAAAATTGCAAAAATAAAAACACATAACCATTATTATATTACATCTTCTGGGTTGGTGTACACCGTCAGATACGGAAAACTGATAAAGAAAAAATTATTTACTAATAACCTTGGTTATCTTAGAACTATGTTAGGAAAAACAAACAAACTTGTTCATAGACTAGTTGCGGAAGCGTTTATTCCCAACCCAGAAAACAAGCCAGAAGTCAACCATAAAAACGGTATAAAGACAGACAATAGGGTTGAAAACTTAGAGTGGTGTTCGCATAAAGAAAATCATATTCACAGATTTTCTGTGTTAAAACAAAAGTCAAGATTAGCCAAACCTGTTTTACAAATAAAAGACGGGACAATAATTGCTAAATACGAAAGTATAAAAAAGGCGTATGAAAAGACGGGAATATACCATATAAGTCAATGTTGTACAAAAAAAGCAAAAACTGCTGGTGGTTTTAATTGGAAATTCGGAGAATAACACAATGAATAATAAATACAAAGCCACAAAAACGGAATATAAGGGCATAGTATATGATTCTAAGTGGGAAGCCCAGCGTGCGTATGAATTAGATATGTCCGAAAGGGCTGGTTTAATAAAAGATTTACAACGGCAGGTGCGTTTTATTTTACAAGACGGGTACATAAACAATAAAGGGGAAAAAATACGACCTATATCGTATATTGCGGATTTTGTTTATACGACTAAATCGGGCAAAAAGATAGTTGAAGACACAAAAAGCCCTGCTACTAGGACAGCGGAATATCGCATAAAGAAAAAAATGTTTGAGTATAAATATCAGGATTATGAATTTGTAGAAAGAATAAAAGGGTAGTGTCCGAAAGGAAAAAAGGAGAAATATTAAAAATAATTGTCACTACCCTTGGTTTAATTTATACGACTTTTGTTAAATATAATCAAGACATTTTTAATACAAGGGTCTAAATGTAATATAAGTACGGTTAAAATCCCGTTCCATATCTATACCTAAAACATCAGCCCCGCCAACGAAAGTATAGGTAGTGTCTGGCAATCGTTCTTTTCGCCCTACACGGTCAATAAACATATCGCAACATACCATTTCACGATTACCTTCTTCGTCACTCTGGCAACAAACTATTGCGTCATCTGGGACTTTATATTGTTTAAGTAATTCTTTTAATTTTCCAACGGTTAGGCGTTCTATCATTTT
>JAZQVG010000012.1:0-6500 GCA_045631625.1 Christensenellaceae bacterium
TGATTTCACACGTTGGTGGTTTGGATAGCGTTGTAGATACCACGTTAAATCTTCCAAACATCAAAGGTGCAAAGAAACTTGTTTATACACAAATTTCAATGCCAATGACGGCTATTGCTGATTTTGAAGAGCTTGGTAAAACTGATAAATTCTTCTATGATTTAGCAGAAATTTGCAAGAAAAATAATGGTATTTGGTCAGATGAAGCTGAAAAATACGTACTTGCAAACGCAAAGAAGATAGACTAATAAGTTATAAATTAAAAGGAGATAGATATAATGGCAAATCCTGTATTAATGCCAAAGCAAGGTATAACCGTAGAGAGTTGTATTTTGACTAAGTGGAACGTTAAAGTAGGTGATATCGTAAAGAAAGGTACAATACTTTTCTCTTACGAAACGGATAAGTCGGCTTTTGATTTTGAATCGGAAGTAGACGGTGAAG
The DNA here is from genome assembly GCA_045631625.1 of Christensenellaceae bacterium. Classification (GTDB taxonomy): domain Bacteria; phylum Bacillota; class Clostridia; order Christensenellales; family Borkfalkiaceae; genus UBA1259. Next base: position 445 of record JAZQVG010000012.1, read on the forward strand.
TTTTAGCGCTTTTCTGTGAAGAGGGTGATGAAGTCCCAGTTCTATCAAACGTATGCGTTATTGGTAGCAAAGGTGAAGACGTTTCTTCTTTCGCACCAAACGGCGCTGTAGCCCCACAAGCTGAAGAAGTTAAAGTGGAAGCACCAAAGGCAGTAGAAGTTAAAGCAAAAGGTGAAAAACCAGCAACTAGCGAAGGCGTGTTAATGCCAAAACAAGGTATTACAGTAGAAAGCTGTATTTTAACTAAATGGAACGTTAAGGTTGGCGACGTAGTAAAAAAGGGAGACGTAATTTTCTCTTACGAAACGGACAAATCTTCATTTGACCATCAAACGGAAGTAGACGGTGAAGTTTTAGCACTTTTCTGTGAAGAAGGTGATGAAGTACCTGTATTAACGTACGTATGCGTAATTGGCAAGAAGGGTGACGACGTTTCTTTCTTTGCTCCAGACGGACAAGCCCCTTCTCAAGCAGAAGAAGTTAAAGTTGAAGCTCCAAAAGCTGAAAAAATAGAAGTAAAGGCAACGGAAACCGTTGCTACTAATAAGGACGGTAAGATTTTTGCTTCACCAAGGGCTAAAAATCTTGCAAATAAATTGGGTGTAGACCTTGCTAGTGCAACCCCAACGGGTCCAAACGGTAGAATTATTGAAAGGGACGTTAGAGAAGCAAGCGTTAATCCAAAAGTTGTTGCTGAAGCTCCAGCAAGTGCTAAGACAGAAAAAGTTTCTGTTGAAAACGTTGACGTTAAAGCATTTAAAGATGAAAAAATGTCAAATATTAGAAAGGTTATCGCAAAGAATATGGTTGCAAGCTTGTCTACTATGGCACAACTTACACACAACATTTCTTTCGATTGCACGAATATTATGGCGTTTAGAAAATACCTAAAAGATAATGCTGAAAGCTTAAAATTGCCATCAATTACTATTAACCATATTATATTGTTTGCAGTATCAAGAGTTTTAAAGAAACATAAAGATTTAAACGCAAACTTAATAAACGGTGACACTATGCGTTATTTTGAACACGCAAACTTAGGTATTGCAACTGATACGCCAAGAGGATTATTAGTTCCAACCTTGTTTGGTGCTGACTTAATGAGTTTATCTGAAATTGCATCAAAAGCTAAAAAACTTTCTAGTGATGCAATAGACGGAAAGCTTAGCCCAGAATTATTAACTGGTGGTAGTTTTACTGTAAGTAACCTTGGTTCAATGGGTATTGAAAGTTTCACACCTGTAGTAAACCCACCACAAACGGGTATTTTAGGTGTTAATACTCTAGAAACTAGAGTTAAACTTGGCAAAAACGGTGAAATAATACCATACACGGCAATGAACTTGTCGCTTTCTTACGACCATAGGGCGTTAGACGGTGCACCAGCATCTAAATTCTTAAAAGATTTGAAAGACTACTTAGAAAACTTTAGTTTCAATCTTTTGGCTGATAGTAATTGTATCTAAAAAGGAGTAAAGTTATGGAAATTTATGATTTAGTAGTTATCGGTGGTGGCCCTGCGGGTTATCTTGCGGCAGAACGTGCCGGCCACGCTGGGTTAAAAACGTTAGTTATTGAAAAGAGAGAATTTGGTGGTGTTTGTCTTAACGAAGGTTGCGTGCCAAGTAAAACTTTGTTAAACTCTGCTAAAGTTTTAGATTATGCTAACCACGCAGAAGCATACGGCGTTAAAGTAGAAGGCAAAAATTCTATCGACCAAAAGTTTGTGGTTGAAAGAAAGAAAGGTGTTGTTAAAATGCTTGTTTCGGGCGTAAAGGCAACGTTAAAGAGAAATAAAGTTGAAACGTTAAATGCAGAAGCGTTTATAGAAGGCAAGGCAGAAGGTGGCTATGCAATAAAGGCTGGCGATAAAAAAGTAGTTGCAAAAAGACTTATTATTTCTACCGGTTCAACGGCAAGTATGCCTCCAATCCCTGGCTTAAAAGAACAATACGAAGCAGGCTACGTTTTAACAAACAGAGAAATTTTAGATTTAGAAGTTATACCTAAGTCAATGGTTGTTATCGGTGGTGGTGTAATCGGCTTAGAAATGGCAAGTTATTTCTCATCAGTTGGCACTAAAGTTACCGTAATCGAAATGTTAAATAAGATTGCGGGCCCAACGGAAGCAGAAATTTCTTCAATTTTACAAAAATCTTTAGAAAAGAAAGGTGTTGTGTTTAATCTTGGCTGTGCCGTTAAGTCTATTGAAAAGGACGGCGTTGTATTTGAACGTGACGGTAAGACGGAAAAGATTATGGCAGACAAAGTGCTTGCATCTATCGGTAGAAGACCTGTAACACAAGGTTTCGGTTTAGAAAATATCGGCGTTAACCTTGAAAGAGGTGCAATAGTTACTGATGATTGTATGAGAACAAACGTTGCAAACGTTTATGCGACGGGTGACGTAAATGCAAAAGTTATGTTGGCACACACTGCTTATAGAGAAAGTGAAGTTGCAATAAACAATATTTTAGGCAAAAAAGACAAAATGCGTTATAACGTTATTCCATCAGTTATCTATACCAACCCAGAAGTTGGCTCTGTAGGTGAAACGGAAGAAAGTGCAAAAGCAAAAGGTCTTGACGTAAAAGTTGTTTCTATTCCAATGACCTATTCTGGTAGATATATTGCAGAAAACACCACGCTTGACGGCATTTGTAAACTTGTTGTAAACAAAAAGACAAATACTTTAATAGGTGCTCATATTATAGGTAGTTATGCTGGTGAATTTATCGTAAGCGTATCTGCAATGATAGACTTAGAAGTTGATATTGAGAATATTAAGAAATTAGTATTCCCACACCCAACGGTATGTGAAATCGTTAGAGAAGCGATTTTCCAAATATAATTTAGGTAAAAAAGAAAAGGAGATATAAAAATGTCTAAACAGTTATTTGTTGACCCAATAGAAATGAGAAAAAAAGGTAAAATTCATTTCGAAGATATTTTAGTAAACCAATACGACAAGAAGATTGAAGACGAAAAGAAAAACTATTCTAAAGAAGATTTCGTTCGTATCTTTAACGACATCGCAGTTTTAAGAGAATTTGAAGAAATGATAAATTCTATTAAAATTAAGGGTGAATATCAAGGTTTTAAGCACTCTTACCCAGGTCCTGCTCACCTTTCAATAGGTCAAGAAGCAGCGGCTGTTGGTCAAGCTTACAATTTGGATTTAGATGATATGACCTTCGGCTCACACAGAAGCCACAGTGAAGTTTTAGCAAGAGGTCTTGCTTCTATCAAAAAACTTCCTGAAGATAAACTTTATCAAATTATGAAAGACTTTATGGGTGGCGAAACGCTTGCACCTGTAGAAAAATTAAACAAAACTGGTAATATTAAGGATTTGGCAGTAGACTTCTTACTTTACGGCTTTATGAGTGAAATTTTTGCTCGTCGTACAGGTTTCCATAGAGGTATGGGTGGAAGTATGCACGTATTCTTCTTGCCATTTGGTATTTACCCAAACAACGCTATCGTTGGTGGTGCTGCTCCGGTTGCACTTGGTGCAGCATTGTATAAGAAAGTAAACAACAAGCCAGGTATCGTTATCAGTAACATTGGTGACGGCTCTGTTGGTTGTGGTGTTGTTTACGAATCAATGAACTTCGCTTCAATGGACCAATTCCACACGTTATGGGAAAAGAAGGGTGGTCTTCCAATCTTATTTAACTTCTTTAACAATAATTACGGTATGGGTGGTCAAACACGTGGCGAAACTATGGCATACGATTTCTTGGCTAGATTAGGTGCTGGTATTCACCCATCACAATTATATTCTGAAAGGGTAGACGGCTTTAATCCATTAGCAGTTATCGATGCTATGAATAGGAAAAAGAAACTCTTATTAGAAGGTAAAGGCCCTGCAATGATGGACGTTGTAACTTACCGTTACGGTGGTCACTCTCCATCAGACTCTATGAGTTATAGAACTCCAGAAGAAGTAGAGGCTTGGAGAGAGTACGACCCAATCGTTACTTACAGAAAAGCACTTGTTGACGCTAAGATTGAAAGTGACGGCAAATTTGACGATATACTTGGTGGTATTTCTGAAAGAATGCTTAAACTTTGTAAACTTGCAGCAGACCCTGTTGAATCTCCATATCTTGATTTCAATAAGGACCCATATTACGTAGAAAACTTAATGTTCTCTAACGGTGCTGTTGAAAAGATGGAAGATAGACCTGTTGACGTTAAAATGCCAATGGAAGAAAACCCAAGGGTTAAACAAATTGCAGGTAAAGTTCGTTATGCGTTTGACGAAAAGGGTAACCAAGTTTCAAATATGAAACGTTATAATATTCGTGACGGCTTGTTTGAAGCAATTATCGATAGATATTATAAAGACCCAACGTTGACTTCTTATGGTGAAGACGTACGTGATTGGGGTGGTGCATTTGCAGTTTACAAAGGGCTTACGGAAGCATTGCCATATCACAGATTGTTCAACTCTCCAATTTCAGAAGCGGCTATCGTTTCTTCTGCAGTAGGCTACGGCTTATGTGGTGGTAGAGTTATCGTAGAACTTATGTATGCCGACTTTATGGGTAGAGCAGGCGACGAAATCTTTAACCAATTAGCTAAATGGCAAGCAATGAGTTCTGGTATATTGAAGATGCCTGTAGTTCTCCGTGTATCTGTTGGTAGTAAATACGGCGCTCAACACTCTCAAGACTGGGTTGCACTTCCTGCACATGTTCCAGGCTTAAAGGTATGTTTCCCTGTAACTCCATACGACGCTAAGGGCTTAATGAATAGTGCATTAAATGGTACTGACCCTGTTATCTTCTTTGAAAGTCAAAGAATTTACGACAAGGGTGAAGAATTCCGTAAGGAAGGCGTACCTGAAGGTTATTATGAAATCCCACTTGGCGAACCAGATATTAAGAGAGTTGGTAGCGATATCACAATCTTAACGGTAGGTGCTACGCTTTATAGGGCTATGGACGCTGCAAAAATTCTTTCTGAAAAATACGGTGTAGAAGCAGAAGTTATCGACGCAAGAAGTATCGTTCCTTTCAACTATGAAAAGGTTGTTGAATCTGTTAAGAAGACGGGTAGAATTATCCTTGCTTCAGACGCTTGTGCAAGAGGCAGTATCTTAAACGATTTCGCAAGAAATATTAACGAACTTTGCTTTGATTACTTAGATGCACCTGCAGTTGTATGTGGTGCACAAAACTGGATTACTCCTCCGTTTGAATTTGATGCTGAATTCTTCCCACAAGCAAATTGGATTGTTGATTATATTAACGATAAGATTTTACCATTAAAAGGTCACGTTTCTACAATCAATACTTCAGATGCAGAAGTTATGAGAAAGGCTAAGAAAGGTGTATAATCACTAATAAATTAACGCAGGAAGAAAACTCTTCCTGCGTTTTACATATTATGGAAAATTTTTATTTTATAACACACGAAATAACAGACGCTTATTTTAATATAGCGTCGGAAGAATATTTGCTAAAACAAAAGGAAGGTTATTACTTTTATTTGTGGGTAAATGCACCTGCAGTTATAGTAGGTGTAAACCAAAACACGATAGAAGAAGTAAACTTATCTTTTACTGAGCAAAATGATATAAAAGTAGTAAGGCGAATGACGGGTGGTGGTGCTGTTTATCACGACCTAAATAACCTTTGCTATACTATAATTGCGCCTTTTGACGAAAAGCAAGACAATTATAAAAAATTTACTGCTTACGTTATAGAATATCTAAACGATTTAGGCGTAAATGCAACCTTTTCAGGTAGAAACGATATCACGGTTGACGGTTTTAAAATTTCGGGCAATGCCCAAACCGTTTATAATGATAGAATTATGCACCACGGCACCCTTCTTTTTAATACGGATATGTCTGTCTTAGAAGGTGCGTTAAAACCAAACAAACTTAAAATACAAAGTAAAGGTATCAAGTCAGTTAGAGCAAGGGTTAAAAATATTTACGACGCTTTGCCTACAAAAATGAGTTTAGGCCAATTTAAAAAAGGGCTAAGAGACAAGTTTAGTAAAATTGCTTTGCCTTATGAATTTACTGATGAAGATTTAAA
>JAZQVG010000013.1:0-3750 GCA_045631625.1 Christensenellaceae bacterium
AGTTGTGGGCATTGTTTACGAGAGTTTGTTTTCGGTGGTGCTTGGAATTGTTTGCGTGGCGATAGATAGTTGTCTTTTTGGGTATGTTTTGGCGAAGTGGCATAGTTGGCGAGATTTTGAAAGGGATTGTCAAGAAATCAAGGAGTACATAGTGAACTGTTTGAGAGAAGAAGGCGACGAGAGCGAAGAAAGCGACGATAGACCGTTCAAGGAGTTTGAGTGATGCGAATTGCGAGAAACTATATGGAAGGGGTTAGGCTTGACCAAACTTTTGGGTTGACGAAAGGCAAGGGTGTTAAGCAACCGAGCGAAAAAGAGATTTTGGAAGCGAGAATTTGTAGAAGTTGTCCTTATAGTGATTGCAAGAAAGGCGTGTGCGACCATTTTAGGCAAGAGAAGAAAAAGATAATGGGTGCAAAATGAAAAATTTAGATAAGGCGTTGAGTTATTGGTGCGAAGTGCTTGATTTGGAAAGTTGGGTTATTAGGGTGTGCGATAATTGTTGTTTTGCCGATTTTGAGAATATCAATGGTTATGGCGAGTGTACTTATGATTTAACTCATAAAACGGCACTTATTAAACTTATAGACAAAAAGTATGTGATTGAAAACCCTTTGTACGAATACGATAAAGAAACTACGTTAGTACACGAGTTGCTTCATTGTAAGTTTGCTTTAATAGACAATAGCGGTAATGATATTGTTGATAGGATAATACACCAATTCATAAGCGATTTTGCTTGTGCTTTAATTAAAGTTAAGAGAGAGAAAGAAAATGAATAAGACGGTTGTTAAAGGGTTGCGTGCCGACAAATCTTTTTTTGAGAAATGCGATAGGGTTGCAAAAGCGGAGCAAACTGACCGCAATAAACTTATTGTTAGGGTTATGACGGAATATTGCAAGAGAAAGGAAAATAAAAATGGCGGAAATTGATTATTTATCAACGATAGAGTTGTGTTATAAGCAAATAAACAATTATTATAGGTCAAAAGAGTGGTATGACGATAGTAAGATAACGCAAATATTTGATATTTACTATCAAGCGATTTATAACCAAATATTTATGGTGCTAACACCGTTAAAGACGGAAAAAGGCGAAAAGCAAATTAGGGAAATTTTGGGTAAATATGTAATTGGTGGCACTATTAAGAAATTTAACTATATTGGTGCTTTAATGCCTTTAAAGGCTAAAATGGCTCAAATTAGTAAAGATAAAAAACTAAATGTAGAGTTTGCTCAAAGATATATTGACTTGTACGATAACTTTTTGGCGTTGGCAAGTTATAGGTCGTTTGAGCATTTTGCGTTGTATATTGAAATGCACTTAACCAAAGACGACGAAGTTAAAGGCGATAAATCAAGCGGTGGCGACAATAAGATTATAGAGCATACTTTGCCGTTGTTTAAGGGTTGGTATTATTATGCTACGAAAATGGTGCTTGACGGCGACGTTAAGTTTATAGGCAAGCAAATGCCGACTTCTTATGGTAAATCTTATGGCGACGTTTTATTTATTTCGTTTATTTTTGGTATTGATATAAACAATGACGTTATTAAGGTTTTTGGAAACCCATACAACGTAGAAAGGTGCTTTGAAAGTATAACCGATATTATGTGCCGTAAGGAATATGCAAAGGTTTTTCCTTACTACGAACAATTTAACTGCAACCAAAGACTTCTTTTTGAGAAATGTAGTTCAAAAGAAGGCACTTTTAAAATTACAGGTAGTAAGCAACCTGTTAGTTTTCTTTGCGTTGGTAAAGACAGTAAAATTAGTGGTGTGCGTGGCAAGTTTATCTTTCTTGACGATATTACGCAAGCGGAAGATGCCGATATTATAAATAGGCACAACCAAGATATTTATAAGTACACTTCGGTATGGAAAAAGAGAACATACGGAAAAAATAATACTTATATAGTCGCAGGCGGTACGGCTTATAGCATTTACGACTTGCTTTCGTATTTAAAGCGTAAATTTGGCTACGAAAATTCAGTTAAGTCAAAAATTAACAAATATACGCATATAGCAAGGTCTAATGAAATTATTGCTAATGGCTTATCGGCGTTTATTATTGTGCCTAAACTTGACTACGAAACCGACGAAAGCACTTACCCACAAGAATTTGATACTTTTTCGGCAAGGAAAGATAGGGAAGAAAACTATGAAACTTTTATGTCAATGGAACAACAAATACCTATTCCACCGAAAAATACGCCTTTTTATTACACCAACTTGCAAGAATATAGCAATTTGCCACCAAAGGGCGAAAATGGGCGTTCTACTTTTTGTGTTGCAACACTTGACGGAAAGCGTAAAGGTAGCGACTTTTGTGCTATGCCGATTGCGACAAAAATTAACGATAAATACTATTTGATAGACGCTTTTTACGACCAAAGACCAATGGAAGATTGTTATAGCGGTATTGTTAGCAAAATTATTCAACATAACATTACAAGGCTTTATGTGGAAAGCAATATTAACGAAGGCTTGCCGTTGATTTTGAAAAATAAACTTGCAGAACAAGGCTATTATAGTTGTCAAATTGAAGAAGTTTATAACTACGAAAAGAAAGAAGATAGAATTGCAGGTAGCGAAGCGACTATTAAGGCTCAAATCGTATTCCCACAATTCGGTATGTATGCGTCAAGTTCGCCTATTGGTATGGCGTTGCAAGAAATGTATGTTTACTCTTACATTAAAAAACCTGACCACGACGACTTTACCGACGCTTTATCAAACTTATGTAGGTGCTTTATAGCAAAAAATACTATGCAATATGCAAAAATTCAAAGTTTTAAACGATAAATTTAATAAATTTGTAAAAATTTTTCAAAATAGTGTTGACAAATCAAAAAAAATTTGTTATCTTAATATTGAGTTGATTGCGTTTTGTTCATAAATGCTCTTTTTTCATTGCTTGGCTTGGCGGTTGCCCTTGTTGTTTCCATCCCAACAAAAAAACCGCTGCCTCCTTTAAAAAATATTACCTGCTCGGAGAAGTGAAATGGTACAAACAATAGATTGCCCACGTTGTAATGGGGGTAAATTAAAAATTGAATTAAGTAAAGGTTACAAAATACAAACAAGCGGTGCTTTAAGTGAACTACCTTGTATTGTTTATTGCAAAACTTGCAATAGAAAGATAAAATATGCAGTAGTTAAAGAAGAAAAAGTTGTAGAAAATTAAGCAAATTGACAATTTACTCGCCGTTCAAAGAAACATAAGTGCGATTTTAAGGTGCGGAGTGCCTATCTTTTGAGATAGTTGCACTTTTTTTATTTGAGAGAAAGGATTATGGCAAAAAAAGGTATAGAAAAAATTAAAATTCCAATTAGGGTAAACGACTTAACTATTGAATTAGTTGAGAAATATTTGCCTACTGTTTTTACACAGTTTGAGCAAAATGCAAATGTTATTAGGGCGGACTATGACAAATATTGTCTTAACCACAGTATTTTAAGCAAAGTTAGACCGCACGACGACGATGCCGAAGTAAATAATATTGTGCTTATTCCTAATTTAAAATCAGTTATTGATTGGAAACTCGGTTACGTTTTTGGTAATCCTATCAAATATACGCAAACAAAAACTAACGATACTAACGACATTAACTACTTAAATAAATACACAAGAAGTGCAAAACAACGAAGTGTTGATAAAGAAGTAGGCAAATGGGCGTATGCGACAGGTGTTGGTTATTATTTTGTAGAGCCTAAAAGCGAAGATTTTGATATAGAAAATCAATCGC
>JAZQVG010000014.1:0-3523 GCA_045631625.1 Christensenellaceae bacterium
AAGCCTTTTCTTTTACTTTTGCCTCATATTGTAAAGGTGATTGTTTTTTAGTTTGTTTAGAGATGCTATCAAGAATAGCAATGCTTGTAGGGTTAATAGTAATATAGTCAAACGCTGCACCAGTACCACCGATTTTAGAGCCTTCTGTTTGTAATGCTGCTGCGCTGTCTGCACCTACATAAGCAATACGGTTAGATCCCATACCCTCACAGTTAACAACTTTAACGAGGTCAAGAATAGACGATACTTCCGCAAAGCCGTTTTCGTTAATACCGTCAACTTCGGTAGGTATTGCAATTTTGCCGCTTGATACTAATACGGCTCTTGTTTCTTCTGCGCCATAAGTTGCTTTTCTTTCTTTTGCAAATTGTTCTGCTAATGCTTTTCTTTCTTCAATATTCATAGTTTTTACTCCTCTTTCTTCTTTTCTCATAAAATTTAATTTGTTGCTGCGTTGTGGTTGTTCTTCCTCAACTGGTTTTTCATGTTCGGCAATTTGTGCGTTGATTTCCGCAAGTTCTGCCTCTAACTTTTCTTTTGTTGCTTTAAGTTCGTCAAGTTCTGCGCCAGCAGCCTTTAACTCTTCTTCGTTTTCGCTTTCGTTGTTGATTTTTTCTAATGCCTCAACCCTTTTAGCGAGTTCTTCAAGTTCTGCCGAGCGTTTTGCTTTCTGTTCGGCAAAATACTTTTTAACTTTTTCCATTTTTAGCCTCCAAAATTTTAATTTTGTTTTTATTTTTCAACCTTAATACTTCGCATCGTTTCAAAGCCTCCGCCTTGCCTTTTTGCTTGCCCTCCAACAAGTCATAGGAGCGTGCGTATATTTCGGTTAAATCACCGTAAGCACCGTTAGGGCAGATAGCCACATCAAATAGTTTGCCTATGCTCTTAATTGTACGGTGAATTTCGTAAGTGTCCGTGCCGTACTCGCCTATTTCGTGTACTTCTTGCTCTTCAACGGTAAATGCAAAACTACCCTCTGTAAGCAAACCGCTTTTAACCATTTTGTAAACATCGGTTGCCTCGGTTGTATCTATGAGTTCTGCGTGCATAAATACACCGTGATCGTCTATTGTAAGTTTTAAACTATCGTTTCTCGTTCTTGCTAATATAAGTTTGTTATCGTTGTGGTTGTACTTTAACGCTACATCGCTCATATCTGCGTTAGCAAATGCGTTGCGGTCAACCTTTTCGTACCAACTATCAAAGCCGTAATCTATCAATGTTTCTTTATCAAAAACAATAGGGTAACCCTCGATTATCATTTTGCTTTGCTCGTCACTTCTTACCGCTAAATTTTCCGTAGCAAGTCGCAACTCTTTTTGTAATTTTTCTTTCATACCGACACCTCCCCGTTATCGTCAGTAATTGCACCGTCAAGGTTGTTATAACCTCTCGGCATCGTTTGTCCCTCACCATTAGGCAATGGCGCATAACCAAGCATTTCTCTGTATTCGTCTTTTGTAAATACACCAGCCGCTATTGTGCTTTTTATAATGCTTACTATTTCGCTTGTTGCCATAAGTTGTACTCTATGAGGGTATAAAACTATTTGATCACCGTGTGATATTTGCCATTGAGTAAATAAAACCTTTGTTATTGCTTGCCCTAAACTTATTGCTGCTGCCTCTATATGTATTTCATAAAAAGCCTCTTTCGTTTGTGGCGACCATTTACCCATTAAAATATCAATATCTACATTTTCGCTTATATAAGCCGTTTCCTTTAACTCTTTAAGCGTTTCTGCATCTACTAATTTTAATTGTCTGCTCAATGCTACATAATCTGCACCGTTATCTAATACGGGCAACTTACCTTTATTGTTTCTTATATCTTCTACAAAGGCATCTCGTGTTTTTTGCGCCTTATCGTTATCGGCTGCATAAGCGTTGATTTTTAAATAACCCTCAAAGTAGCAACCTAATTTAGCAGCCTCTTTTATTGATTGTTTAATTTCGTGGTAAGCGTTTAAAGTATCGTATAAATCGGCATCGGCATTTTCGCAATATTTACCGCCACCGATATACTGGTTATCTTCTATATTATCTCGCCAAACAATTACCTCGTTATAATCTAACTCAATATAATCGTTGTAACCGTCAAATTTAAACACATAATACAAATCACCGTTTGTATATTCTTTTAAAATCGGTTTATCGGTTGGTAATAAGATATATAAGCCAATTAAACTGCCGTTTGTGTCTTTATCTGCGAATATATAGCAAGTTTTATCTTTGCGCCTCATAAAATACGCTTGCTGTAAAAAATCATAAGTTGTTTGATAGTTGTTAGGGTTTCTTAATACCCTTGCTATGCTACTATCGGTTATTGTAGAGATTTTACCGCCCTCGTTTCTTATGTGCCGTGGATCTAACTTTGCAAATGTACGGCATTTTAACATTACTGCACTATATACAATAGCGCTATTTAATGTTTGTTTGCCGAATTTAGAAAAGTTAGGCTCATAGCCAACCATACTAATTGCATCTTTAAAACTAATATAACCTTTTGCCGCTTTCGGCTTAAAGATTTTACTTAATAAGTTTGCCACTTCCTCACTCCCTTACTGTAAATATTGATTAAATAATACTTCGTTCTTTTCAAGTGTTGCGTATAAAATAATTAACGCTACTACACCGTCTATTTTACGGCTATATTGCCCGTCTATCTTCTCTGGCATAATCAAATCGCCAACAATTTTAGCGCTCATATTGCCAAAGCAGTATTTCATAATAGGGTTTTTGCCGTAGTTTATTAGTTTTGCGTGTAAATCTCGCTCTACCGTTTTCATAGGAAAACTCATTAACTTACTATTTTGGTAAATCTTCATAGTATTAAAGCCGTAACCCGTTTTTTTATCGCACCACAACAAAAATATATCGCTGTGCCACGGATCGAAACCAATCATAATAGTTTCAATGCTAAATTTATCTCGCAAAGATTGATACCAATCGGCTATATGCTTTTGGTCTATCTTATTACCCTTGCAAACTGTCAAATAAGGCATACCCGTTACTGGGTTTATCGTGTGCGCCCACTCTTCGTATTTTGCGCCATTGTCTTTATCTTTAAGTTTGCTTTCTGGTATAAAGAATTGAGATACTACATACTTTGTATCTTCGCCTCGTTTCATAAATAGGTTTTCGGCTACCGCCAAGTCACCGCAATCGGCAAGGTCAACCGCACCCAAACTTACGCAACCTCTAAAATCTTCAAGCGTAAATTCTGGTGTATCGTAATCGTACTCCTCCAAAGTAAGCCAAGCACTTGCGTTACTGCATTTTATATTCGCATCTTTCGTTAAAAAGTGCATACGGCTTTCTTTATCTAGTAAAGCCTTTTGCCTACTTTGCTCTAAAAACGAATATTTTTTAACACCGTAAATTAAACTTGGGTTACTCTTTTGTAATACCTCAATATCACCCCAGCATTCCGCCTCTTCGTCTTGCTCGAATAAGAAAGCAATATAATGTATATCGTCTATTTCGTCATTTAACCAAGCATTTGCGTATGCTAACTCTTT
>JAZQVG010000015.1:0-1874 GCA_045631625.1 Christensenellaceae bacterium
TTTATAATTTAATTTGTTTTAGTTTTTTGTTTTTATCTATAATCTTATTTATGCCTATTGTTGCAAGTAAAACTAAACTTGTCACACCTAAAACGACAACTGCTAAAATTAAGTAGTAAAGCATAGGGTTATCTGTCAATAAGAATTTAAGTGGATTGCCGTTGCCATAGCGCAATGTCATAAAGTCTGCCCCACTACCTTCAAAGGTAAAATTTAAAATTTGTGCAAAGGTAGCCACTATTACAAGCACGGTTGCAGATTTATAAAGGTCACTAAACTTAGGACGATAGAAACCAGAAAGCACCATATATAACGGAACAAAAACCAACGAGCCGTGGTAAAGCCAAGATTGATAAGGCAAAAGGTTTTCAAATACAAAGCCCCAATCGGTTGGGGTGCCTAATATACCAGAAGACGCAGGGATTGTTAGAATTATCAAAGTGGCAACAAGCATAACTGCGTAGCCAAACGGCTTAACCCACCCTTCTATCTTGTTAGGTCTTTTAGACCCAATGATAAGGAAAGCATATAAAGCCATACTGCAAATGTGGAAAGGTGCCATCCATAAAGGGTAATGCCCAACCGGCCCAAAGTCCGCATAATTTATCATACGTATAGTTTTAATAATTTCCCACGCCCACATAAAGTAACAAGTGTAGCGTATAACTGCCCTATCAAATTTTTCGCCTTTGTTGAACTTTTTACGAATAATCAATAGTGTTGTCAACAGCACGGCAATTAATGTAAAAAGCCACGCCAAACCCGTAAGGTGCTTTGACCCAAAATCTGCATTAACCATAAACTTTTTCCAATTTGTAATTGTTTTTTATCTGTAAATTTTTAGCGTGTTTGAAACTACTTTTACTTCAAACGGTATATCTTCGTAAAGTTCGCCGTCCACGTTAACCGTCCAATGCTCTAAAGGAATTTCTACTTTAACCTCAGTTGTTTTTTGGTGCTCTGCTTGTGGCAATTCTAAAATTTTGCCCTTTTTAAGTTTCAAAAAAGCACCTATAATTTTAATACGCTTAATTTCCTTAACAGCCAAAAAGTCCAACTGCCCGTCCGTCGGGTCGGCAGGTGGGCAAATAGGTATGCCCCCGCCGTATCTATAACCGTTTGCAACGCAAGCGATAAATGAACGGTGGTGCGTTTTATTGCCGTTAACTATAGCGTCAAAATCAGTATAATCAAAATCAAAAAGCGTTTTAATTAAGCAAGTGGTGTATTTAAGTTTGGTTTTCTTCTTTAACGCTTCGTATCTTTTAAGCACGTCAACGTCAATACCCATACCGATAACGTTTAAGCCACGGACTGTAGGCATTTGCATAAAGTCTGTATACTTTGGCGTGCCTTTAACGATAATTTTAAGTGCTTCTATGGGGTCAAGTGGTAAGTTCAATGCTGAAGCAAAGTCGTTGCCCGTACCACAAGGTACAATACCTAAGTTCACCTTATCGAAATTAGAAAACCCGTTTATAACTTCGTGAAGCGTGCCGTCACCCCCCACAACGATAATATCGGTTGCCCCGTTTTTAATTAAAGTTTCCGTCATTTCGGTTGCTTGGTTAGGACGCTTAGTCATATGTATAAGATACTCCACATTGTTTTCAACAAGATGTTTTTCTATTAAAGGAAGTGCTTTTTTAATTTTTTTGCCGTATTTGCCACCGGCAGATGGATTAACAATAAAATCTAACATATTTTTTCCTAACAGCGTAAAATAATGGTTAAAAGTAAATAACCAAGTAGTATTGTACTACAACGAGTTAAAAAACACAAGTATTTAAATAAATAAAGGTAATTTAAAGTTGACAACAAAATAAAAGTTTGTTAAAATAAAAGGGCTTTTTAGGTGCGTAATCACTAAAAAG
>JAZQVG010000016.1:0-18446 GCA_045631625.1 Christensenellaceae bacterium
ACATTGACCTTTTGCACATCTTCTTTAACCTGTGTTGTAATAGCCTGTTTGTTCGCTTCCGCCATCATTTTTGCCAATTCAAATTCATCATCTGCCAATTTGCGTTCCGCTTCCTTGCGTGATGAATATACTTTGTCAAAACCTTTTAACGCACCAGATAAACCACTTACAAATGGATTGACTTCTTCTACACCATACGCACCTTTGTATGTTTTCGGTTCAATTGAACCTAATGCGTTTGATAATGATTCTAATGCACCAATCTTATTGCGTTCCTGCATAGCCTTACGCATAGCAATAATATCATTTGGGTCATATACATTCTGTTGCGTTTGAATAGAACGTGTCGGAACAACCTGTATTTGCTGTGGCAATGCCAATGATGGCATTAAAGCATTGTTTAACATCTGATTTGTGTTATTCATTTGCTACCCCTTATTCTGTTACTGCTTTTGTACCTTGACCAAATAAATAGCCACCTAAACTTGCACCCAATGGACCACCTAACGCACCGCCTAAGATAGTGCCACCCATAGATGCCAAATTGCCCCACAACGCATTTCTGCTCGCTGTGTCCGCTTTGTATTTTTCAACCTGATTAGCAAATACTTTATCATAAGTGTTTTCTAAGCCTGCACCTGCTTGACCGCCTATCATCGCTGGGTCAATTATCTGACTGCCTAACATCGCTGCTTGATTCAAGATGTTGCTCTGATAATTCTGCCCCTGTAACAACGCATTGTTGCTCAATGATTCCAATGAACGATTTTGTGCATCATATATATCACCAACTGCTTCATTCCACGCACTAGAACCTATCGGTAACCCACGATTGGTCAATGAACTTTCTGCCCTTTCAATCTGTCTTTCAAATTGTGGTTGTAAATACGCCATCTGGGCTTTGTAATACGCATTCGCAGCCTGTGTCGGGTCGCCTGTGTAATTGCCCAATGCCCTTATTTGCTGTTGCTGTGCCAAACGGCTCGCATCACTCAATGTCTTATTTACAGTTATCTGCCCTGTCGTTGGGTCAATACTTGTTGTATAACCGCCTAACGGACTTGCTACATTGGCATACATCTGTTGCCCTGTCGCCTGATTGATTCTGTTTTGTTCCGCTATCGCTTGATTTGCGTCATACTTTGGAACACTCGGTTTGCTTCCCATTATTTACCCCCTAATTTATGCTTCCTAAATTTGTATCTACTTTTTGTTGTGGGTGCAACGCTTGATATATAGCAAGACGGGTTTCTGCTTGCAATTCCCTATCTTTTCTATCTTCTTCACGATGCATCAATTCTAATTTTGCTTCGTTTATCTGACGGTCGCTGATAATCTTAGCAGTTTCCGCTTCAACACGTTTGTTTTCTAATTCTGCTTTAATCCCATCATTCGCAATCTCTTTCTGCAATCTTTGTGCAGATTCCTGTGCCTGCATTTGAACCTTTGTCTGTTCTAATTGCAATTTAGCCTGCTCATTTTGGGCTTTTATCATTTCAGGTGTCGGCTGGTCTTTCGGTCTGTTCTGATACGCCTGTATCGCACCATCAATCGCCTTTTCCATTTCCTGTTCTACAAACGCACCAACTTTGTATGAACGTATCATACTCATCATAGCAACTTTACATATTCCTGCCATTTCAGGTATGTTTGTAATTATGCTCATACTGCCCTGTAACTGCGTAAATACACTGTTCCACATCTCTGATAAATTCGCTTTGTATTCGCTGTCATAATAACTGCGTACATCTTCCAAAGATATTGTCAAACGTGTATCTTTTAATATCTCATCTTTTAATAACATTACCGCCTGTTCTATCATTGGCAATGTTTCCATTGTGTATTCAATCGTTGAATACTGTACAATAGATAACGGCTCAAATACCTGACATATTATATCACACGCAATACGGATTGTTTCTTGAACAAAATATATCGCATCTTTCTGGTCATCTTGCATACGCATTGTACCAAATGAACCTTTCAAACGATTTGTTCCGTAGGCTTCCTGTGCGTTTGTTTCACCTTCTAACACATCATATACACCGATACCCTTTTGAATATCATTGATATATTCATCACGTGTAGTTTTTAACTGTGCCAAAGCATTTACCGCTGGCGTTGGGTCATATAACCATAACATCGCATTGATGTCTTTGCCCTGATACTTTTCTGTGTTCTTTAACCCAATTAAATTGTTTTCATTGTCTTTGTCAAAGATTTTACCAAAATCAGGAACACCTGCATCATACGCACCACATACACGCAATAATTCTTTTACCTTGTTGATTCTCTTGTTTATCTTATCAATCGCTTCATATTGTGATAAATATTGTGCGTGGCGTGATACTGGAACTGTTGAATCTACAAATACATCATACGATAATGGTTTAGAACAAGGGAAATCTATATCATACGGGTATGCACATTCAGCCAATACAGTTTCATTTGTCGGTTGATAAATATAAACCTTTTTGTCCTTTTTGTGCCATATTTCATATACAGATATAGTCTGTTCTACCTTGTCATCACTATCAACAATATTCAAATCTTCCAATTTGTCATACGCTGTATCTTTTACAACAGATTCAAAACTTATACCTTTGTATTGCTTTCTAAAATCTTCTTCCGTCAAACGTATTCTGCGTGCAACCCATTCACAATCTGACCAACTTTTGCTTTTCTGCCACAAGAAATCACTATGTTCTATAAATTCAAACTTGACATCTTCTTTTAACAGACCATTTTTGTCCTTTGGGTCATAAGATACCCAAATAACACCCATATTTGACAACTCTGCATCTAATTTCGCACTATCTAACGCAGACTTAAAATCATCAACGTCAATTATCTTGTTTGATATTCTTTCCAATATCATTGATGCAGTACGTGCAACAATGTCATTATCACGATTTGTGCGTTCTACTTGAACCTTAGGTATAAACGGCAATATAAACGGCAAACGTACCGCAACATTGCGATATAATAAATTATACCCATCTTCATTGCTATTCAGACTTTTGTCCTTAAATGATTCATTGCGATAACGTCTAACTATGCTCTTTGAAGCCTTTAACCATTTCTTGTAAAGCCTGTCATTCGTAGCACGTTCTAACTGTTTCTGCCAATATTGTCCATTCTTTTCCATTTCTTACCCCATTTTTTAATACATCGGATACACATCACTTTGATAAATCTTTACATAACCATCTGAACCTGCTTTGCCCCACGCTGCACCTTTATAACCAAAACCACCATCACCGCCTGATGCACCTGTGCCATTATCTACACCACCAGAACCACCATCACCACCATAAGAAATCGACCCTATTTCGTCAGCATTCGCATCACCGCCATTGCCACCCTTTGCAATAGTCAATTCGCCATCTAATAACAAACTAGATGAACCACCGCCTGAACCGCCAACTGCCGCACTTCTATCACCGCCCCAGTATGTATAACCTAAACCCTTTTGTCCGTTTTCATAACCAACACCTGCATCGCCTGAAATCCAATCAGGGGCAACAGAAGCAAAACACTCTTTTCCACCAGTACCAACAATACCACTGATAATCTTTGTCTGGTTGCGTTTTACTTTGATAATC
Source organism: Christensenellaceae bacterium (assembly GCA_045631625.1). Classification (GTDB taxonomy): domain Bacteria; phylum Bacillota; class Clostridia; order Christensenellales; family Borkfalkiaceae; genus UBA1259. The sequence continues at coordinate 3,606 of JAZQVG010000016.1, forward strand.
ATTTCTATTTCTTCACCAGCAGAACCTGCATTAAACCAGTTACGCCAATCATCGTGTGTCGCTGCACCTACACCACCAGAACCACCGCCACCTGATAACAATATCTTATACTTGCCCCAAGGCAATGTTTCTGAATATTCACCAGCAGGTATTTCTTTTATCAATGTATATGTTTCTGTAATAGGAAATACCTTTCTTATCTGACCTTCTACAAATATATGTGCAGATTTTACATTCTTGATTGAACCTTCAACAAGAACATTCATCTTTTCAATAGGTCTTAAAATTGATACAACCTTGGTGTAAATACCCATTTATTATCTCCTAGACTTCATATACCAGATATAATACGCCATCTTCGCCATTTTCTGGAACAACGTTCGTAACAACAGTATCACGTACCGCACGAACCGATGCATTCGCAATCGTGTCTGTTTTACCCAACAAAACAGAACCTGCAACATCTGTTGTCGCAATTGGTACAGTTATAATACCGTTCTCAACGTCTATATTTTCACCAACCTGCACAACACCAACACTGCTTTTTGTCGCCAATTGTGTCTTTGATGTTACCAAATTATCTACATAACCCTTATTCGTAGCATCACCATTATTCACAGGCAATGACAAATCTGTTATCTTATGATTCCCCATAGGTAAATCTGCTGTCGGTACAGTACTGCCATCTCTGTCCAATTTGTTATTTACCGCATTTAATAATGTATTAAAATTGTCATCAACGTGAACAGAATTTGCTTTAATCTGATTGATTCTGTCCTGTTCCATTGACCAAGGTAATGTTATTTTAGCCATTTATGCCCCCTATATTGAACTATTGCTTGCGTTGAATACCAACATTAAATCAATAGCCTTGTGTTTTATCCCTTTTACATTCGCTGTTATTCTTACACTGAAATTATGACCTAACCCAGATGTTGAATATATCTCAGACTTTGTTTCCATTCCATTGTAACCGCCTGACCAATATTCATCACCCCAGTGTGCCGTTTCTGGCGTTGGGTCGTTCGGTAATGCATAATCACTCCACTTAAAACCAATCTTCCCAATGCTTTCTATCGCTTTACTTGTGTCCGCCCAGTTATAATAACTCTGATTCTCAAAATCTTTATAAACTTCAAAATTCAAAGCAACATTATCTGATTCACTATGACGGAAATTTATCATATTTATTCGCTTTAAGAAATCAGAACCGCAATTGTTATACGATGTCCACAATTCTAATGATATTACTGAATCATCTAATAAAATGTTATCTTCATAGATATATACACCATCAGACTTAGCAAAATACAAATTGCCATTAAATACGCACATATTGTGGGCATCTATGCCATTAAATAGCGACCATTTACCACTTGTGATGTTCATACATACCTGTACATAACTGTCAAATCCCTGTGGTATATTGAACAATACAATATCTTCCTGCGGTACTACTATGCCATAAAAACCTTTTTCGTTGCCAAATTTCTCGCTCTGTTCCAATAGCCAAGTGTTTATCAATTGACTGAATATGTATTGACTGGACTGATTCTCACCATTAGCAAATATGCTGTGGGCTGATATAAAGCCCTTGTTCGTCATTACAATTAAATCACCAGACCAATTTATAAACGGTGTCTTGCTTAAAGGTATTCCTGTCTGATATATACCATTGAACGCAATGTTTGTCGGGTCATCTAAATCATTGCCTGTGTATATTATCGCTTCACCATTGTCGGTTATAAATCCAATATACGCATTTAATGTTTCACCGCCATCACGACTGATATTAAACCCACCTATAATAGAACCGCCTTTCTTTGGCGTGCCTGCTGATACACCTATATCAAATGCTTTCAATTCACCTGTTACATACCCAACTGGTAAATAATGTGCAACCAAATCATTGCCATAACCACATACAACCTGTGCATTTAATAATGAAATCCAATCAAACGCAATTGAACTTGTGCCTGTAACATTCCAATCAACTAAATTCACTTTCTGGGTGCTATTAAATGGATTTTCTACCGATATATGCTGTGCCTTATCTATGCCATTTACCATTATAATATGATGATTCACATAAATATAACGCCATTCATCAGTGCTATAACCGCCTTTCTGCATTATCAAATTAAACCCAACAGAATCTTTTTGATAAACAAATATCGTGCCACCAGAACATACAACCATTATGTTGTATTCTTCAATCGGTATAATAGTCTTTACCGCACCACTGTGTGATATTACTTTATAATGCCCTTTGCGTGATTCTAATACGTTCTGTTTGATAATATAATTCTTGCAAGATAATAAATGCCCTGCACCGCTATCTAATAACGGTGCTTCTGAACTCCAACCTGTTTTATATAAAGGTATAGTTACACGATTAGACATTCCAATCCCCATCACTGTAATTGCTCGCATCTGATAATGTTTCACCAGACATATCTATCTGCTGTGGTGCTTGACCACGTGCATTATACAAATCTAACAATTCTTTATAACGTTGCTCAAACTTTTCATAATTACCAATATCTTTATCACTCAAATATCTTGATACAGTGCCATATACCAATAATAACGCAGGTATTTTACACGTGTCATTGCCTGAACCAAATATCTCAACCCTTTTACCGCCACTTATTACAGGCTTGCTCGTGTAATATGCAAATTTAATCTCTGTGTCATCTGATAAACCATTAAATAAATATATGCTTTTATTCTTTACACAATACAAACCAGTCGTGCCAAAATTACTTGAATTTGCATCTAACGTCGCCCACTGATGGGCATTTAATGCCGTCATAGCACAACCCTGCGACATATTCATTACTGTGCCTGTGTCAATGCTAGCAATGTCATCTGCTATATATTCAAATGGGTATTGATTCCACGCACCTAAACATTTCCACTGAACACCATCTGTATCGCTAAAACTTGTATTTATCAATCTTGGACTGCTTGCAGGGTCAACTGTGGAAACACCACCACGCTCACATACATAACGTGATAATCCAGAATATAATACTTCGCCTGTAACAACAGGACGTGATTCCCACTTTTTATACGTTCTAAACGTTGCTTCTTCTAACAAATCACTTAAAGAATTTTCAATGGTCAATTCACGTATCAATTGATTCATTACACGTATATTTTCCTGTGCTGTCAAATCAGTTGATGCAAATGGGTCAGGTATGTTCTTATACAAACCTTCCCTTGATAACACATTGTCAAATATTTCCTTACAATCCATCTGTTTCCCCTAATAAATAAAATACCATAAAACAATCAAACTTTGCAAGACATTTAATTATTTTATGGTTTGTTTTTAATACGGGGGTTTTTATACAGAACCCCCTACAAAACTGTTTTTAGTTAGGCAACTTCATAAGCCATTACGCTTGGAACGCCTGCTGGTACAATACCCATAGCAACGCCATAAATACCTGCACCTGCTGGACAATCAGCCAAAGTTTTTACTTTGATTCCTGAATCTGTATTCAATGCACCACTGGCATTCACAAATGCATCACCTGCTGGAATTGTCGCACCTGATGTATTTACACCAAATACTGCAATACCTGTTGGAATAGCATCGTGTTGACCTGCTTTCGCACCATATACAGACAATTCATCTTTCAAAACTGCTTCTGTCAAATTTATACTTGTAAAAGCCATCTTATCACTCCTTTATTTAAGCACCAACCAATACACCTTGGAACGCACGACCAGAAGTTGTCAAGTTACCAGCCCACAACCACGCTTCACTATACAAGTCTTGGTTGATAGAATTTACACGTTCTTTTTTCGCTGGGTTACGACTTGCGTGTGGACGTAAGTGTATGTAATCTGTGTTTAAGAAATATGCGTGATTAGCAACTGCACCACCTTTCATAGGTGTTACTTCAATACCTTGGTCAAAGATAATTGGCAATCCAGAAATAGCCAAGTCTTTGAAGCCTGCATCGCCTGTTGTTGTGTCAACAAAACGTTGCTGTGCTTGCAATTGACCGAAGTATTTCAAATACATTGTGTTATCAACAAACACTGCTTTTGGTGCATCGTTGTTGCGTGTACATTTTACAATTGTTTCTTGGAATTTTTCAGACAATGTGTCAGCACCGTAATTTACATCGCCTTTGTAGTTACGCCAGAATTCATTGCCTGCCGCACTTGCATCAATTCCACCAACTGTTCCAACTGCTGGTGTGTCAGATACCAAATATTTCAAACCACCAATCTGCATAGCATCGGAACCGTCAGAATATACGTCTTTTGACAAACCGTTTTGCAATGTTTTAGAACCGTTTTTGATTTTTGCTTCAATCAGGTTTATCATACGTGATTTACCTGCGTTAGCCATCAATTCAGAACCAGTTACAACCATTGTAACAGCAATCTTTTTACGACCAAAAGATGCAGCAGTTGCAAATTTCTTTGATTCCAAATTCCAAGCCTGTGCACCATCATAACGATTGTATGAACCATTGTCGGAATATTCAATATTTTCCAAAATTTCAACACCACCATCTTCTGTTTTGATGTTGCCTGATTTTTTCAGCCAATCCAACAGACGTGATGTACAAGTATAATTATCTTTTAATTGTGGCAAATAGTTATCAATAGATGTTGAATACAAATTGCCAAAGTTTGGATTTCCTGCCATTGTATCACTCCTTATGTAAAAAATCCTAGTTAAACTTAAATTGGGTTATTTTGGCACATTTGTTTGGTGTTTGCCTGTACACCTTGTTTTTTTTGAATAATAAAAAAGGTTTGTTTTTAATTGCTCGCACTTTTAATGTAATGCAAACGTATCTTATTGTCAAGCCAATTTTGTATAGACATTGAATATATGCAACATACCTTGTCTTTGTATGGTAAATACCCCATAAATTCAAAACCTAAACCTTGCGTATATCTTCTCGCACGCATATTCTTTGCATCAATAAAACAATTGCAACGTACACAACGTGAAAATATGTAACTGAATACCTTAAATATAAATTCAGGATTGCTTACTGTGCTGTCTAATATAACGTGGTCATATATGCCAACTTCATCATCTACCGCCAATAAGCCATAATATCTGTCATCATCACATAATATAGTATGCTCATTTGTTATTACAACCGCAGGCAAATGCTTTTTAATAACAGATGCTTTTTCATAAAATTCAACTTTATCTTCAATCACTCTCAACATCGTGTATCTCCTTTGTGTAATCATATTTATCAACCAACTGTGCTTTGTTTGCTTCAATCCCCTTGCGTATGTCATCTAATATGTTCTGATGCAGTTTATCTCTCTTTTCTTGTTCTGTCATATATCGCTTTTCTTCACGATTTTTATAAATAGACTGACATAAATACAGAAAAGCCTTGCCACCGTGCGAATATTCATCGTGTACTATGTTCTTTGTATTCATTATGCCATCTTTGAAATCATAACGCATATTGTTTATACAATCAATCAACCTGAATAACCGCCTGTCTATATCTATTATCGGTATCATTGTACGTGCAATATCTATCTGTTCCTGCTCTAACAATCTTTGCAATGTTGTTGTTTCAAATCCCATTTCAATCATACGCTGTACACGTGTATTGCCATAAGCCCACTCGGTATTTACACCATCGTGTGGGAAAAATACCAAATCATATTTATAATTCTTTGCTTTTAACTGGTCAACAAAGTACGGCAATGCCTTTAATGTATCTTCTATGTAATCAATAACCTTTATGCGACCATCAATCCACTGATAAAAACATATCGCTGTCGCATCAGTATGCCCAATGTCCCACGCAGTATAAACTGGGTATCTGTCATTATATGATATTTCGTGTTTAATATTATCTGGGTATTTTGCAAATTCCTGTGCCAATACCGCACCACGTGCTTCTTCGCCAAATTCACCATATAAAAATCGTGTCTGCTCGTGTGCAGGCAATTCTTTTAATGAATCTATATACTCATCAGGTAAATATTCAAGATTATCCAACGGATTTAACCGCACATTTGCGTATAATTCTTTGCTCAACGGTTTATCTGGGTCTAATGGGCTTGTATATAAGAAATGTTCCCTGTACGTCCAATGCCCTTTGTGGGGCGGATTTTCTACCAATATCTCTAATAACTTTATATATCGGTCATATTTGTAATGCTTTACCTTTTGTGCCAAACGTGTACGCAATTTCTGTAACGCTTCATAATTGATTTCAGATACTTCATCTAAGAATATTGTCGCATATTCTGTACCCAGTAACTTTTCAACTTCTTTTTCATTTCCAACCGCTCTAAAATGTATTTCAGACCCATTGGGCAATGTAAATACACTTGTACTGCCATTAAAGCCACCATTATTCCAGTGTGCAAACAATTCTGGGTAATATATACGCAATAACTTTGGCATTGTGTCCATAATTATTGCATTTCTTAAAGATGTAAATGTATCACGTGCAACCAGATGACGTGAATTCGGGTAATATACTGCTCTTTTTAATACCTTTCGTAATGTTCTGAAAGTCTTAGATGAATTGTGTACTGTCCAGAAAAAACCTGTGAATATCAAATATTCGCCTGATTCCGTTTCTAAATCATAAGCCACGAATTTCTTCTTTGCAGACAAATGTCTTTTATAGTCGCTGGACTGACACCAAATTTTTCTGCTAGCAACTTTCTGTATGGTGTTCTCAATCCTTTCTGCTTCGCATTCTGATAAAAAGCCCTGATATAACGCACATTCTCTTCTGATAACTTGTGCATTCCGTTTCGCTCTCCACGCATCGGCTTTTCTAAACCTTTTGCATAAGCGTGTTTTAGATTCTCGCTGTGCGTGCAATATTCCAGATTCTCTATATTGTTGTTCAAAACATTGCCATCTTTGTGGTTTATGTCCATTCCTTTTGGTTGTATGCCAATAAACGCTTCCGCTACCAGTGCGTGAATTGACCTTGACCTGTATTGCTTGTCTTGATGCAAGAACATACTTCTCAAATAAGGCTGATTCACAGACCTTGCAGGCTTGATAATCTTCGTCTGTCCACTGTTCTTCCAATTTATGGTGCGGATTAAACCTGTGTTGCTTGCTTCGTACCTGTTGTCCAATGACGGTATTTTCTTCCAAATAATGTCCATATTCCTGCCAACCTTTGCTTGTTTTAATTCTATGGTCTGCCGATATAAGCAAATCATAACCATTGTCAAAGGCATTATATATTAAATCTTTCTTATTTGCAAATGTTTTAACTACTCTTGTCCACCCATTTGCAGTCAATACATAATCATCAGGCTTTACATCTTTTATTTCTGTAAATCCATTTTTGGTCATAACAAGGGTATTGCCACCAAAACAACGTGAACCACCATAAATCAATAATCTGCGTGCAGGAAATGAGTGCGTAAACATTTTATCAAATAACGCAACTCGTTCCTGTTTATCTCTTTCCTGTTCTGGTGTTAGCGTGTACTTTGCCATTACAAATCATCATCTTCTGCTTCTGTAACGAATCTAAATCCACCTAGGGCGACCTGATTTACTTGCTGTGTTGCAAATTCTTCTTTCCGTTTTCTTTCCAGATACCACTTTGCCATATTTTTATCGCCATCTTGCAGTGCCTGTACTATTACCATACGTGCTTTGAATACCTGTCTTTCCTTTAACATTTCTTTTCTGTCTAAGAACTCTGGGTGTTCTTTCTGGTATGCATATAATGTACTTCTACCAATTCCTGCGTAAAAACAGGCTTCTATATCGGTTGCACCGATAGAAAAAGCGTGTTCCAATTTCTGGACAACATCATCTGTCAAAACGGTGGGTCGCCCTACGTCTGCCATTAGTCATCTAACCCTAATTCTCGCATTGCTTGTTTGATTGCATCGTGTGCCGCTTTTCCTGATTCAACATTTACATTTGCGTTGTTCCAAGCGACTGATGTTTTCAATTTTGGTGTATCAACTGGTTTACTTGCTACTGGTGATACGACTTTTGCTTTTTTTGCTTCAACATCTACCTTTTCAATAGGTTTTGGTTGTTCTGGTGTTGCAAACATTGCCATTGCCTGTTCTAATATGTCTTTATAAGGCAAATAAGGTGATTCCGCAACCATTCCGCTAACAACAGATGTATATGCTTTTTTGAACGCTTCATCTGCTTCCAGTTTTTCTGCAAAGCCTTTATTTTCACCCAAGAACGCATTTACTGCTTCTTCACGTTCCGCCTGCATAGTATCTGCTTCGTCTTTTACATATCGTGCCTGACGTGCATCATACAAAGCCTTAGAACGGTTTTCATAATAATCTTGTGGCATAATCTGGTCTTTATATTCGTGCTTTATGTCCAGATTGTATGTTTTTGCAATTTCATTTATAACTGCAACTGGGTCAGAAAATACAATATGTCTGCCTGCAATCATCTGACGTGCTGTAATATCTGGGCTGTCATTCAATTTTTGAACAACATCTAATGAATTACGCACAACTTCATCTTCTGGCAATTTGCATTGTTCTGCGACCTGTTTGACATAACCCATAACAGGCTTTAATACTTCATTGCGTTGTTTGTTGTTATATTCTGCTTCAATCGCACGTCTATAATTGCGTTCGTTTTCACTAGACAAACGGATTATTTCTTCCTGTGCTTCACGTGGTGTGTTTTTCCAGTGGTCTGTTGCAAAGCCTTTCGCAACCTGTTTTGGTGCAATTAAAGGCTCTTCTTCTGGTTTTTCTTCTTCAACAGGCTCATCAGCAGGTTTTTCTTCTTCTGCTGGTGTTTCTTCCACTGTTTCTGTTTCCTGCGTTTCTGGTGCAGGCTTTTCTGTTTCTTCTGTTGCTGGTGTTTCAACGATAACATCATCGTCTTTTACATCAGCAAACGCTTCTTCTACTGCTTCCATTATACTAGACATTGTTCTTCCTTTCTTCAAGTTTTGTCATTCTATCAGCAAGATTTTGTATCTGTGATAGGGCATATTCCATCAGGGTCAACATCTTTTCTTGATTTGTTTTCCCTTTTTCTGTTTCTTCTTCCTTTTTTGATTCTTTGACAACGCCATCAATCTGTTTCAAGGCATATATATCTTCTTCTGATAATTCCAATGAAAAATCACTTATCAATTTATTATACATTGGATTTTCAGGCGGTAATAATATAATTGACTTATTATAATTATACTTATTACGGTATGATATAAGATTCATCAATTCATCTCTGGTGAATACACTACGGTCAATATCTTGTTTCTTGATAAATTCTTGCCACGTACCATTAAACTGGGCAATATGCTTTTGTGATACTGCAACCGTCATTATATCATCTTTATTCCCATCGCCATTATGAATACGCATAAACGGCAACAACTGATAATTGTCATTATCTTGATTATAAACCGCTACCCAATGAAAATATGGTCGCATTTGCTGATTAGCAATAGACCGATTGCGTATATCATCTGGGTCATAATTATTATTCATCTACTGATTCTCCTTTCATCATCAATCTTTCTAAGGCTTCCGCTTTTAGATTATCAGGGTATTTTATACCCCATAAACGCTGTGCAAACCTTGTCGCATTATTAAAATCTATACTTATATCAGCCTTTTCACAACTGTCTTTAACTATCTTATGCAATAATTCATTTCTACTGCGTTCCTGATATTCCCTGACATTTTTATTATGGTCTTGCAATTCCTGCCCAGTAAGGTCTTTATCTAAAAGTGCCTTATTGTTATTAAAGCAATATTCCCTAATGTCAGTTTCTGTTATCATTTACGCACCATCAATACATTATCATCTAAGATAAAACATATATCTTGCCCTGTGTACGCAGTTTTTTTTATATAACCAACAATATCACCAACCTGATAATCTTCACCGCACTTTTCACCCTTTGCAATAACCTTAGCATAAGAAATATCAGATATATCAAACGCATCATTGTCTGGCAATGGCTCAATCTGTACAAGGTTTTTTAATACTTTATATTGCATAGTTTGTCCTTTTAACTAATATCGCTTGTTCTACTGCTGTCTTAAACGTATTATATACAAGGTTAGCAGGCTCAATAACAGTTTCTGGTATATCTTTTACACCAACTTTCTTATTGATAATACCCCATACCTTATACTTTGATTTTATAGCATAACCAAAATCTTTTAATGTTTGACCGCCACCTACAACATAACCATCATACGCCTGAATAACCGCCAATAATGTATCTTCCAAACGGTCTTTAACTTCAATCATCTTGGCTGTTGTTTCTGCACCTACATATATCTTGGCAATACGGCTTTCTAATCTTGCTATGCGTTCTTTCTGCCACTCTTTTTCTGGCTGTGTCTGGGCTTCCTGTTCTTTAATATTCTCAACCCACATTTTAACATCATTATTGGCTTTATATTCAAATGTTGTACTGCGTTTGCGTACGTGGGCTACTGTGATATATTCAGACAATTTTGTTAGGTCTGCCATAATATCTTTTAACTTTGCACCAATCTGTGCTGGTCTGATATTACAGAATTGCCCCACACCTTTCAAATGATTGGCAACCAATGATGCTAATGCCTGTTCATCACATTGACCAATAACCAAGAACGGTCTGTTTGCGTTCATCGCTTCTGTTGCAGGCTGTGCAATATCTGCTAATGTTACATATTCTTTTACAAATACAACTGGGTATTTCATTTCGCACCCAGACTTGGTATTTACAAACGCCTGATGTGTATAACCTGCATCTAATACATAACCTGAAATCTGTTCTGTTTCAATGCCATCAATATCTTTTTCTTCAACGATATAATGCCCATCACGACCATTTTTATATACAACTGCACTAACAGCCTGTGAAATACTTTCATCTGCGTTGCTTGATACCATAGCAACATTATACAATGATTCTTTTGTGATTTTCTTTGTTGCAATCTTTCCTAAATATTCTTTCAAGTCTGGTATATAGTTACGCAATTTATACAGGTCTTTTAATTTATAATCCATCAAATGTGCCAATAATACCGCAACAGACGTTGTGCCATCGCCAACTTTACGCACCTGCTGTTTGCATACTTGGCGGACAAAATTCGCACCTTCTGAATTATCTTTGATGTTTTGTGATACTTTATAACCGTCTTTGGTCAATATAGTTTCATTTTCTGCTGTAATTGCTACCAAATGTCCATTTGGACCTAATGTAGAACCGATGATTTCGGCTGTCTTTTTGATTTGTTTTGCGATTGTTGTTTTCATAGGTTGTTTTCTCTTGTTTGTTTTATATTTTTATTGTAGTGTAATCTCTCTGAATTTCAAGTATATTATTTTTTATGCACATCTGAAATAATCTTTGGACAACACAAATTCCAATTCACCAAATGATGCAATCTTAAATCATTACTTCCCATTGCACTTACTTTTACACAATTTGGTGCCACTATAACAGAATAAAAAGATTTTACATACGTACCAACTTCTAAATAAATATCTGTTAGGCCACCCTTGTTTTTTTGAGTAATAATCTGCTGTATTGCTATATCATTTATGGTAAAAAAACATTTTCCACGTTGACCTTCATAAACACTAGCATTCAAATCTTCATTTATACTACCTGTAAATCTTATAGGTCTGTCTGTTCTAAAAACAAACCCATTCATAATCTTCCTTTTGCCATTTATCTTATCAAAACTGCTTGCACCACCAATAAAATCACCATTCTGACACCAAGCAAAACAATCTAACTTTTCTGTTTTTTCTAAATATTTAACAGACTCGTCTATAATTCCTTGAATGTTTTTAACCTTGAATGTTTTTAATATCTCTCCAAACGGCCTTCTAAATACAAAACCAGAATAATCATCATCTAATACCAAGAAATAATCTAAACCTAATTGTTTTGCTATTTCAAACATTGCATTTCTAACATAAACTACACAATTCTTTTTTTTGAAATTGTCCAACGTATCAACTTTTTCTATATAATCGTTCTTTGAAAAAATAATAACATCATCACCATATATATCAATATACTGTTGAACACAAGGGTCATCATCTCCCACTATTAAATATATTTGCCCTGTATATTTTGCATCTCTCAATGCTTTAACAGTATATACCCTGTCTGGTCTTTTGTACGTTGGTATAAAAATAGCATAATTATTCATTTGTGATATATTCCTTTACAAAAACATTTTCAATAAACTCATTTAATTTTACATAGCCATTTTCAATTGCTTTATCAAAATCAATTATAACCAATGCTAGTTTTTCCATAATATCTTGTACATCTTTATCTTGATGTGCATAAAATTCTGCTATTTTAGAATAATTAAATTCATATAACCTTGTTGCTGTGATTTTTAAGAACTCTTTAATTTCTTCTGTGAATGCAGATTGTTCTATTGATTTAATTAAATTATCTGCTCTCTCTGTATTAAACAAATCTTTCAATTCTGGGCAATCACCTTTTATTTCATATACTGGCACATTTATTTTTCTAGAATATTTAGTTTCTGCATATTCTTTTGTGGTATTTTCATCTTCAATGTCTAGTGATTTTAATCCTAAAAAATCTAAATCAATGTCTATGTTTTTTAATTCTTCCTTTAACATATCATTATCAAACTCTGCCCACATAGCAATCTGATTGTCCGCTGTCATATCTGCATATTCTTGTGCTTCGCTTTCATAATCCTGATAATCAACCGCAACCTTTTCCCAGCCTAATTTTCTTATTGCTTCTAAGCGACCATGTCCTTTTACAATAAAACCTGACCGATTACTGACCACAACAGGACTTCTTTGCCCTTGATAATCAATAATCTTTGCCAAACGGTCAATTTGTTCTTTTGGGTGATGGTTGTTGTTCTTTGGATTTGGTACTAATTTGTGAATGTCCACCAATTCAGTATAAGCACAATTAAATTTCATAAATTCTCCTTTCCTTGTATATTGCTTGTTATTTTTATAAAAATCAACCGTTTTTAAGTGTTTCAATTAAATGTTCTTCTGCATCACGCAATGATTCAAACTGTTTATCATCAGCAGGCTTATGCGTAAAACCATTCCAAACACACCATTTGCCATTATCTAACGCTTTTACAATCATTTTACCCCCTAATCATCTATACCTAATGATTCTAAATGCTTTTTAATCTTATGATGATAAGTTTTTATTGTCGCCTTACTTTTGCCTTTCATATACTTTTCTGCATATTCTTGTTCTCTGTGCATAAAATCCATAAGATAATTTACCAATGCACTATTTTGTGCTTGCAATTTATCAATCAGGCTTTGTCGTGGTTCTTCAAAATCTACAACTTTTTCATTGCGGTTTATATAATCTATTATCTCATTTATTTTTCTTCCAAACATAGCAAATGTTGCTACTGGTATAATGTCAAATGAAACACCCCTAAATTCGCCTATTTGAGTATTTATTTGTTCTGGTAATCTTTCAATCATCGGTCATCTCCTTATTTGAACCAATTTAACATTTTGTTGTATGCTTTTTTCCAACCTGTATCATCTGACAACAGGTCTTTCTTTATCAAAACATAGCGGACATATCTTACCTTTACACCATAACGATTTACAGATTCTTCCCAAAAATTCTGTATGTTATGACCAGATTCACGCAATTCGTGTATTCTTGATGCTAAACGTGTTATGCCATATTCAGATATTGCTTCCATAGAAGTAATACCCTTGTTCTTTTGCAGGTGTTTTAATATCATTTGTGTTTGATTCATTTTTCATCTCCTTTCTATGTTTCTTATTATTACATATTTATTTTATAAAATCAAATACTTTTTATTCAAACGACTTTATTATGCCCCCGATGATTTCATAGGCTTTTTTCAGGCTTTTTATATCTTTTGCAGACAAACCAATCTTTTTTCCTGTATAACATTTAGCCATATTACATCTCATACGTTCTATATTTTTTTTATAATAATCTCTAAAATATTCTGGGTGTTCTGCACGCCATTTTTTCTGATATTCTGCTTTTGTCATTTTATTCACCTTCTTCTATATGTTGATAAGAGTTTCCTTGTTTGCCTCATTTGCGGTTGCGGTTGATTGACATTTTCTTTTCAACTGCCTTCCATAAGTCGTTGCCATTTGTCGCCATTACCTGTATTCTACCAAGAGTGGATGCCAAATAATGAAACCCCAAGGCATAATCAAAACGCATTATACCACAGCATACAATAATCATATCGGCCAATTCTTCAAGTTCGTGTGGGCTTCCATAAGACGTGTTTTCCCACTCTAAACGCTCATCATCCCATTTTTGTTCTTGTCCTTCCAACGTTGCATCTTGAAAGGTCTGTTCGTGCCATTCAATTATGCTTTTTATTGTTTCTTTCATTTCTTACTCCCTACATATTTATTTTTTGCAATACAACTTCGCCAAGATTGGTAATGCAAAACTTTCTTAAAAAAACATCATTCGCTACGGTAATAAAAATAACATCAGCCCCACGCCCTTGATTTATTAAATTTCGTGCTTCTATAAAGTAATTTGGCGATAATACTTTTTCTATATCATCATTGGTGTGATAATGCCACATAGTAAAACCGCTGTTATAAGCCATAACTTCAAGATTGTTTATCATTTTGCATTCTCCACTTCTGATACGATTTCACCCAAGTCAAACACAACTGATTCATCGTCTTTGACCAACGCAGGCACTTGCCTGATATTTAATCTACGGCACAAATCCATATTATCTGATGCATTGATAAACTTTGTTGTGATTACCTTGTCGCCAAGCATTGTTTTTAACCTGTTGCAATTTTGGCAATTATCATTTGTTATTATGTACATTTTCCTTTCCTTTTGT
>JAZQVG010000017.1:0-6500 GCA_045631625.1 Christensenellaceae bacterium
GAAAAAAGCACTCCGAGTAAACTTGCCAAAGCGTGAGTAAAAGCAATAATAACGGGCACGTAAAAAGCGTTTATACCTAAGATAGAAAGAGAAAGGTTGGCAGCCGCCCCGTCAAGCCCTACGGCAACCCCTACCAAGAAAGCCTGCTTGGTAAACTTGCCGTCTGTAAGTGAAACTTCTTTATCGCAAGTCAGTAGATTATATATGCCTATTGCAACTAAAATAATACCACCAAGATTTGCCGTGCGTTCAGTAAGATATGGGGCAAAAAGTTTTGCCAAATAGTTTGTTATTAGGCACATTATAAACACGGTAATTGCAATAATTGGTATTATTTGGAACTTCCTTTTTCCGTTAAGCGAAAGTGTAAAAATGCAAAAAAAGGAGTCGATACTTACTGTAAAAGCAGTTAAAAGTAAAAAGTAAAGCATAGTATTTCCTTTGTGATTTTATATAAGCAATATATGAAAAAAACAAAAAAATGGTTAATGAAACTAACTACTATTAAAATAATAGCCATTTATTTTAAATTATATTTAAATATTATATATAAAAAGAGACTAAACAGATTGACAAAAGCGTTTGGTTTGTGTAAAATAGTATGAGATATAGTGTAAAGTATAAGGAGTACTATGCTACGATGAAAAATACTAAATCAAGCAAAATTATATTAGCGTTAGTGACGGTTGCGATGTTTATTGCATCAGTTTTTTCAATAGTTGCAAACGCAAACACGGCAAAGGCAGTTGATAGCACGTTGTCTTTCTTAAACGGTACGGCTTATGAAAGTTGTGTTTATGAAGACGATGCTGTAAAAGTTACTGCAAAAAATGGTGAATCTATCGGGTTTGATAGCAACTTGGCTATTGACGATTTTAAAATGGAATTTTCTTTGGCAAAAGAAATTGCTAAAGTAGAACTTAAGTTGACTTCTGCTTATAAATACGCATCAGGCACAGTTAATACCGATGGTAAACTTATAAATGAAGTAGATAACTTTATCACTTTTACAAACACGGCTGATACAGATTACGCTTTACAATTATCTGTGGTAGGCGGTGCAATTAAATACTCTTACGCTGGTAATAATGGTGAATGTGATAAACTTATCGATACCAAAACGGTTGCAAATGCAAAATTCCTTTTCATAATAACCTTAAAAGATGGTTGTACGGAAGGTGTTATGAAAATTAAGTCTGTTGACCAAAAGCAATCAGACGCATCTGGTGATTATAAGCAAACATTCGTTTTGAATAACGGTGCTTATACAAAAATGGCATTGCCAAGGGTAGCAGTGTCAGCCGATTTTATTGATAATAACTATAAGCAAGCGATTGATGGAAAGGTGTACACCGTTTCATTTACGTCTTTCTACGTAGCAGATAAGATTTCTGATAGCAGTTTCTATCTAAAAGGCCGTGATACTACAAATGGTACAATTTGGCTTTCATCAGACGATAAGCCAAACAAAATTGCTTTCAATAAAAACGTACCATCAAGCGTTGATATGGGCTTTAACGTATGTTTAAAGCAAAACAACGTTGAAAAAGTTATGGCTTCTTACGATGTAGAAGTTATCAATTTAGGTGAAGATGAAAGTGCGCCAACTTACGTAGCGGATAAAAATTCTGAAGCGTATAAGGCTTACGTTAAAGCAGTAAACGCTGCAACTATGAGTGAAGATGGGGATTATTCAATTCCACTTGGTTCAGCATATCAAGTTCCATCAATGGCAGATTTAGTAAACGATAATTTAACAGTTTATAAAAACTTAACACACACCGTTTACTATAGAACGCCAACTACAAACGGTTCATCTTCAACAATGAAAATACCTACCGACAAGCCTGGTAAATATACTTTCTACGTAGTATTTACTGACGAAGCGAAAAACGCTATGGATAAAGATGATTTCTACGTAGTAAATGAATTAGATAGTTCACTTTATGAAAAAGGCGTTTTATTTGATTACGTATTCTCATTTGAACTAAACGACGATGCACCTGTTAAAATTTTAGCACCTTCTTCACAAGAAAAGGGTAAAACGGGTAGCCAATACACTGCTAACAACTTTACCGTAGATGGTACGACGGAAATTAATAAGTCAAACAACTCTTTAGAATATAAGTTATACTACAATGCAAAATCAGATGCAAGTGCAGAAGATAGTGGTTGGGTAGAAATTAAGGCTTCTTCAGTTGCAACAACCGAAAAAGATAAGAAGATTAACTACAACGGAAAACTTGTATTTACACCAGACGAAGTTGGTACGTATATGATTGAATGTACTGCAACGTCTTACTCTAAAAACAACTCGGCTTCTGCAAAAACACTTATTAAAGTAGTTGCTGGCGAAAGCACCGATGCAAGTGATACAACAAGTTGGCTACAAAACAACGTTTGGTCAGTTGTATTCTTAAGTATAGGTACTATTTGCTTAATCGCAGTTGTAGTTCTTCTCTTTACAAAACCAAAAGATAAGGAAGACTAAAAATAAAAAACAATTTAGCGGGACTTCGTACTAACGAAGTCCCATTTTAATCAAAAAATAAATTAAAAGAAAAATAGAAGAAAAATGGAATTTATCGCAAACCAAAAACGCAAGTTAAGTAAACTTGCTTTATATAACTTCAAAAAGCTTTCGTATTCTAAGTTGCAAAAACTTTTAAGAAATAAAGACGTAAAGGTTAACGGCAAGCGTGTTAAGGAAGACGTTATGCTTGATATTGGCGATAAAGTAGAAATTTATTATAACGCCCCTATCGAAGTAGGGTATACGGTAATATATAAGGACGAAAACGTATTAGTTATAAATAAAAAACAAAACTACACATCTGAAGAAATTTATGAAAGTATTTTGCTTCAATATGATAGTGCAGGTTTTATACATAGATTAGATAGAAACACTAATGGCGTTATGGTATTTTCCTTAAACCAAAAGGCTGAAACGGAACTTTTAAACGGCTTCAAAAACCGTAATTTTATAAAGTACTATACTGCCACCGTTTTTGGAAAAATGCCTAAAAAAGCCGATATACTTTCTGCATATTTATTAAAAGATAAAGACGCTTCAACCGTTAAGATTTTTAATCAAAGGGTAAAAGGCTCTGTACTTATTAAAACAGGGTATGAAGTAATTAGCGAAAATGAAGACGTTTCTATTATAAAAGTGAGATTATATACAGGCAAAACCCATCAAATTAGGTCACACTTAGCGTATATTGGCAACTTTATAATAGGCGATAATAAGTATGGCGATAGTGAAGTAAACAAAAAACTAAAAGTAGATAGGCAAATGCTTACTGCAAGTGAAATTATTTTAAATTTTGATAAAAATAGTCCGTTATATTATCTAAACGGAAAAAGTTTTAGGGTAGAATAGTATGCCACAAGACGCGTTTACGCTTAAATTTTTGTGTGAAGAATTAAATGAAATATTTTTGGGTGGAAAAATAAACCGCATAACCCAACCGTCTAATGACGAGTTGGTGTTTACCGTTTATACGGGCAAAACCACAAAAAAATTGTTGTTAGACGTTAACCCGTCTGCGCCAAGAATAAGCGTAATAGAAAAGGAAAACCCAAGCCCACTTACAGCCCCAAATTTTTGTATGCTTATGCGAAAGCATTTATTAAATGCTACCATTGATAGCATATCTTTAGTAGGGTTTGATAGAATAGTTAAAATTGACCTCACCTTTACGGGCGAATTTTCTTCGCCTATCAAAAAAGTTTTGTATATAGAACTTATGGGTAGATACTCTAACATAATTTTAACTCAAGACGATAAAATTTTGGGTGGAAATAGGGGCATAAATATGTTTGACGACGGCGTGCGTCCGTTGATAGTTGGTAAAGTTTATAAGTTTCCACCAAACAACGATAAAAAACCACCAAATGATGATAGTTTGATAGAGTATTTTGATGGTTTTGACGATACTTTTAATAAGTTGCCAGATTATTTAATAAAGGGCGTGCAAGGTATCGCTTTATCTACTGCAAAAGAAATCGTATGCGCATACGTTGAAGTTAAGGGCGATGGTAAAAAAGAGAATTTTGGCAAAGACTTTTTTGTTTTTCTTAATGATTTTATAGAAAACACACAAAAAAGACCTTGTGTTGTTTTAAGTGATAATAAAGTGTTAGACGTGTGCATACGTCACTATAAAGAAACGGATTATGGTGCTAACGCAATATTAAAATATTTTGATAGTTTAACTGATGCAGAAGAATTTTATTTTGATAAAAAGATTAGCGATAAACTTTTTACTTCTAAAAAGGAACGTCTAATAAGCATTATAAACACAGCAATAAAAAAGGCAAAAAAACGTTTAACTGCTATTAAATCTAAAGAAAACGATGCAAAGGACGGGGAGTTAAATAAAATTAAAGGCGAACTTTTATTGGCCAATATCTACAAGTTAAAAGACGGGCAATCTTCTTGTATTTTAGATAACTTTTATAATGGCGAAAAAATAGAGATTGAACTTGATGAGTTTAAAAGCATTTCTCAAAACGCACAAGCGTATTTTAAGAAATATAATAAGCAAAAACGTACTATAGAAATGTTAAAGCCACAAAGAGAACAGGCAGAAAGCGAATTAACTTATTTAGAGAGTATTTTTAACTTAATTTCTATTGCAACCGACGTTGAAGAAGTGCGTATTATAGCAAACGAAATGACAGAGTACGGGCTTATAAAAGATAATTCACCAAAGGGCAAAAAGCAAGAAAAAGTTGTTCCGTTTAGGAACTACGACATTTTTGGCGTTAACGTAAAAGTAGGCAGAAATAATATTGAAAACGACAAACTTTTAGGCGTTGCTAAAGGGGAAGATATTTGGCTACACGCTAAAGACTACCACTCGTCTTTCGTACTAATAGAAAACAACGGAAAAGAAGTGGAGGATAAAGTACTTATAAAGAGTGCTGAAATTTGTGCTTACTATTCGGGCGGGAGAGAAGCCGGAAAGGTGGAGATAGTTTATACTAAACGAAGAAACGTAAAAAAACCACCAAAATCTAAACCGGGATACGTCATTTACGAAAAGTTTAAATCGTTTATGGTAAACGCACAAAAACATAGTGAATTTATAAAAAGCGATAAGTAAAGGGCTTAAAAGCCTTGCGTTTTATTTATCGTTATGATAAAATATGAAAGAATTTAAATGTAGGAGTGTATTATGAATTATACTTTTGAAAAAGCAGAAAAAAGCACCGTAAAAATAACTATCAATTTTGATAGCGCAGACTGGAAAGGCGCTATAAAAGAAGCGTATGAAAAGACAAAGGGCAAATACTCAATGCCAGGTTTTAGAAAAGGCAAAGTGCCAATGCACCTTTTAGTAGGTACTTATGGCGAAGGGATTTTCTATGATGAAGCAATAAACGGGCTTATCAATAAAAACTATCCAGAAATTTTAAAGAAGGAAGCAGAAAACTTCGTAGCAGTTGGCGACCCAACTTTTGATATCAAAGATTTAAGTGACGAAGGTTTATCATTACTTGCAGTAGTACCTGTAAAGCCAGATTTTGAAATGGGTGAATATAAGGGTATAAAATTCGAAAAGAAAGTATATACTGTAAAAGAACAAGATATTGAAGATGAAGTTGCACGCCTTCGTGAAAGAAACGCACGTTTAATAGACGTTACTGATAGGGCAGTTGCAAACGGCGATACGACGATTATCGACTACTCTGGTAGTGTAGACGGCGTTAAGTTTGAAGGTGGCACGGCAGAAAAGCAAACTTTAGTTATCGGTAGTGGTGCGTTTATCCCTGGTTTTGAAGAACAACTTATTGGTATGAATATTGGCGAAGAAAAGGATATTACCGTTAAATTCCCAGAACAATACCACGCAGAAAACTTAAAGGGTAAGGACGCTGTATTTGCAATTAAACTTCACGAAATTAAAGTTAAAGAATTGCCAGAAGTAAACGATGACTTTATTAAAGATGCAACGGGTACTGAAACTCTTGAACTTTATAAAGCACAAATCAAAGAAAGGTTAGAAAAGCAAAACGCTTCAAGAGAAAGAGACGAACTTGAAAACCAAATTATCAATAAACTTTCTGACAACACCACTATCGAAATTCCAGAAGCAATGATTAGTGATGAAGCAGATAGAATGGTTAAAGACTTTGAATACAGACTTATGTATCAAGGTATGAGATTAGACGATTACTTAAAGTATCTTGGTAAAACTGAAGAAGAATTTAAGAAAGAATTTAGCGCAGAAGCAGAAAAGCGTGTTAAATCACAACTTATCATCAGCAAGTTAGTTAAAGATGAAAAGATTAATGCAGAAGAAGCAGAAATCGATGCTAAGTTAGAAGAAATGGCTAAGGCTCAAGGCAAAACTTTAGAAGATATGAAGAAAGAACTTGACCCACGTCAATTAGAATACGTGACAGGCGATATCATTATCACTAAGTTATTTGACTTCTTACAAAGCGTAAACACAATCACCGTTAAAAAGGAAGGCGCTAAAAAAGCACCT
>JAZQVG010000018.1:0-5706 GCA_045631625.1 Christensenellaceae bacterium
CAATAAGGCAGCACGCCAACACGCTTGCCGTTTTCGATCAACCCGTAATACTCTTTTGTAGTACCTGTCAATCTTGCAACTTGTCTTTGCGTGTGTCCGTTTTTAAGCCTTAATTCTTTAAGTTTGTGTCGCATACGCTCCCCCTTTTGTTATTTTTGCTACTCTGCGTAGCATTTTGTTTATAAGATAGCATTATTGTTTAATGCCTTGCCTACTATTATTATATTGATATAATTTTTGAAGTCAACTAAATTTACGCACAATTTTTAATTTGTTAAAAATTTTTGCTTCTAGTGTTATAATACTTCTTCTTCTTTTTCTCTAATAACTACATCTTCTGTTTCGTCGTATCTATATGTAACATAGCCGTCTTGCTCTTTCATATACTCTAAATGTTTTGTCTTGGCTCTATATTCGTTAAAGTCTTTATAAAACCCGCCGCTTAATGCTTCGTCTAGTTCTATAATCGGCTTTTCGTTTATTAGATCCCAAACAATGTCGCTTTCTTCATAATCAAAACAACCGTACTCAAATTTACAATCGCTCATAATCTCTCCTTTTAGCCTTTATTCGTTTGCTGCTAAATATAATGCGTATTTTGCAAATCGTGTCTTAAATGCAACATATACGCTAAACTCAAAATCAAGTTCCAAACCTAGCAAGCGTTTTGCAACTTCGGGTATGTAAGTATCGCTTACAAATGCTTTAAATTTTTTATAAGTTGTAAACCTATAAAAGTTTTGTCCGTCATGTTCCAACACAATACTTACTTCGCCCTTTCCGCAAATCGCATTTATTTGGTTTGCATTTTCTAATGTTCTAAATACTTGTTTTAATTTCATAATCTTATATCTCCCTTTTAGTAAAATGAGAACACTTGTTCGTCTTTTACACTAACAATTATAGTTATATAATTTTTGTTGTCAACTAAATTTATATAGTTTTTTGAAAATTTTTTTAATTATTTTTTAGGGGTTATTTTTGCTATAAATACATCTATCTAGTTTGGAGATATTTATATAAAAATAAAGACTTCTTATTTATAAAAAGAATAGAGATATAAATATATATAGATATATACATATACAATGACAATGACAGTATCGTGGGCGTATCGTGGGGCGTATCGTCCCCGTATCGTGTTTTGCCCACAAAAAAACAAGCAAAGGTTTAACCTTGCTTGCTCCATTTCTTACGCTCCGCTTTTGGCAACTCGCATTTTATAACGCCTAATATTCTGTTGTCTTCGTACCTTATAAAGTCCATACCTTTAATTTGGTATAAGGTATTGTTCGGTTTCCCGTCCGTACCCTTCGACAAATAGTTGGCGGGGCTATACACTTTAAAAAGCAACTCAATATCTTTTGTTTGCGTGTCAACCACCACCGTATCAACAACCGCCATAATCAACGCCCGCATTTCTTCGGTTGTCGCAACTTCGTTTTTTAGGTTGTGTAGATATTGTTTTACATCTTCAACGCTTATAACAATTTTAGCGTTTGCTTGTATCTCGTATATTTGGGCTTCTAACGCTTCTATTTGGTCGTGTAAGTCGTTGTCGGCATTTATATAGTCGTCTTCGCTCATACGGCTTTTAGGCGATAAATAAACGCTTAATAACTTACTTTTGGCTTCTTTTAGTTCTTCCCGCTTTTCTATAAACTCGTTTACATCAACGCCGTTTTCGTCCTTTAATATCTCTAAAATGCTTTCGGTGTAAAACTCTATCATTTCGTCAGTAAATATGTAGTTCTTAATCTTGTTAATGACTAAATCTTCTAACAAGTCTGCACGCACCGCCTTGGCATTACAAGCCAATTCCCCTTTTTCCGTTCGGGTGCTGCACCTGTAATAACAATGGTCTTTGCTATGGCTGCTGCCACGCATACGCCCGTCGCAAGTCTTACACTTCAAATAGCCCGTTAAAATAAAGTCGTGTATTTTCTTTTCGCCCCACCTTGCAAAACTGCCGTCTTTCTTGGCTCTCAACTTCTCGGCTCTATTCCAAATTTCCTTACTTACAATAGCGGGTATTTGATCTTCTAGTATAATCGGCGTTTCGTTCTTAACTCTTTTCTTTGTCTTAAAGTCGCTTACTTCTTTGCCGTAAGTGTAACAACCTTTGTATTTTTCATTTCTTATAATGCTGCCTATTAAGTTTTTGCTAAACAACTTGCCGTCCCTGTTTCTGTGTCCTTCCATATTTAATTTGTTTGATATTGCTTTATAGCCGTAGCCATTAAGGTATAATTCAAACATTTGGCGGACTAAATGGGCTTCTACGGGGTTTATTTGATAGTTGCCGTGTTCGTCATAACAATAACCAAAGTTCGCTTTACCGCCCATATTCTTGCCTTTTTGGGCGTGCTGCAAAGACTTTGTGCGTACTTCGTCGCTTAAATTGCGGCTAAAAAACTCGGCTTGTGCAACCATTATTTGTTTCATTAAAATACCTGTTGCGTCGTCTTCAAACGGCGTAGCAACTACAATAACCCTAACGCCTACTTTGTTTAGTTCTCTTTCTGTTACTAGAAAGTCCACACTATCACGGGCGAAGCGGTCAACCTTATGGCACAAAACAACATCAAATAAGCCCTTTTTACTATCTCTAATCAAATTATTAAATTCTTCCCGTTTTTCTATCTTTGTCGAAGCCGTGAAGCCTTCGTCGCTATAATATTTAACAATTTTAATATCGTGTTTCTTTGCGTATTCTTCGCACTTTGCGTTTTGTGCTTCTATACTTTCGCCTTGCTGCATATCGTCGCTATACCTTGAATAAATAACGCCCTTTTTCTTCATTTTTAATCAACCTTTCATTTGTAAGTATAGTCGCATAAGTTCTTCGCTTAATTTTTGCTTTTCTTCTAATGGTAGTTTGTCATTGTTAAAAAGAAGTCTTGCCCGCTCCAACAAATCTATAATTTCGTCTTTTGTTGTTTCTTCTCTAAAATAGTTAATGTCTAACTTAAAATAATCACATAACATTTCTAAATGTTTAATTGATATATTGCGTCTTCCACTTTCCCAACTTCCAATAGTAGCCCGTGAAACGCCGACAATATGCCCCAATTCGTCTTGGCTTATGTGTCGTGTTTTTCGCAACTCTTTTAATTTGCTTCCAAACTGCAACATATTCATTTTTAACACCCCAATATTTAATTTTCTTATAAAAAACATATAAAAATATAAAATAAGTTTTCTTTATGATATAACATATATTACATATAAACAATTAAAACGCTACTAAAAGACACAAAAAAACGGCGAAAATTCGCCGTCTTTTGAAAATTTTTAATATTTTTAGTGTGTTTTTGCACTTAATAGCCGTTTAATTTGGCTCTTTTAATGATTGTTGGGTAGTTTTTGTAGCATTTATTCAAATCAACATAACCCTTAATACCGTTAACCTTGCCCCTGTCCGTGTATTGCCACATACCATAGTCGCCCGTGTAAGTACATTTCTTGTTGTATTGTGCGATCCACTTATCATAAGCCGCCAAACTCTTGTCGTTTAATTGCTCCGCAAACCAACTTTTATTTGAGTAAATCGCTACATAATAGCCCGCTTCTTCTAAAATCTCGCAAAACTCTTTAACAATCGCCGTTAATGCGTTTTTGCTCAACTTCGCTTGCTTTTGGTCTTCGGTGTCAATATAAACGGGGTATTGTAGTTTTTTGCCCTTTAAGTGTTTAATAACAAACTCGGCTTCCTTTCGGGCTTGTTTTAGGCTTGTAGCGGTCGAATAATAGTAAACCCCAACATTTAGTCCAACCTTTGTGCTTCGTGTCAAATTGCGGGCAAAGAAGCCGTCTAGCGTGGGCTTACGGGTTATTGTTCCCGTGTACCCTAGCCGAATAATAGCAAAATCAATGCCACTAGCCTTTACTTTGCCCCAATCAATAGCCCCTTGGTACTTTGAAACATCAACGCCTTTTAGTTCTATAATAAACACAACCTTTCAAGTTATCGTTAATTTTATTATACTACAATAATTTTAATTACTTTGACTTCTTGGCAACTTGCTTTTGTGCGTAGTCTTCTATGCCGTCAAAAGCCTTTTGTACCAACTTTTCTAGCACTTTGTCTGTAAATATAAATCTTAATGCCTTTGGCACTATCTTTTTTAACTCACTTACAACAAATGCCCTTTTCTCAATATCTTTATACTCGGTGTCTTCGGCTTTTGATATTTCGGCGTTTAATTGCTCGGTTATCTTGCTTTTAACATCAAAATAATATGTAAGCCCTGCAAGCCCTATTGAAAGTATTGATAAACCTATATTTAAAATTATTTCCCACATAATCTATAATCTCCTTTTTTAATTATCAAGTTTTTGTAATCGCTTTTCGTGCATTTTAACTTGTTCTTCTATGCGTGTTACACGCTCTTTTATTCCGTCAAGTTTG
Source organism: Christensenellaceae bacterium (assembly GCA_045631625.1). GTDB lineage: Bacteria > Bacillota > Clostridia > Christensenellales > Borkfalkiaceae > UBA1259. The sequence continues at coordinate 4,412 of JAZQVG010000018.1, forward strand.
TGTGTCAACTCTCTTTGACCTACTAAAATGTCGGTTTGTGTTTGTTTGATATATTTAATATCTTGCACCATTTCGCCGTGTTCTTCGCCCCTATTTTCGCCCTTTTCTTTACGGGTTAAAATAAAAGATATTATAGCCACTAGCGAACTAAACAAACCAACAATAGCAATTACTAATGTTAATTCATTACTCATTTTCGCCACCTTCTAACTCGTTAATTTCGGCACGCCAACTCTCCCTTTGTGCTTTTGTTTCTGCGTAATCTTCTACGCTTATAAGTCCTTCGGCAAACTTAATCGCTTTATAGTCGGTATTTGCTAACCTTTGCTTTAATTCGGCAATTCTCAACTCTTTTAATTCGTCTTCGGTATAAGGTATATATACTTGTATATCTTCATAAATAGGCGTTTCGGGTTTGGCTTCTTGCCCTGCAACATCAACAACCCATTTAACATCTTTACCACCGTTTTCATACTCTTTTATAGTTTCGTAATGCCCTACTTCTTTGACTTCTTGTTGTGCGGGTAAAATTTCCTTAACAATCTTATCGCTTTTCAAATAGCCTTTTTTTAGGTCGTATTCTGTTAAAATCTCTGTTTTACTTTCGTTATATATTTTCATAAACTACCCCCTACGCAACTCTTTTCCACATATAGACTGTTAAGTATGGTGGCATATTTTTACCCACACCGTCTTCGGTTATATCTTGGTCGTTAAGGTCTACCGTATTTGCTATTGGCGAAGATTGTACATACTCGGCACTACCTTTGGTCATTTGTATATAGCCATTACTACCTACGCCGTCATTACTCATTTTAAAAGAATGTTTATGGGCTACGACTACTGCGTCTGCACTACCGCCTTCGCTACCTGCGGCATAAGTGTCGCCCGCACCAAGTAAAAACCTATCTTTTAATTGTTCCCAAGTGCCACCGAATAAACTTGCGGGGCTTGTAGCGTTAGTAGAGATATAAATAGAGCCAATCGGGTGTATATCGTCAATCGAAGCCATTGGTTGTAAAACATCATTAACACTAACAAGTGGTCTGCTCGTAAAAGTCTTTTTACCCATTATTGTTTGCTCGGTGTCTAGCGTTACACCTTCCAACGACTTGCAAAGCACGCCCCAATATTCTGTATTTGTTGGCAAAACGCCTGCGGTTGTTGTCTTTTTGCAATAATACGAAGTCCCGCCGTATAATACGCAATCAATGCGTTGGGTTGTGTTTTCATAAATAGCGGTTGCGTCAAATTCGCCTTTATGCTCAAAACCTTTGCCTTTCATAAGCATAGTT
>JAZQVG010000019.1:0-3439 GCA_045631625.1 Christensenellaceae bacterium
AAGACCTGGTAAAATATAGCCATTTTCGTTTAAGCAACGGTCTAAAGTAGAAACGTAAATTTCTACGTCTGGGTGTGCTAAAGCAACCTTTTCAACACCTTCTGGCGCACCGATAATTGCCATAAACTTAATTTTTTTACAGCCGTATTTTTTAAGCATTGTAATAGCGTCAACCGCGCTACCACCCGTTGCAAGCATTGGGTCAACAAGCATAACTACTTTTTCATCGATACCCGTTGGAAGTTTACAGTAATATTCTTGTGGTTCTAATGTTTCTTCGTTTCTATACAAGCCGATATGTCCTACTTTTGCAGCAGGGAAAAGGGTTAAAATACCATCAACCATACCTAAACCTGCACGAAGAATTGGAACGATTGCAATTGAATTTTCTTTAACCACCGTTTGTTTTACACTTTCAAGTGGGGTTTCTACTATAATTTCTTGGGTAGGAACTTCCTTAAAACTTTCATAAGCCATAAGCGTTGCAATTTCACTAATAATTTCACGGAATTGTTTAGTATTAGTGTTTTTATCTCTAATAATTGCAAGTTTGTGACGAATTAACGGATGGTCTAAAATATGAACGTTTTTAAATTCTTTCATTTTTTTATCCTTAATATATAGGTAAAACTTGTGCAAAAAAATTTCGCACAAGTCTTTCCTGCTTTATTTTAATTTATAAATTATTTTTCTTCCTTTTCAGCCTTTTTACATTTAATATTGCCAAGTAAGTTAACTAAGATACCTAAAATTAAAGCACAAGCAACAGCCGTTAAGGTAACAGCACCAATCTTAAGAATCATACCACCAACACCAGCAATTAAAATTGTAGATACTGTAAATAAGTTATTGCTTTCGTTTAAGTCAACTTTTTGTACCATCTTTAAGCCTGATACTGCGATAAAGCCGTATAACGTGAAGCATACGCCACCCATTACGCAAGAAGGAATAGTTGCAAGTAACGTTACAAATGGAGCAACGAAAGCACTTGCTATACAAATGATAGCAGTTGTAATAATTGTTACTACAGAAGCGTTCCTTGAAATAGCAACGCAACCAACTGATTCACCATAAGTAGTGTTTGGACAACCACCGAAGAAAGCACCAACCATTGAGCCTACGCCATCGCCTAAAAGAGTTCTGTGTAAGCCAGGGTCTTTAGTAAGGTCAGTATCGATAATTGAAGAGATATTTTTGTGGTCTGCTAAGTGTTCTGCAAAAACTACGAAAGCAACTGGAACGTATGCAACAAAAATTGAAAGTAAATATACACCCCAATTACCAACTTCGTTAATACCTTTAATTGCTTCAACAAAAGTAAAGTCTGGAAGCCATTTCATATTAGCAAATTTGCTAAAATCAATAACTATTAAAGCAACGTTTTCAGTTAAAAGACCAATTACAGTAAAGATAGAAGCAACGATATAACCTGCACCAATACCAATAATAAATGGTATCATCTTCATCATCTTTTTGCCGTATACAGAGCAAACGACAACTGTTGCTAAAGTTACTAAACCACAAAGAAGTGCAATGTATGGATTAGTAGTTGCTACTGCACCTTTAGTTAAATCGCCAACAGCGTTACCTGCAAGTGATAAACCGATAATTGCAACGGTAGGCCCAATAACTGCGGCAGGCATAACCTTATCAATCCAATTAGTACCTGCAAATTTAACAACTAATGCAATAATAACGTAAACTAAACCAGCCATTACAGCACCGATTATTAAACCAATATAGCCACCAATCATAGATACGGCACCTGCAAAAGGAGCAGTCATCGCACCTAAGAAAGCAAATGAACTACCTAAGAACACAGGGCTTCTAAACTTTGTGAATAAAAGGTAAATGATAGTACCACAGCCCGCACCTAATAACGCTGCAGATTGACTCATTTGAGGGAAAATACCCATCGCATTTAAGTCTTGGTTGTTGTTAATAATAACAGGAACTACGATTGTTGCTGCCAAAATAGCAAGCATTTGTTGTAAAGCAAACACTATAGTTTTCCAAAAACCAGGTTTGTCTTTTACGTTGTAAATCATGTTACTCATTTGTAAAAAACCTCCAAAAAATTTTTCCTTTTTATCAACACGCTTTTATAGCGTATTTTTCTTAAAAAAAGAAGTCCTTTAAAAAAGAACTTCAAATAAAACAATTATTCTTTAAATGAGATAGTGATAGTGTAAAAATAGCAGATTGTTTTATAAAGTTTAATGCTTTTTTACATACTAACATTTTTCTTTTCTCCATAACTATCTATGCCATTATATCATTTAAACGAATTTTAAGCAAGTGGTTTTTAAAAATTTTTATTTAAATAAGTGATGAAGCACCTATTATGCCTGCATCGTTGCCAAGTGTTGCTATCGCTATTTCCGTCTTAGGTGCGTTTGGATAGCCGTAAGAATACTTTTCTAAATAATCTACTACTCTACGTCTTAAGTTTTCGCCTTGTCCACTTACTCCACCACCTATTATAAATACTTCCGGACGAAATATGTTTAGCATACTTAAAATACTTTCAGATAAATACATTATATAATTATCAACCACTAATTTGGCAGATTTATCACCCATAAGTTCGCAAGTAAATGCTATAAGCCCGTCTACTTTTTCAATGTCACCGTCTACTTGTTGCCACATTTTGCTATCTTTATCTATTAACATTTGTGTCTTAGTTTGTTCTATTAAGGCTGTTGCAGAAACGTACTTTTCTACACACCCTTTCCTACCACAAGTACATTGCAAACCGTTTAATATCAAGGTAATATGTCCAAGTTCTGCCCCGTGTGAAAAACCACCTTCTACCAACTTGCCGTCAACAACTATACCACCACCAACACCTGTACCTAAAGTAAACATAACGGCGTTTTGCTTATTTTTTGCACAACCGTATTTTACTTCTGCCAAAATTGCTACGTTTGCATCGTTAGAAATCTTTACAGGTACGTCAAAATACTTTTGAAGTTCTTTCCTTAAATTTATGTTTACCCAACCCTTAACGTTAGTCAACACGTCTACTATACCACTTTCGCTAAATACTGAGCCAGGACAACCTACGCCTATACCTAATATATCTTTTATGGTTAAATTGTTTCTTAAAAGTAGTTCGTTTATTTGGTTAACCATATTTGAAATACATTTTTTTGGCGTGTCCGCCGTTTGACTTCTGTTTTTATCTATTATCTTTCCATTTTGGTCTACTAAACCAATTTTTATGGTAATTCCACCTATATCAATTCCAATTGTATACATTTATTCACCTTTTATACTATATATTGTATAAATATATAATACATTTAAACAATAAGATTTGTCAACTATTAAAATATTATAGTAATTTTATCAATATAAAAAAGAGTGTAAAAAAAAGTTAAAAAAAATTTTAAATTTTTTAAAAAAACAGCCTAAAAACACTTGCATTTTGTTTTGA
>JAZQVG010000020.1:0-4980 GCA_045631625.1 Christensenellaceae bacterium
CGCTTTCTAAAATAAATTCAACTTCAATATCTAAATTAACAGCAGAGTTAGCAGGAATTTCGTAAATAGAAGTGTTAACTACTTCGCCGTTAACTTTTAACGACTTAATTACGTAACCTTCGTTAGGAACAACTTCTAATACTGCACCACTTTCAATTGTACCGTCAACCGTTACTGAGCCGTTAGAGATTTCTTCCCCTTTGTTTACAGTAAATGGAATTGGTTCTTTTTCATTACAATAACCGTTAGCGTCGAACTTGAACCAAGAAGTAGGAATGCTGAGCGAATAGTTGTCTTTATTGCTTTGGCCAATAGAATACCACATATCTCTACCAACAGAAGTTATGTCTGTCTTGTATTGTAAAGCAACGTCAACGTTAATCCATTCAGGATTTTCGCCAAAGCCTAAAAGTTCCCAAGGGAACATTGTTTCAATAACGTAACCTGTTTCTTCAAGATTGTCTTCTACGACAGTCTTTTCACCCTTGATATCAATATAGCCATTGTGTGTAATATATGCGAAACCGCCGTCAAGACTTGCTTGCTTATTCTTTGTAAGAATATACGTTCCGTCATAAAGTAAACCTATTTGCCAAGCAACACCATTAACAACTGATGCATCTTTAGGTGCAAGGTATAATTCAATACCTGAATTGTAGAATGGATGCGCTGCAACGTTGATTAAAGGTTCTGCGCCAAACACCTTAAAGTACATTAATAAACCTTCATCACTATACTTTGTAGCAAATTCTACGTAGTGAACGGCATCAGATTCTTCATATCCATTTCCGTATGGATTAAGAATTTCAACTGATTCGAATGCGTTTACGTTTACCCATTCGTCTTCATTAACTTTACCATCAATGGTAATACCGCTATAAGTGTTATAAGTTTCTTGTGGATTTTGATATTCAGGCATAGTTGGTTTTGGACCAGACGAATCGTCACAACCAAAATAGAAACATACCGTAGCAAGACACGTTAACACCAAAGCAATAAGTATTTTACTAAATCTTTTCACAATATTGCCCTCCTAATATTAGTTAGGTAAACCGATAACGGCAATTTCCGATATCGATGTTATTCCAGAATAAAGACTTGCATCATCACCAATGTTGTAGTTGTAAATTACGAAAGAAATTTCTTTAACTTCAATTTCGTTAAATACAGCAATTGCTGAAGTACCTGATTGGATACCTAAGCCTACGTATGAATCCCAATCGTATGCTAAATTATTGATAACTACTTTAGCGCTTGATGACTTAATCTTAGCGTCCATTTCAATTTTTGCAACGTTGTAGAATGCGTTTTGTTCGTTGCAACTGTTGTAAACCATAATGCCACAAATCTTTCTGTAATCATCAAACTTGAGTGTGATAGTAACTTTTTCATCAGTAAAGTCAAATTCTTTTGTGAATGAATGAATTTCACTATTGTGCATTGTTAAGTAACCATCGTTTAATGCTGAAACGTTTGATGCTGTTTGGCTTGAAACTGTAATACTAGCATCACCTGCGATATTAGCATAATCCGTGCCATAACCCGTGAACTTTAATTGTGGAGATTTTGTAGGGCCGTTAGCATATAAAATCTTCATACCGTTTTCGTTTTCAATCCAAGTTAATCTGTCGATTCTTGGTGCTCTACCACCTAAGGTTGAAACGTTTGCGATAGAGTGGTAAACGATAGCCATTTCGTCGCCTAATTGAACGATACTGTGATGGCCTGGACCACTAATAACGTCACTAACGCTAATACCATACGTTGCTAAAAGAACGCCACCTTCTTTGGCCGTTAACTTTCTAAATGGACCCATTGGGCCGTAAGCGATAGATTGAACAACTGAATACGAACCGTCTGTATATTGACCAACTGAACAAGTTAAGTAATATAAACCTGTGTCTTCGTTATAAATAACTGTAGGGCCTTCGTTTACGCCTGTTGTACCTGAAAGTATAATTTCAGCATCAGCGTAATCTAACGTAAGAACCATATCGTCGCCTTCATCATAACCGTTTACGAATTTAGATGCGTCAAAATTTCTAGCATCTTCAACGTAAGCGTCTGCTGCCGCTTGTGATACAACGTTACATTGTGCTCTTGTGATTCTTGTAATAGAAGAATAGTCGATTTGAGCCCAATCATTATTTAACATCTTTACAGCATAAGTTGATTGCACTAGGAAAAGTGGAAGATTGTTTGAATCTATACTAATTTGTTGCCCACGTGAAGAAACCGTAAAGTATAAATATTTATCTCCACTTACTGGGTCAACGTATGGGTGTGGGTCAAAGCAAGGCATACCACCTGCGCTTTCGTCAACAACCATAAATGATGCACCTTCACCAATAAACGTTGCGTTTGGCGTACCTTCAGAAACGATGTTTCCATCAGCATCTACCCAATTACCTGCCTTATCCTTGTTTGCGAATTGGAAAGCAAGTGATGCTCTTGCAGCAGATTGGTTGAACCAACTGTCATCGTTAGTAACTGTATCCCCTTGTCTGCCGGCATAGCCGAAGGTATTCCATTCATCTTTATAAGTTGTATATTCAGCATAGCCTTGTCTTGTACCATAGTTAACGCCACCGATTGTAGCGCCTTCTTCATTACCATTCCACATTTTGAATGGACCATATGGCGAAGTTGATACAGCAAGACCTAATTGCCAATTTGTAACTGTATTTGTGAAGTATAAAAATCTGTCACAAGGTGTTGCTGAATAGAACATAAAATATACGCCCGTACCGTTATCATCAACGGACAAGCCGTAATCTTCTCTGTTTGCTTCAGCATCGTAAACCACTTCCGGTGCCCAACTTGAATCATATTCCCAACCATCAGCAGGAACTGTGTATGCAGGCGCTTTTTGTACCCAATTAACTAAATCGGTACTTTCCCAACAGTTATAAACTCTTGTCGTTGTAGTACCGTACAAGAAGAACTTACCATAATTTTCGGTATCAGTTTCATCTGTGCATTGGAATACGAAAGGGTCTGCGACTTGAAGGTTAGAATCGTTAAAATAGAACAAGTCGGAATTGTAGTTTTTAACAGCAACCGAACCGTCTTCATTTAGTGTACTAATTTGATTAGAATACGTTTTGCCTTCTTCAAGAACAATGATGTTGTCATCACTACCTGAAGTACAAGCAGTTAAGAACGTGCCTAAACAAATAATACACGATAATAAAAATAACCCTAATTTCTTCATCTCTTTTTTCTCCTTATATTTTTATTATATATATTTGTTTATAAAATAAACAAAACAATACCTATATCCATAATTGCGTATGCGCAAATTTGTTTTAATTTAATTTTATTCTTAAAAATAATTGATGATATAACGCTACTTAATACAATTACTGCGCCCGTTACTATTGGGTTTGCAATTGAAACAGCAAGCTTTTTAAGTGCTATTAACTGGAAGTAAAAACCTATCCCCCAAAATGCCGAATATCCTGCACCTATTAAAACAGGCTTTACTAACGATTTAACATTGAATTTTGGGCTGTCAGCATCTATTTCTTTATTGTTTTTGTTATCAATAACAATTTTTATTATTAATATTATTAAAGAGAAAAGCGCTTGGAAAAGTGTTATCCATTGTAAAAATACACTTGTATCGACAGCGTTTTCGTTTATTTGGTGTATTTTTGATAAAACCCCAAACACACCGTTTAACGTGAACACTATTAAACAATAAATTATACCTTTAACGTAGCCTTTGCTTTGTTCGCCTTTTTCTATTGCGTTGATAACTAATGCAACTACCAGCACCACTACACCAACAATCATTAAAGGACTAAGTGGCTCACGCAATACGGCAACACCGTATATGAAAGGTATAATTAATGCACCAAGCATTGTGAATGCTGAATATATGCTAACTGAAATTTCCTTAACGGCTTTTAAGCCTATAAGTGAAAAGACAGTTGTTATCAGCGCCCCACAAAATGCCATTAATATACTAAAACTTGAGTAGTATATTTTAAATCCACTTATTATAAAGAATAGTATGAATGCAACTACACCCGTTATCAACGGAAATACTAACGCTGAATTTTTACAATTTGCTTTTGATTGATATAGTTTGCTGAACACTAATTGAAAGGACATAAGTATTACAGCAATACAAATAAATATATATTCTTTCATAATGTCTATAAAATGTCTTTATTAAATTTTTCTATCGTAACTAATTCGTCAGCGTAGATTTTGCGAATACGTAAACGATTTAACATAAACCAACCGTCTTCTTCACCACCGGCGCAATATGCAACTAATAAGTCGCCGTCGTCCGTTTCAAAGAAAGAGGTATATCCAAAGCCACGGTTTTTATCAGTTTCGATAGCGTATGGCGATGAAAAGTTTTTGCCATCGTCCGTGCTGATTGCACAAACGTAAGGGTTTCTACCCCACGTCCAACATTCGCCAACCTTTTGCTTTACACCATTGAATACTGGGATTGGCGTCCAGAATGATACAAGCCTATCTATGCTAACCCTTTTTACCGTGATTGGGGAAATAGCACTTGTAAACCAAGATGGCGTGAACTCATCCCACGTTTTGCCTTCATCACTTGAATAACTGTGATAAATTCTGCCAAGGTCAGTTCTTGCTAAGCACCAAACTCTGCCGTCGTTTAACTGAACAAAACAAGGTTCTTGTAAACCGTGTGGGCTGTTTGTTCCTTTCATTACGCAACCGCCTTCTTCTACCCAAGTAAAACCATCGTCGTATGATGCGTAAGTCTTAAACACCGCAGGCTTCCAATCTGTGCTTATAGTTTCATCATTTGGGTCAGTTAAAACTTCAACGTACGCTGCTGGAACAATTATCTTACCCGATGCAAGCCTTAATGCCCTGCCGTTATGAACTACGTAATATCCCCTTTCACCCGTACAAAGAACTTCCTTTGACCAAGTTTTACCTTCGTCAGCGGAACGAACTAAAAACAATCTGCATTGGAAAAGTCGG
>JAZQVG010000021.1:0-2034 GCA_045631625.1 Christensenellaceae bacterium
CTTAAAGAAATGTACGAGCAAGACGAAAACGTTAAAAAAATCGTCGATATGGCAATCCGTATAGAAGATATGCCAAGACAAACGGGTATGCACGCTGCAGGCGTAGTAATTTGTGCAAAAACCATTTCTGACAACGTGCCGTTGCAAAGACGTGGAGACGACGTCACCACTCAATTTTATATGAAAGAAGTTGAGCAACTTGGTATGCTTAAAATGGACTTCTTAGGGCTAAGAACTTTAACGGACGTTTCAAAAGCGATGAGTTATATAAAGGAAAATCACGGTGTAGAACTTGATTTTCACAAACTTGGCTACGAAGACCTTGAGGTTTATAAACTTATTGGCGAGGGCGAAACGGACGCTGTATTCCAACTTGAAAGTCCGGGTATGAAAAGGTTTATGAAAGACTTAAAACCATCTACCTTTGAAGATATTATAGCAGGTATTTCAATGTATAGGCCAGGTCCAATGGATTCTATACCAACCTATGTAAAATATAAACATAACCCAGATTTAATTGAATATAAAACACCACTTTTAGAGCCACTTTTAAAAGCAACTTACGGTGTTCTAATATACCAAGAACAAGTTATGCAAGCGTGCCAAAAACTTGGTGGTTTCTCTCTAGGTCAGTCTGACATCGTTAGACGTGCAATGGGTAAGAAAAACCAAGAAGAAATGGCAAGGCAAAAGAAGTTGTTTATTTACGGTGGCACGGCAGAAAACGGGGCACCAATCCCAGGTGCTATTGCAAACGGCGTGCCTGAAGACGTAGCAACTGCTATTTTTGACGAAATGGCTGGTTTTGCTAAGTATGCGTTTAACAAGTCTCACGCAGCGGCTTATGCGGTATTAGCATATCAAACTGCATATTTAAAGCGTTATTATGAGGTGGAATTTTTTGCCGCTATCTTAAATAATAGAATTGATAATATTGACGAAACTTCTAAGTATTTAGCATACTTAAAGAGTAGAAATATTAAGGTAGAATTGCCTGATATCAATAGAAGTACGGCGTACTTTAAGTGTGAAGGTGAAGGTTTAAGGTTTGGTTTAGTAGGCTTAAAGAACGTAGGACTTGGCGTAATAAACGAAATTGTAAAGGAAAGGGAAGAAAACGGCAACTTCACATCTTTTGAAGACTTTATAAATAGAACAATAAAACTTGGCATCAATAAAAGGCTTGTAGAAAGTTTAATTTTATCAGGTGCATTTGACGAGTTTGGTAAAAACAGAAGAACTCTAATGTGCGTTTATGCAGATTATATGGATAGGGTGTCGGAGGCCAATAAAAACAAAAATGATGACCAAATTAGTTTTTTTGGTACTGTTTTAACTGAAGACGAAGGGCTAAAACTACACTATCCGGATATGATAGAGTTTACTTCAAAAGAAAAACTTTCTTATGAAAAGACGGTTTTGGGTATATATCTATCAGGGCATCCTTTGACAGACTATTTTGAACAATTTAAAAACTTTTCCTTTAATATGAATATGTTGTCTTTCTACGAAGAAGATGAAAATGGAGAAAAGGTTTATACTGAAGTAAAAGACGGCGATTACGTAGTAATGGGTGGTATAATTGGCGAATTCAAAAGGCTTGCAACAAAATCTGGACAAGCAATGGCTTTCGTTAAGGTGGAAGACGTTTACGGTAGTATAGAAGTAATAGTATTCCCAAAAGTGTACGATAAAGCGAGGGCATACTTAAACGAAGGCGAAATTATAAAAGTTAGTGGTAAATTACAAATAAAAAATGAAGAACCACAAATAATAGCCGACAAAATAGATAAACTACAAGTAGTGGAAAAACCTATAGAAGAAAGTGAAAGAGAGTATATGGGGATTATAATACCTGATAATCTACTATCAAAACTTGAAATAATGTTAGACATTTGCGAAAGTTATCCAGGAAATATTCCTGTAATAGTTGCAAAGGAAGGCAAGAAGTTTGATGCACATTTAAGCGTAAGAAAATGTGAAGGCTTGCTTAGTGAATTAAGGGCTTATTTAAAAGCAGAAGAAATAATATTT
>JAZQVG010000022.1:0-16363 GCA_045631625.1 Christensenellaceae bacterium
ATTATCTTTAATAAGGTCAAACGTTGATACAAATTCTTGAGCATCTTTAATAACTACAGTATAGTAAGTTGCTTTAATCTTAGTAAATTGTGCTGCAGTTTCAACAGTTACGTCGTAAGTTGTATTTACATTAGCACCCTCTAAAATAAGTTTACCATTTTCAACTTTTGCAGTTACGCCTTCGGCGTCGGTAGATGCACCCGTAAGCGCACCACCGATTTTATCTGCATCTAATAATTCACCATCTACGTCAACTAACGCTGTGTAAGAAGATGCTAAATCAACTGTTTCTTTTGCTACTTTAACAGTAACTTCGTATTCAACTACACCATCTTTCTTAACAAGTACTACTGCTTCGCCATTAGCATTTGCAGTAATTACTGCACCTACTAATGAAACAGCCGCGCTTGCTTCTTTTAATTCATAAGTGTAATTTGTTTGTACTAAACCTACACTGTCTTTAACAGACAACGTTGCTGACTTGCCAACACCTAAAGTAACCGTGTTGTTTGCAACTTTGTTTGCATCTGCGTAAACAGCATAACTCCTCCAACCGATTTGACCGGTTTCTGCATTGTATAAGAAGTAGCCTGTATTTACTAATGCGTCAATTACACTCTTAGCAGAAGTACTATCCGTCTTATCGTACCAAGTCTTGATATCTGCAACACTTTCAAAACGTCTAATCTTTTCGTTCGTCATATTATAGAAAGTTTGATATGCAGAAGCGTAAGATGTTGTTACGTTTTTAACGTCCCAACCATGGTAAGTACCGTAATCGGCAAGAGCATTACTTAACATTACAACTACGTTTTCAAAGTTTGCATAAGCACTTGTAGAGTAATGGTTGTTGTTGTTAACGTTATCAGTCTTATCTGCTTTAATAGGACGAGCCAACTTAGTATTATAAGTGTCTAAGTAAACGTTTTTCATACTTGCATTGGTATTCATAGAACCAATTAGTCTTGAGAACATTGCTGCATCGTTATTAAGCGTTGAAGCAGCAGGTCTAATATAAACGTTTTCCATTACACCGGTAGATGCTAACAAGTAAGCGAGTAAATAAGAATCTGCATACGTTGCACCGTATCTTAAATCGTGCGTAATATCTTCAAATGCTACGTTCTTAACAGTACCATTGATTACGCCAAATATACCACCACGTTTTGCTGTGTAGTTGCTAATTGAGTATCCACGGCCGTCAAACGTACCCACTAAACCCTTATTGGTCGTATCATAAGCAACTATTGAAGATACGTAGAATCTCTTATTAGCAGTAAATGTTGATGCGTCGATATCGTTACCTAAGATATAGTAACCAGCAAAAGTCTTTAGGTTAGCAATATCGTCGTTTGTACTGTTGTGCATTGAAGATTCTGTTTCGTTATCCGTCAATGTAAATACTGCTAAGTCGTCAGCCGTTCTTAAAATTTTAGTAACAGGCGCAATCTTAACCATTATACGTTTTGAAGAAGTTGCAAGGATAACTTCAAAAATTTCACCAGCGTTGTTTACAAATTCGTTTTCACTATTGCCTGCTGGATAGAAAGTCAAGTTGTTGTTAGAAACAACGATGTCAATCTTACCGTTTACTGCTTTAGCAGAAGTAATTACTGCATTTTCGTCACCAAAAATTGCTTTGATATCTTCTTTTGCAATTACGCCCTTGTTTAAACCCGTTTGTTCAACGTCAAGTGCTACGTTGCTTACTTCATAACCTTCTAATACGTTAATTGTTAACTTCTTAACAACTACGTCGTTGTGAAGAACGTTAACTTCAGCCTTACCTTCTGCTTTACCAGCGATTGTTAAGCCATCGATATTTACGTAAGCATCGCCTGAAACAACTTCAAGTTTAACGCCATCAGCAAGACCTAAACCATAGATGCCGTTTGCTAAACCAGCAGTTACACTGATAGAAGCAATTTGGTTTGCACTCTTGCTATTTACATAGATGGTTGCACCATCAATAGATTCACCTTGTTCGTTATAAACAAGAGTTGCACTTTCAAGATGCCACATCAAGTTGCCCTTTATAAACTTAAAGTTTCCGTTAGCAACTAATTGGTCAATAAGTGTTTTTGCATAACTGTTTTCTGCATAATACGTTGCCATTTCTTCAACAGTATTATAACGATATACTTGACCCTTTGCACGAGAGTTAATATAACAAGTACTATTGTTAACAAATGAATCAACTGCTTGTATACCCTTATTGCTTAATGGCAATACAGTTGATGAACCGTTTGCATTACCATCGCCTGATGCAACGAACCAACCTTGTTGAGTTGATAACACGTACTTAGAAACTATAACCATACTATTGCCTGAATTGTTAAGAGTATTAGCATAGTTCTTGAGCTCATTACTCGTCAACGAAAGCATTAAGTTCATTTCGCCTTCAAAGTAAGAATCTTTAATGCTTATATCAAGATTACCATACGATGTAAGCATTTGTTTATATCTGCTATATTCCGTATTTGATGTCTTTAAGTATACGTTAGATATTTTAGTAGTTGCATAAGCAAACTTACCTAAGATACCGCTATTAACACTAGAAGCACCATTTACGTCAACGTCAATGAACGCTACATTTTTAATTGTACCACTGATTGTACCAAAGATACCACCGTTAAGTGCAACTAAGTTTTTGATTACGTGACCTTGACCGTCTAAAGTACCGGTTAAACCAAATGCCGTACCGTCATTGCCAGAAGCAACGTAATCTGTTGCGGCACCGTTATAACTAAACGTGCCTTTGAAAGTCTTACCCGCAAAGTCAAGGTCATTTGCTAATACGTAATAACCATCGAATTTGTTTAGACTTGCAAGTGTAGAAGCATCTGTGCCTGTTGAAGCAAGGTTAAATATTTCAATAAATTGGTCAGCAGTTGTAATTATTTTTGTGTAATACTTAACTGCAACTTGAACAATCTTATCAGCATACTTAATATCAACAATATAAGTCTTACCACCTTCAGCACCCGTTAAAGTTAACTTGTTAGAAGCGTCAACCGTAACGATTGCACCGTCAGTTTCAGCACCAACGATTACATCTGAAAGAAGCCTATCGTCAGTTAATACTGCACCTGCATCGTCCATAGTAAGAACAATTTCATTTGTTAAATCAATTTTTGATAAATCAGAAGTAACTTTTACTGTAAATAACGTCTTGCCATCTTTTGCAACTGTTAAGTATTCAACACCAGCAAGCACGCCCTTAATATTATTGTCTGCATCTATTGCACATGCACCTGAACCACCAAGTACGAAATTAAAGCCGTCTACTTCATTGCCAAAAGCATCTTTTGCAGTCAATTTCTTAGAAGCGCCAATTACAACGTTAAATTCATAATCAGTTACAAGTTCACCGTCTACATATAACGTATAGTCGTTTTTCCACGCAATCTTATTTTCGTAAACTTTAAAGAAACCGTTTTCTGCAAATTTATCAACCATTTCTCTAACTTTTTTGGTGGTATTATACATTTCAACCATTACGTCTACTGATTCATAACGGTAAATAGTACCCTTAGAATATATTAACTTAGTAACCATACATTCCGTACCAGAATGGTCCTTAGGAGTCGTGTAGGTTGTGCCGTATGGGTTTGCTTCAAATGGAGCATTTGTTGCGCCACCAGCATCGTTTTGTGAACCTAAGTAGTAGTCAGATACGAATATTACGTTTTGAGTGTTAACTTCTAATGATAATGCAATACCATAACGGTCATTCTTAGCTACGTCTTGAGTTGTACCCCCCATTAATACTTGATTACCAGCAATGTAGCAATTTTCAATAGCCATATCATAGTCTACTGCTGCCGCTAACATCGTTTTCTTCGCATTATGTGCTGCGATAGAAGTAAGGTAAACGTTTTCAATCTTATTGCTACTATTTGAGTTGATTTGTTTTGCTAAAATACCACTCTTTCTTGTAGAAGTATCTACGTCGGCATTGATAAACGCTACGTTTTTAACTGTACCATTGATAACGCCGAACAAACCACCTTCTGGGGCAACCATATTCCTAATAGAATAGCCGTTACCATCGAAAGTACCTGTTAAACCAACTTTATCCCAGTTTTCAGCCGTTTTGAAGTGGTAAGTTGTAGTTTCACCATAAATGTTTACTGACTTAGTAAACTTTTCAGTAAATTGTTTACCTGCTAAATCTATATCATTACCTAATACGTAATAACCATCAAAAGTTGCTAATTCAGCAATACTTGTTGCTTCTTCTAAATCACCTTTTGCTAAAGCAAAGGTTGAGATAAATTCTTCTGCAGTAGTAATAATCTTAGTTACACGAACTGCATTTACGATAATAATTTTATCAATAAATCTTATTTCTACTTTATAGGTTTTACCTAATTCTGCATTTTCAAATTTAACTACTCCATCTTCTAAAGTGAAAGTTACATTAGATTCAGCATCTAAATTATTGATAGAAACTGGTGTGCCACCAAAGAAGATTGCATCATATTTAGCGCCTTCTTCATTAGCGTACAACGAATAAGTTTCTGTTAAATCTTTTGTTGGTAAAATAGACTTGATGTTAATTTCATAAATAACTTTACCATCTACTTTAACGTATAAAGTATTTGTTTCCTCAGCCGTTGAAGATATAACGTTGCCACTTACACTAATTGCATTGCTCTTTTTCAAACTTAAAGTTAAGCCTGAAACTTCTCTGCCATAAGCGTCTTTAGCAGTTATGGTAACGTTATCAACGTATTCAAACTCGATAAATCCACCGCTTAATGCTTCGTCGTTTACAAATAAATTATAATCGTTTTTCCAAGTTATAACACCTGTGTTTGCATCAACTACAAAGTTTTCATTATTTGCAAAATTGCTTTGAACTAAACCCCAAGCAATAGCATTGTTTTTCAAACTTTCAGCGTTTTCGTGACGATAAACGGCTGCTGTTGAATGTACTAAAGAAGAAGTTTCATCGTCATATTGGTCACCTTCGTGTCCGTATGGATACGTTGAGGTTGAACCTGTCTTATTAGCATCAATAATTGTAGCGTAATTACCATTACGTGCAAAAGCATATTTAGATAAAACGATTAAACTGTTTTCCTTATTGCTAAGAGATACTGCTTGATAGAGATTACCACTAATACTGGTATAATCGGCAAGCATCAATTCGCCTTCAAAATAACAATTTACAAATTTTGTATCGAAATCAATATTACCTGCAATTAATTTCTTGTTTACGTAATTTACTTTGCCTTCTTGTGTATTTTTATATTTGATATATACGTTTTCAAAACTACCTGTATTGAATACAAGTTTAGCAATGATACCTGAAGACCTTGTGGTTGATACTACGTCACAATCAATAAACGCTATGTTTTTAATTGCGCCTCTAACGATACCAAAGATACCACCGTCTTTTGCAACTAAGTTTTTAATTGCATAACCTTGGCCATCAAGTGTACCCATAAAGCCAAATTCTTCGCTTGACTCTTTAAATTTGCTTTGAGTGCTTGAATTTTCTGTAAACTTGTATGCAGTATAATCAATACCTGCAAAGTCAATATCGTTTGAAAGTACGTAATCACCTTTTACTGCAGGGTATTTTGTATAATCTTCTACATCATTTTTTAATGCGAAAATTTCTATAAATTCTTCTGCGGTAGAAATAATGTTTTCAAACTTAATTTCTTTGTAGATAATACCGCTTGCTGTGAATACGTAAATGTAGTTAACATCTTCAATTTTACAATTTGATAAATCACTTTTAATTGTAAGAACTGAACCGTTAACTTCATAATCAATACTTGAGTTGTTGAAAGCAACTTCAGTTATTGTCTTGTCAGAAATTTCAGCAAATTCGATATATTGTGGTTCGTATGATTTAAGTTTGTTATAAGCAGCAACGCCTGAAGCCTTGATAGGTGTTACGCCACCAACGTATTCTAAAACGTCTTGAGCATTTCCTTCAACAACCATTTTAACTGCTAAAAGTCTAATTGAAGTAGCATTTTCAACAGTTTCAGGATAATACGTCGTAGAACCTACGGTAACGTAAGGCCTAACGGTAACGTTTAACTTATATGCTGCTTGTTTAATTTGTTCAGCATCAGTCATTGGGTAGCCTGCTGGGTCACTTTCGTGTAAAGCAGTATATGCCGCCACGATGTTATCATAATCCAACACGCTATAATAACTAATTACTTTGTCATCTTCTAATGCATTTTCAAGCGTTTTGTTAATTGCTTCCGCATTAGCCTCGATTGCTAACGCTTTTGCAGTATCGATTTTTAAATCTTCTACACTTGAAACTAACGCACTAGGTATAACTAAAAGACCAAATTGAATATTACCACCGATTGCTTTACAATCATTATAATATTGCTTATTAATCTTTGTTTCCCATTTAATACCAGCATAATCATCAGTTTTAACAATGCTTACATTTTTTTGCAAGTCGAATACTGGTGTTTCAGCCGCTTTGGCATTCGTTGCGCCTATGTTTGAGAAAACTAAAGCAAGACTCAAAAATAACGTGGCAACGAAGGTCAATATTATACTTGTTTTTTTTCTGATATTACTCATAAAAAAATTCTCCTAATAAATCCAATAAAGTTTCTGCTAGGCTTTGGCTTTTGACCAAAGCCTGCATTTTGTAAGTTCCTATTAACTATTATTTGTTTTCAATCCAATCTGGTTTGAAATCGCCACTGTTAGTTAAATCATCTTCAGAGAAGTGCTTTAATACTTGAACAGAAAGTTCTTGTGTTAAGCCGTCGCCGTAAGCAACTACAACAGTTGCTTCACCCTCTGCTTTTGCCATTACTTTATTACCATTGATAGTCACACAATCATCGCTACCTGCTTTTAAGGTAAGCGTATAATCTGTTGTGATTTCCTTTTTGTCAAGAAGGAGCAACGAAATCGTAATGCTACCAAATTGACCATTGCCTAAAGGTTTACCATCTTTGCTAAAGTATAACCTAATTGTTTCGTCTGTTATTTGTTGTCCGTCTGCTCTTGCAATAATTTTTGCACCATCGTAAACGCTCTTAACCGTAATTGTTAATGTTTCAATTACTTCATCATTTAATTTGATTACAACGTTTACAGTGCCTTTTGAACTTTGTGTATATGGCTTAATTACATTTCCTTCAATTTTAACAATGCCATCTGCACTTGTTTCTAAAACAATGTCGTTTGTATAATCTACGCCTTGTCTTGTGAAAGTAATTTCCATTGAAGTTTCGAAGCCGTAAATATTGTCAAAATACAAGTTGCTTTCAGTAATACCTTCATTACCGTTTATGCACAATGAATCACCATTACCCCAATAAATCTTACCATCTTCCGTTACTAACCAATTTTCGTTTTTAGCAAAATCTTCTAAAATTGGGCTAAGCACACCGTTTATAACTAAACCTTGTTGCAACTCTTCCATCGTAGCATAACGTTTAACTAAGTCGTTTTTCATTTTATTATCAGCGTAGTTATGAACTTTGCCGTCTGAAGTTGTAACGAATTTATCCGTCACTACGTTGCTTGCTTCAATAATATATGGGTTGGTGAGAGATGAGAAACCTGTTGCCAACGGCATATCTGCAACGATAATAACGTTCTTTGCTTTTGAATATGGGTTTTCTGAACCCTTAATATAACCATCACTTGAATTTCTTGCAGTATAAATAATGAATGGTGAATATTGTGGATAAGCGATTGGTTTTAAAACATCGCTGTGGTCTGCGTTAAATACTATAACGATGTTAGTAAATTTAGCAGTATCAGTAGTAACGTTTGCAAGTCCACCGAAACGTGAAGATTTTTCTAAACCTTCTTTAACATTTGAAATGCTAATGTAAACGTTTTCTATTTCAGATTGACCAAAGATACGTGCTGCTAAAACAGTTGAAGTATATTCTGTGCCCGTTGCATTAGTTCTCTTAACTAATTGAACGTTTTTGAACGCTACGTTTTTAACAACACCGTTGATGAATTGGAATACACCACCCGTCATACCTTGCATGTTATTGAAAACGTGGCCATTACCGTCAAACACACCAACTAAACCAACGTTTTTAGTCTTACCACTGTTATTGTCTGTTTGATAACCACCAAACGTGTTGAGTGGCACGCTTGCATAGTCGTAATCACTCATATCGATGTCTTTAGTCATCAAATAATAACCATCAAGAACTCTAGCGTTTGCTAATGAACTGTTATAACTATCACCTTCTATGCAGTTTAACCACTTAACGTCTTCAATATCATTGATAAGTTTTGTATAAACTTTTGCAGTAATCGTATAACCGAACTTGTTGTTATAAACGCTAATTTTTTCTTCTTTTATTTCTACAACTTCGCCCTTGTCCGTCTTGCCTTTAACGTCAATACCCTTAAGAGCACCTTTTTGAGCAACTAACGTTACTCCTCTATCAATAAATTCAGCACCTGCTAATTTTGTATTTTCGCCAAAGATTTTAATAATATCATCGGCACCATTTTCAAACGAACCATCCATTGCATCAAACAAGAAAGTACCTTCTATTTCTTGTTTGAAGATATATGGATTGGTAATAATCTTAATACTACGTAAGAATGCACCGCTTTCAGCAAGTACAATGTTTACAGTTGCTTCACCAATACCAACAACGTTAAACGTCTTTGCACTTCTATTGAACTTAAGCATATGTTCGTATTTAACTATGTCAAAATCAATTGCGATATCTAATGGCTTTTGAGTTTGACTGTCAACAATTACAACGTCAAATGGGAAAGACGTTTCAACAAGTCTTCCACCAGCAACTTCCGTCATTGTTGAAAAAGTTAAAATTGTATTTGGTTGGCCGTTAACAGTAACTGATAATGCGTTTATTAATTTAATATTAATAATCTTTTGTTCAGCATAACTACCACGCCATAAAGCGTTTACGATAATAAAACCTTCATTTGCTTCAGGCAAAGTAGATGCAGCATAGAAAATACCGTCTTCAATTCTACCCATTGCTGGATTACTTAAAATGTATTCAAACTCAGCATCATTAAATATCTTGCTATCAAATGAAACTTTTGCCGATAAATCAAGTTTATCGTTTAAAGCAATAACAGTACCACCTTTAGTATTGTATTCTTCATAGTCTGTTACGTCAAATACAATCATTGGTTTTTGGTTACCTGTAACAACTTGTACGAAACATTTCGCAGTTGCACCTTTATAAGTTGCAGTTACGTAAGTTTCGCCTTTAGCATAACCTGTAATAAAACCTTTATTATCAACTAAAGCAACGCTTGTATCTTCACTAGCAAATACTACGTCTGCCGGGTCAAGTGCAAGACCATCGCAAGATACCGTTATCTCTCTCACTTCATCAATACTAATTATAATTTTATCTGTGTTTAGCATGATGTTTGTTGTTGAACCATCACCATCGCCATTACAACCTTTACAACCTTTACAGTTTTGGTTGTCACACGCCATAAAAGATAGGGCAACTACGCAAGATAAAATCAAAAATGATAATGTTTTTAATATTCTCTTTCTCATAATTCTCTCCTAAAGGCTTATAATTGTGCGCCTTTGCTTTCAAGTATAGGACCCATTTTACCTGGATAACCGCATGAAATCTCCATATTATACTTCTTAATACATCTATACATACGGTTAAGCATATTTTGTCTGATATGAGCCGGTAAGTTACTTTCGTATAAGTCTATTAACATATATTGAGAAGTAATTGCTTCCGTTTCAACATAACGTAAAATTCTTTCGTACTCTGCCTTTTCCATTTCGTCCTTACGTTGTTCTAATAAATCACCAACGTGATTTACTTGGTCTAACCAACTTTGAAGAACTGGTTGTGGGTAGTCTTTATTAGTAATCGTAGTCGATTCGTTAATATCTACGTTTAGAGACTTACTTATGATTGCATAATATGATTTCATTTCGTAGTAAAGACCCATCATCGCCTCAACAATGTCTTCATATACGTAAACACCGTAGAAATATTTTCTAACTAGTTCTTCTTCGTTAAGTGAAGCGTTCCATCTTAACTTAGCATATAAATAGTGCGCTACGTCATAGAAAGCAATTTGACCGTTTTTACTTTGAATCATGTTGATGTACATATATTCTGGGTTTTCTCTTGCTATATAACTGAAATAATCGCTATTAAAGTTCTTAGGGAAGTATGGGTATGCACCTGCTTGGAAGTTACCAGCATAGTCCCAGAAAGCGTTGAAACTACTGAGTAAGTGCCATGATTTCCAATAATATACACCTAAATCATCTTCGTTAGTTAAGTCAGAATTACAAAGGTTATATGCCAAATAAGTACCTACGTTAGGACGAAGAACAACGTCGTCGTCAATAGGTACAATAGTACCATCATCTAATTTCTTTGTAGGTGGTTCTAATGACCAGCCGTAAGCAAAGAATAAAATGTGGAAGCCTGGGTCATAAGCCTTATGCCATTCTGCCTCTTCGTCTTTTTGTTGAACCATCCATTCGTCAACAATTCTACCAACTTCGTTGAAGAAAATACACATTGCACCTGAATGGCCACCATATTTTTCGTTCATCTCTTCACAAGCAGAACAATAACATTCTGCACCGTTACCGTCCATTTGTGTAATGGTTATAGCATCATATTGTGTTTTGTTTGCATTACCTTTTAATGAAGCGATAATAATTTGTGCAACTTCATAAGTCATTGCTTCAAATTCTGATTCAATACCACGTGCAGTATAACACCATTGGTTACCACGGATAGAGAACCAAAGGTCTTTCTTTTCTGGATACATAGTTGGGTTCATAATGTATGCAGTATTAGTAGAACATGCTGCATATGAACTGTTTTTAACTGGGTCAGCGATATCTTCTGGTCTCCAGTAAATTTTAACAGGCATTAGATAATCGTTACCAGTGTTAATAACCTTTGACCTATATTCAAACATTGCAAGGTCGTAGTCTGCGTTTTGTGATAAAATTTGATAGTTAGAACCAATTCTTACACGTATATCTGGAACTTCTATTACGTTGAAATCTCTAAGTTTAACGTCCTTTACGTTTGTATCAATATACATAGCAGCCAAAGAGAAAGTATCGTAATTGAAAACGATTTCCATAAAGCCGTATACAGCGTTAATGATACCCCTAAAAATACTTGCATCATAAAGGAAAACTGTATTTCCTTTTGTAACGATTCTATAACCGTCTCTATCAAGTTCTTCACGAGTACCAACTAAACCTGCTTGGTCTAAAAGTTTTGTTTTACCAATTGAGATATATTTTTGGTTAGGGTCATATTCTACGCTATCATCTCTGATAACAGGAAGTTTAAGACCTGTTGCTTTTGTGAATAAATATGAAAATTCTTGAGTAGCAGTTTTTTCGAATGTCGTTTGTTCTTGTGGCGCAACGACAATATAATCACTTGCACCGTCTTTAACCATGTATCTATCAGTAGGTGTTGCCGTCAAGTCGTGTACACCATAGAAAGTAGGTACACGGCCTTCGTCTGTGCCGTCACCCTTCTTGTTAAAATTACAACCAATAGAAGAGAACATCATAACAGCCGTTAAAACTACTAATAAAATTTTTGAAAATAATTTGGTTTTTTTCATTTTCTGTCCCCTCCTTATTGAACGTTAATAAAGAAATAATCTATACTGTAGTTACCGGCATCGTCAAACACTAGATAACTAATTCTGTGCTTACCAGACATATTAAATCTGTACGATGTTCCACTTGCTACGTCTGCTGAGAAGCTAGGTAAAACGATTACGATACGTACTGTCAAGTTTTGTACAGGTGTGATATTGTCTTGTGCTTGAACTGTAGGCATATCGTATTCAGTGCCTTTCTTAATATTTACTGTTTCGCCCGTTTCAACCTTAACACCGTCTTTGTACATTTCAAATACAGGTGCTGTAAAGTCGGCAACCCTTATGGTATTTTGAACTCTTGAAGCAGACTTACCACTTTGGTCTGTGTAGTTATAAAGAACCGTATAAGTCCCAAGTTCTTTGAGTTCAAACTTATAAATCTTTTCTTTCATTTCCCAAGATTTTGCGAAAGATAAACGTGTGCCATTAAGGTCTTCCACAATCCTTGTGTTGCCTTCTGCATCCTTAAAGGTAACTGTTAAAGTAACCTTGTCACCAGTAAATGGATTCATAACGTCAGCAAGTTCAGGAGCAGTAATTTGTGCAATTTCGCCAACTGAGAAACCACCTCTGTAACTTCTGTCAGCTTTGATAAAGCCACCTTGGTCACTACTGTATTGCGCAAAGTCTTGGTTACAAATTGTGTAAATATTAACGCCCGCTTTATCAGTAACATTGTTAAAGATAATGTGCATAAATACTCTATCTGAAGTAAACCAATCTTTAAGTTTAAATTTGAAAGATGGTGCAATATCTAAAATATTGTCAGCAGAACAAGAAACTACGAAGTTAGAGTTAGTAACAATATTACTTTCTACCGTTTCTTCAACAGAATCATTAACTCTAACAAGAGTTTTGCCTGCACCGTTGCTTCTGAAGAAGAAAGATGCGCTGTAATCTCTGTTGTAGAAGTCGATAAGTTTAATTTCTATGCTACCAAAATTGTCATAACCACTTGGAATTCTGAACGCCAATTTGAAGTTAGAAAGTGACAAGTAATTAACGAAAGCAACTTCCGTACGACCAAGATTGTTAGTCTTTAGTGAAACGTATTGTTGTTCTTCTGTAGCAGTAACGTCACCTACAAAGTAGTTTGACTTAGAATATTGCGCTAAGAAGTTTTTGCCGGCTGGGTCGTAAGCATCGTTAACAACAGGTAATTGTTGAGAAAGTACCGTATCAATACTGTCGCCCACCTTTAATTCATACTTAAATTGAACTGTATTGTTTGCTTCAATCTTAAGCATATTTGGGTCAGCCTTAACGAAAGAACCACCATCGTTGCTTACATAGAAGTCAGGGGCTTTCTTAATAGGTTTACCCGTGTTGTAAGTAAAGCCGTCTACGTTATCTAAGGTATAAACCATATTTTTAATAAAATATTCTGGGTATACCAATTGTGTTCTATCAATATAAACGTTGTCTGACTTAACAAGAGAAATTTTATGTGTTTCAGTAACACTTGTAATACCATCCTTAAACGTATAAATTACGTCGTAAATACCTGCTTCTTCCAAGAAGAAAGTATTAGAAGTTGGGTCAACTTCGTAAGTCGTCACACCGTTAGTAATTGTAATATTTAATTTAATGTTTTTTACGTCGTTGGCAGAAGTGAAACTATATGCAGGCAACGTGTTAGTTTTTGCAATTTCGTATGAAGGCGCAAAATCACTTGCAAAATTAATTTCCATCATCTTGTCAACGTCAATACACGTCATATCGATAATCTTTTGAGTTTTATTACCAAAAGTATCGATTGCAGTATAAACGATAGCATAAGAACCAACCCTAGTTGGTGTAAATATGCCGTCTCTTACAACTTGAATTTGACGTTCATTTTCATAATAGTAATCACGGTAAACTTCTGCAGTAACACTAGAAATGTTTACGTCATAGCAAGTGTAATCAAATAATTTGAAAGGTTCGTCTTTAACGATATTGATACCGTTTTTAATAAGTTTTTCTTCAACGTTAACACTAAGGTCTGGATTTCTTTCATCAACAACAGTTGTTGCTAAATCTTGGCCAGAATAACCCTTAATTGATTTAATATCAAAGTTTGCTTGTGGGTCGTTATTTTGAGTTGTGGTTATAGAGAAGATAACTTCACCAGTAGTAAAACCACCAAACATACCGTTAACGTAGATATTTGGGTCGTCTAAGTCGGTAACAGGTAAATCTTCGTGACCGTCATACATCCAAATGTATTGTAAGTTGTAGTCGAAATAAAACCTTGCACCTCTGGTTAAACGATATGCTTCTGCTGAATACGTACCAAAGTTTTTATGGTTTCTAACAACAGTACAAGCAGTACCGTTAACGTTGATGTTACCACTACCAGATTTTTGTAAACCAAGTGTATCACAGCCAGGAATTACAACTTGAATATACGCTTGATACAAATCTGCCCTTAATCTATAGTAGTTGATATTGAATTCGATATAATTTTCAACGTCATAGCAGTCTGTAAGCCTCATAGTAATTCTACCAATTTCTGGGTCATTCTTTCTACCAAGAGGGTTTTCTTCCGTTTTATTAATATCTCTACTACAAGCCCAAGGTGAGAATTCTAAAAATGGAACATCTGCATCTTCACGAAGGTCAACAACCTTATTGAAAGTCCAAGTATCACCTTCTGCTAAGGTAATGTGTAAACCTTCAACAGATGCTTTATTTTTATAATAGTACATATCAAGGGCTTCTTTATATTCAACCGTAGTTGCGTCATAAGAATATTCCCAAGGGTTGTTATAAACCTTAAACGTATTAGTTTCGTCTTTGTAAATTTTGCCGTCAATAATAGCCTTATAGCCTACTTTATACGTACCTTCTTTGGTAAGTTTTACGTCATCGCCTACACGAATTGTCCCATCAGGACAAATAAGGTAGTGTTCTGAAGCAGGGATTTTGTTGCCGTTTACGTCAAAACTTGCTTGTGGGAAAGTGAAATTTTCGCCAAAGCCATAAACTTCATCAATACTTTCACCTTCTGCAATAACAACGTTATACGCATAAGTATTAACTAAACTGTTGTTTACAAAGAAATAACAGCCGATAGCAAGCGCAAAACAAAGTGCGCAAGCGCTTATGAAAAATTTCAAAAGTCCTTTTTTCATTTTTTTTCTCCTTAATTAGCCTTTAATACCACCAACAGATAAGTTACCCATAAGTTTATCTTTTGCAACCATAAACAACGTAACCATCGGGAAAGCAAGAATCATAATTGCAGCCATTCTGGCAGATGTGTCGGTAGGTCTAAACGTGTTGATAAGTTCCGTGCCATCTTCTTTATAACCTACAACGTAATTAACAGGAACGCTGTCAACCGTCAAGGTATAAACGCCATACGCCAAGGTTGGGTGTGTTGGCATATAAAGAAGTGCCGTAGCATAGTCGTTATAAAAACCTACGAATTGAATAAGAGTAGTAGTTAAAATAATCTTACTTGCAAGTGGAATAATAATAGTAACCATCGTCCAAAGTTGAGATGCACCGTCTATTTCAGCCGCTTCATTATAAGCATCAGGCAAACTTGAGAAGAATGCGTGATAAGTTAAGAAGTACACGCCATTGAACGAGAATTTTAAGAATAAATATCCATAATACGTGTCGTAAATATGTATTTTACGTATCAATTCGATTGTAGAAGAGTTACCACCTAAAATTGGAACCATCATCATAAACAATACAACCGCGTATATAAACTTTGAGAAGAAGTTTCTATACTTAGCGCAAAGATATGAAACAGTAACCATACACGTAGCCATTGATAATGCACCACCCAATGAATATGCCATTGTGTTGCCAAACATACCAAAGAAGCCTACGTAAATATTTGACCTACCGTATTGAATACCATCAATGTTATACAAACCATTAAAAGGTTTACCATTGTTAAGTTTTTGTACTACGCCATAGTATTGTTGGAAAACTGATTGCCAATTATAAAGTTCGTAATAGTTTTTTGACATTACTTCATTGCCTTTACCATCAATAATCATTCCGGTGCGCTTCCAGAAAGGACTTAAATAACCCAACTTTGACAATTGGTCATCCGGACTCATTGACCAGTTTGTAGCGAATATAAGCGGAAGGATGATTGAGATTGCATATATAAACAATATAACGAACATAACAATCTGGAAGACAGTAATGTGCGTAATTCTATTTTCTTTTGGTGTTTTAAATTCTTTAGCCATTTCTATCCCCTCCTAGTCCGCATTTGGTATAATTCTATTAATAAACCAACGCATAAATAATACGACTGGAATTAAGAATACACTTTCTAACAAACCTATTGCAGCAAGCACCATATAAGATATACCATCGTTAGAAGCAAGGTTGAAGTCTCTAGTATAATCTGCACGTAAAGTATCGATATAAACTTGATAACCAAGCGTTGCTGATTTACCTGCAGCATAACCATAGAAGTCATATAAACCCAATGAGTTACTAAAGAACAACGTTAAACCTGTAATTAAGAAGGTTAAAATTGTTTTAGAAACGCAAGGTATGGTAATATACCAAAACTCCTTCATAAGTGAAGCACCGTCAATGTGTGACGCTTCAACCATAGATTCGTCTATCGCTGACATACCACTTGAATAAATAAGCATTTGTGTACCAAAACCAAGCCATAAGTTATAGAAAACTACAATGCCATAAGCGCTGCCGCCCATAAAACCACCGCTATTTTCAACACCTAAACTTGGCAACA
>JAZQVG010000023.1:0-1115 GCA_045631625.1 Christensenellaceae bacterium
GTTTGTTAAAAGCGACGATCCACAGTTGCAAGGTTATTTGGACGAATACTTTAACGACGACTTCAAAGACGAATTGCTTAACCTTATTGTCTTTTCTAGCGTTGAAGGCGATAGTTATTTATACGGTTTTAAGGACGCAGAAGGCAAAACACGCTTTGAGTTTGCGGACGGGTTAGGCGTTGTAGAAGTGGACGCAAGGGAAACAAAAGATAATACCGACTATGTTATCTATTATTACGAAGACAAATTTGCAGAAGGCAACACAAGCCTATTAAAGAGCCGCACAATAACACGCATACAAGTTTGGGACAAAGACCAAACATACTATTACAAAATGCGTAACGGCAAAATTGAGTTGGACGATACACACCCGATTAACCCAAGACCGCATATTATTTACAAAGAAGGCGACCAAGACCAAACAATTTACACCGACACTTACGGTTGCATACCGTTTTGGCGTTTGGACAATAACCGCAAAAGACATAGCGATTTAATGCCTATTAAAGCATTGATAGACGATTACGACCGCCACGCTTGCGGCTTAACTAACAATTTAGTTGATTTGGCGGAAGGTTACGCAGTAGTTAAGGGTTATGACGGCGACAATATAGACGACTTAATGCACAATTTTAGAGTTAAAAAGGTTATTGGAACTGATACCGAAGGCGGCGTAGAGATTAAGACCGTTAACATACCTTACGAAGCACGCCAAGCCAAAATGGAAATAGACGAAAAGTGTATTTACAAGTTCGGCAAGGGCTTTAATGCTAGTCAATTAGGTGACGGCAATATAACTAACATAGTTATTAAGAGCCGTTATGCTTTGCTAGATATGAAGTGTAACGCCCTAGAAAGTGCGTTAAAAAGACTATTGCGTAAGTTAATTAAGGTTGTTTTGAAAGAGATTAACGAAGAAGCGGGCAAAGATTGGCAAGACAAAGATGTTTACATAGAGTTTGAGCGTGAGATTATCACAAACGAACTAGACAACGCACAAATTGCCAACTACGAAGCACAAACACAAAATGTTAAGGTAAACACTTTGCTTAATGTTTCTACCAAACTAGACAATGTAACATTTATGCAGTTGATTTGCGACGAATTGCAAATTG
>JAZQVG010000024.1:0-30157 GCA_045631625.1 Christensenellaceae bacterium
CTTTAATTTTTAAGCACATACCCGGCATACCAGACATATCTTCTGCTATCGTAATTGCGTTTTTATTTAGAGTGTGCACCAATTCATTTGCTAGTTGCAAGTAAGTAATTGCTTCAACGTCAGTATTAGTTGAAAAATAACAATCGTAATTAACAAAAGCACTGCCTAAACCGTGGTTATTATACAACATTGAAGTTACACCATCAAACCTAAACCCGTCAAAATGGAAAGTTTCCATCCAATATCTTAAGTTAGACAACAAGAAATGCAACACTTCATTTTTGCCATAATTAAATAGTTTTGTATCCCACGCACTATGGTTACCCTTTTCTCCTTTATGGAAAAACTGATAATCAGTGCCGTCAAACAAGTTTAGCCCGTCCCCCACGTTTTTAATGGCGTGAGAGTGTACAACGTCTAATAGCACCGTTATGCCTAAGGCGTGTGCAGTATTTATTAATTCTTTCAACTGCTCGCCCGTGCCATACCTTGACGAAGGAGCAAAAAAGTTGGAAACCTGATAACCGAAAGAACCGTAATAAGGATGCTCCATAATAGCCATAATTTGTATGGTGTTATAACCCATTTTTTTAATACGTGGCAAAATATTATCAGTAAACTCCTTATAACTACCAACCCCATATTTTTCTTGTGCCATACCAATATGACACTCATAGATATACGGTGTTTTTGTTGGCTTAAACTTTTTGTCAGTCCAATTAAAATTATCAAACAAAACGTCGTCCACTTCGGCACACCAAAGATAAGTTTTTTCATCTTGGACAACCCTTGTTGCGTGGGTTGGAATACGGCGAAGCGTCGCGCCGTCACGAACGATTATAACTTGTATTTTTTGACCTTTGTTAATAGCATTTTTATCTAATTTTATTTCAAAAACGCCTTCGCCTATTGCTGACATTTGGTTTTTATAAATATCCCAACCGTTAAAGTCACCCGTTAGAAACATTTTTTCTGCACCAGGTGCCCATTCACGAAAAACCCAGCCGTCTTTAGTTTGGTGTAAACCAAAATAGAAATAACTGCTGGCAAAAGACACCAAGTCATCACTATCACTTAGCAAATTTTTACGCTTATCAAAATAATTTGACATACGCAAATTTATATCTTTTTCATAAGGTTTTAATAACTTATCTATTTTTAAAATTTTATAACTCATTATTTACCCCATAATTTCCATTATAAATATTTTAACACACCTAAAAGTTATTTTCAATAATTAACAAAAGAAAAAACGCCGAAATTTCGGCGTTTTTATCTTTAGTTTTAATTTATTAAATCTTTGGGCCAGCCTTAGATAATTCTTTACCAACTTCGTTAGTTTCGTACTTAGCAAAGTTTTTGATAAATCTTGAAGCCAAGTCTTTAGCCTTTTCTTCCCAAATGCTTGCATCTGCATAAGTATCTCTTGGGTCTAAGATTTCAGTTGCAACACCGTTAAGTTGTGTTGGAACTTCAAAGTTGAAGTATGGGATTTTCTTTGTAGGTGCAGTATTGATGTCGCCACTTAAAATAGCGTCGATAATACCACGTGTGTCCTTAATAGAAATTCTCTTGCCAGTGCCGTTCCAACCTGTATTTACAAGGTATGCTTTAGCACCACTTTCCTTCATCTTCTTAACCAATTCTTCTGCATACTTGGTTGGGTGAAGTTCTAAGAACGCTTGGCCAAAACATGCTGAGAAAGTTGGGGTTGGTTCTGTAATACCACGTTCCGTACCAGCAAGTTTTGCCGTAAAGCCTGATAAGAAGTAGTATTGTGTTTGTTCTGCGTCTAAAATTGATACAGGTGGCAATACACCGAAAGCGTCTGCAGATAAGAAGATTACGTTTTTAGCAGCAGGTGCGCTTGATACAGGTTTTACGATATTGTCAATATGGCTGATTGGGTAAGATACACGGGTGTTTTCCGTCACACTCTTATCAGTAAAGTCAATCTTGCCATCTTTGTCTAAAGTTACGTTTTCAAGCAATGCGTTGCGACGGATTGCTTTATAAATGTCTGGTTCACTTTCTTTATCAAGGTTGATAACCTTAGCGTAGCAACCACCTTCAAAGTTGAATACACCGTTATCGTCCCAACCGTGTTCATCATCACCGATAAGTAAACGCTTAGGGTCTGTTGATAAAGTGGTTTTACCCGTACCTGATAAACCGAAGAAAATTGCAGTGTTTTCACCGTTCATATCAGTGTTTGCAGAACAGTGCATTGATGCAATGCCCTTTAATGGCAAGTAGTAGTTCATCATTGAGAACATACCCTTTTTCATTTCACCACCATACCAAGTATTTAAGATAACTTGTTCACGACTTGTGATGTTAAATGCAACTGCAGTCTTTGAATTTAAACCTAATTCTTCATAGTTTTCTACCGTTGCTTTTGAAGCGTTGTATACTACGAAGTCTGGTTCAAAAGTAGCAAGTTCTTCTTCACTTGGTACGATAAACATATTTTTGATAAAGTGTGCTTGCCAAGCAACTTCTACGATAAATCTTACTGCAAGCCTTGTATCTTTATTTGCACCACAGAAAGCGTCTACAACAAACAATCTCTTGTTTGATAATTCTTCCACTGCAATCTTTTTAAGTTGTGCCCAAACGTCTTCACTAATTGGGTGATTGTCATTTTTATACTCATTAGAAGTCCACCATACTGTGTCCTTTGAGTTTGCGTCCATAACGATATACTTGTCTTTTGGAGAACGACCTGTATATATACCCGTCATAACGTTTACAGCACCAAGTTCACTTTCTTGGCCCTTTTCATAGCCTACTCTGTCTTGGCTAGTTTCTTCAGCAAAAAGCATTTCGTAAGAGGGATTGTATACAATTTCCTTTGCCCCTAAGATACCGTACTTTGTTAAATCAATTTTCATTTTCTTTCTCTCCTATGTTTTAACTTTTTATATTATATTTTTTTATTTATTTTCAAAGTTCGCTATTATATATTATATCTTAAATATTTAAAAAAGTAAACTGCTTATCACATACTTTTTCCTTATTTTTTTCTTTTTTTACTTTTATTTTTTAAATTTATGTAAATATTTCTCATTTGGTGTTATATATAAACACGATTAAAAAAATTTAGTAAAAAATGGTTTGTGATTAAAATAATTTCGTTTAGGCTACTTTATGGTTAAAATAAATAACCAAATTGTATTTTATTAAAATTTTAATTTTACAAAAAAATATTTAAAATTATTTATTAAATTGCTTTTAAAGTTGACTTTATATTTTATAAGTGATATAATCAAAGTATCATATTACTGACGGTATTAGTGGGGTTAACCACGTGGAGTATGATTTTAGTAGCCGGCCGCCTGGGCGTTTACGCTAGGGGTACGGTTTTTTTCTTTTTAAATTTATTTTTGGTAGGAAAAATGGAAGGTTTCATTCACTCAATACAATCTTTAGGGCTTGTGGACGGGCCGGGGGTAAGGTGCGTTGTTTTTATGCAAGGTTGCCCAATGCGTTGCGTTTATTGTCACAACCCTGACACTTGGGACAAAGGTAAATTCTCACTTTCACTTTCCCCAGAAAAACTTATTAAAAAGATATTAAATTTTAAGGAATATTTTGCTTCTAACGGTGGCGTCACCTTTTCGGGTGGAGAACCACTTATGCAAATTGATTTTTTAATTGAAACACTTAAACTCTTAAAACAAAACAATATACACACGTGCATAGATACAAGTGGCTTTTTTGACACTGCTATACCAAACTATAAACAAAAGTTAAAAAGCCTTTTTAACTACACCGATTTAGTTTTACTTGACGTAAAACATTATTTGCCCAAAAATTATTTTAAAATTACAGGGAAAGAGATTGATACGTTTAATCTTTTTGTTGAAAGTTTGAACGAAAGTGAAGTGGAAGTTTTTATTAGACACGTCATAGTGCCTAACCTTACAGACACTAAAGAACATATTGAAAAGTTGTGTGAATACGTTAAAAATATTAAAAACGCTAAAAAGATTGAACTTTTGCCTTATCACACGATGGGCAAAGAAAAATATAAAAACTTAAACATAAAATATAGGCTTGACGGGGTTTTACCACCAAGCAAAAGCGAAATGGAAATTTACCAAACGATAGTTAATAAATGGGAGAAAAATTATGCCAATAGACGTTAACTGCAAAGCGTGGAAAGGGTTTGTCACCGGTGAGTGGAGACATTTAGTAAACGTAAGAAATTTTATACAAAAAAATTACACACCTTACGAAGATAAGGCTGACTTCTTGCAAAAGACAACATTAAAAACGGACAAGGTTTTTGAAAAATGCAACGCCCTTATTTTAGAAGAAATTAAAAAAGGTGTAATTGACATTGAAGTTAACGAAGTTTCTGGTATAAACAATTTCGAAGCCGGCTATATTGACAAGGAAAACGAAGTTATAGTTGGGCTTCAAACGGATGCACCACTTAAAAGAATAGTAAATTTATACGGTGGTATGCGTACTGCAAAATCTGCATTGAAGGCTTACGGCTACACCTTAAACGCCGATATTGACAAGCATTTTTCTAAGTATAGAAAGACACATAACGACGGCGTTTTTGACGCTTATCCAGAACGCACAAGGCTTGCAAGAACTTGCGGGCTTTTGACGGGGTTGCCTGACGCTTACGGCAGGGGCAGACTTGTTGGGGATTATCGTAGAGTTCCGCTTTACGGCACAGACTTTTTGATTGAACAAAAGCAAGAAGACTTAGTTAAACTTGACGGCGATATGACGGAAGAAAGAATTAGGCTACGTGAAGAAGTGCAAATGCAAATTCGTGCTTTAGTAGAAATGACGGATATGGCTAAAAAGTATGGTGTTGATATTACTAAACCTGCCGAAAATGCAAGAGAAGCCGTGCAAAACTTATACATTGCTTATCTTGCTGCAGTAAAAGAAAATAACGGGGCGGCTTCGTCGCTTGGTAGGACTGCCACCTTCTTAGATATTTACATTGAACGTGACCTTGAAAATGGTATTATAACAGAACAAGAAGCACAAGAACTTATTGACCAATTTATAATTAAACTAAGGCTTGTCCGTCATTTACGTATGCCTGAATATAACGAACTTTTTGGTGGGGACCCTACTTGGATTACTGAATCTCTTGGTGGAATGGGTATAGACGGAAGAACGTTAGTCACTAAAAACACTTATAGATACTTACACACTCTTACAAACTTAGGGCCTGCACCAGAACCTAATATGACGGTGCTTTGGAGTGACCGCTTGCCAATAAACTTTAAAAAGTATTGTGCAAAAATGAGTATTGATACTGATGCAATACAATATGAAAACGACGATTTAATGCGACCAATGTACGGCGATGATTACTGTATTTCTTGTTGTGTTTCTGCAATGGCAGTTGGCAAGCAAATGCAATTTTTTGGGGCAAGGTGCAATTTAGCCAAGAGTTTACTTTACGCTATAAACGGTGGTATTGATGAAAAGAAGAATATTCAAGTAGTGCCTGATGTTGAAATTGATAAAGACGAAGTTTTATCTTACTCAAAAGTTATAGGAAACTATAAAAAAGTGTTGTCTTACGTTGCGAAACTTTACGTTGATACAATAAACATAATACATTATATGCACGATAAATACGCTTACGAAACAAGCCAAATGGCACTACACGACACTTTAGTCAGTCGTATTGCTGCATTTGGTGTTGCTGGGCTTTCTATTGCAGTAGACTCTCTATCAGCAATCAAGTTTGGTGGGGTTAAACCTATTAGAAATGAAAATGGCATTGCCGTTGACTTTGAAAATTTAGGTGACTTCCCTAAATACGGCAATGACGAAGATATTGTAGATGATATTGCAGTTGAAATAGTTTCTTACTTCTCTGCCGAACTTAAAAAGCACGCCATTTACAGAAATGCAATACACACGCTTTCTGCCTTAACCATTACTTCTAACGTAATGTACGGCGAAAAGACAGGCACTACCCCAGATGGCAGAAAGGCTGGCGAACCGTTTGCACCTGGTGCAAACCCAATGCACGGTAGAGACGTTAACGGTGCACTTGCAAGTTTAAACTCTGTATCTAAAATACCTTATCGTGACGTTTGCCAAGACGGTATTTCAAACACCTTTTCTATTATTCCGTCTGCACTTGGTAAAAACGAAACCCAACAAACGGAAAATCTTGTACAAATACTTAACGGCTACTTTAACAAGGGTGCACATCACTTAAACGTAAACGTATTAAAGCGTGAAACTTTACTTGACGCTATAGACCACCCTGAAAAATATCCGTCTTTGACAATCCGTGTTTCTGGTTATGCCGTAAACTTTAATAGGTTAACTAAAAAACAACAGTTAGAAGTTATACAAAGGACTTTCCATAACGAAATTTAATAATTGTTACAAAAAAAGCACACTAATCTTTGCTTCATGCAAAATATAGTGTGCTTTTATTTTTATATTACTAAAGTTAAAAGGTAAAAAATAAGTGGTATAGTTGCTACGGAAATCAAGTGCGAAACCACTATAAGCCCTGCACCCACTGAAACGTCTTTTCCATATGCAGATGGAACTACTATCATATTCAAGCCAAGTGGCATTGCTAAAAAACTTGTAATACAAACAGTTACCGTTTGGCTAAAGTTTATTGCAGGAAATAAAGCCACAAGCACTATAAACAACAACGGGAAAATAAGCAATCTTACTGCCGTCAAGACGTATACTACGGCGGAAGATAATACCTTCTTAAAATCCATACCAGCAATCGTTATACCCGTAAGTATCATAGCAATAGGGCTCATACAACCGCCGGCAGAATCTAACGCACTCATTATAAACTTAGGTATGGGACAAGCCGTAATGCCAAGTATCATACCGACAAATGCAGATATTAACATAGGATTGCAAAACCGTTTAACTGTTGCCTTGAAACCCTTTTCGCCACCGTTTTCCATTAAAAGTGCAGGTGCACCCCAACAATAAATGGCAATCCAAAAAGGAAGGGTAAATATTAAATATTCAAAAAATATTTCTGGGAATATTGCAGAAACTACGGCGTTGCCTACAAATCCAAAGTTTGAAAAAACTAAGCCGTAAGTAAAAGTTTTACGTAAAAAGCCGTCTTTAGTGCAAAGCCTTGAAACAATTATAGACAGTGGAATAACCACGGCTAATACCACTATGCTTGCGACTATCACTACCCAATCTTTTGATAAGTTTTCTACGGTAAAATTTTTTATAAACGTGCTTAAAACTAATGCAGGAATAAAAACAGAGTTTTCAAGTTTTGCTAAAACACCCGTTGACGATGAAGGCAAAAACTTAACCTTTACAAGTAAAAAACCTATTATGATAAACAATAACAAAAAACCCATTTGGGTTAAAGTAGGTAAAAACAGTTCCATAATCTTTTTTCCTTTATTCTTTCGGCTAAATGATAGCACCACATACTTTTTTTGTCAAACGATAGACAAGCAAAAAACACGCTTTTTATAACTTTTATAGAAAGCGTGCTTTTATCTGTTATTTGAAATATTTTACAGCATTTACAAACATTTTAATATCATATTCGCCTAAAACGTTTTTGTATAAGCCGTTGCCTATTCTTTCACTATGCCCCATCTTACCAAACACTCTACCGTCTGGAGAAGTTATACCTTCTATTGCATACATTGAATCGTTTGGATTGAACTGAATATCACTTGTAGCCAAGCCATCGAAGTCAACGTATTGCGTTGCAATTTGACCGTTTTTAGCAAGTTCTTTAATAAGTTCTTCACTTGCGATAAACCTACCTTCTCCGTGCGAAATTGGTACGTTTATTATATCGCCCACCTTCATACCCTTAAGCCAAGGCGATTTATTTGACGCTATCCTTGTCCTAACAATTTTAGATTGGTGACGTGAAATTGTGTTAAACGATAAGGTTGGGCAATTTTCGTCAGTATCGATAATTTTACCGTAAGGTACTAAACCAAGTTTGATAAGTGCTTGGAAGCCGTTGCAGATACCACACATAAGCCCATCACGGTTATCTAATAGGTCTTTTACCCCTTCTTTTATAGCACTATTTCTAAAGAAAGCCGTAATAAACTTACCACTTCCGTCAGGTTCGTCACCACCAGAGAAACCACCTGGTATAAATATCATTTGTGAAGATTTTAGTTCTTTACTAAACTCTTCAATACTCTTAGAAATGCCACTTGACGATAGGTTGTTGATTACGAAAATCTTTGCTTCACCACCAGCGTCTTCTACTGCTTTTGCACTATCAAATTCACAGTTAGTACCTGGGAAAGCAGGGATTAATACTTTTGGTTTTGCCGTCTTAATTTTTGCAAATCTTTCGGTATTATCTACGTATTCAAATGTAGGTATCTTCTTATTATCGCCTTGCTTAATATTGCAAGAATATACATTTTCTAACCTATCTTCATAAATATCGTTTAACTTATCAAAACTTACGCTTTCGCCTTTATATATAATAGCGTTATCTAAAGTTGTTGTACCAATTTCTTTAGCGTCTATTTCTTCCGTACATTCTAACACGAAAGCGCCGTAGTTATAGTTAAACATTTCATTTAGCGTCACGCTATCGTTAAACTTAAAGCCAAAGCCATTACCAATAGCCATTTTATAAATTGCTTCTGCCAAGCCACCGTAAGTTAAGGTATATGCAGATAACACTTTACCGCTTCTCATTAGAGTTGTAATTTTATTAAAGTTAGCAAGTAAGTCTTCAGTATTTGGCAAACCGTTTTCGTCGTACTTTGTTGCGATTAAGTACACTTTACTATTTGCCTTTTTGAATTCTGGCGAAATAATATTTTGCGTTTTACTTGTGGTAACAGCAAAAGACACTAACGTTGGTGGCACTGAAATATCTTCAAAAGTACCACTCATACTATCCTTACCACCAATTGCGGCAATGCCTAAATTCTTTTGGGCTTGCAAGCCACCAAGCAATGCTGATAATGGCTTGCCCCATTTTTCTTTATCTTTATTCAACCTTTCAAAATATTCTTGGAAAGTTAAGTAAACGTCTTTAAATTGTGCACCGGTAGCAATAAGTTTACTTACAGATTCAACAACTGCAAGGTATGCACCGTGATAAGCACTCTTTTCCATAATAAACGGATTGTAACCGTAACTCATAAGCGAACAATCGTCAGTATGCTTTTTCTCTACGGATACCTTTTGTACCATTGCTTGAATTGGCGTTTTTTGGTTTTTACCACCAAACGGCATCAACACCGTGCCTGCCCCAATCGTAGAATCAAACCTTTCTGACAAACCACGCTTAGAACATACGTTTAAGTCGCCAACTAAACTTGTAAACCCGTCTACAAAGTTATTTGGTAGTTGTTTTTCAAATTTTTCACCCTTTTTAACGATTGCGTCAATATGTTTTTCTGCACCGTTAGAGTTTAAAAAATCTCTTGAAATATCAACTATTTTTTCGCCGTTCCAATTCATTACAAGCCTATTGGTGTCAGTTACCACTGCAACAGGTACTGCTTGTAGGTTTTCACTTTTTGCTAAACTTAAAAATTCGTCAACTTTATCTTTTTCTACAACGACAGCCATACGTTCTTGCGATTCACTTATTGCAAGTTCCGTACCGTCTAAGCCGTCATATTTTTTAGGTACTGCGTTAAGGTCAATTTCTAAGCCGTCGGCAAGTTCACCGATTGCAACCGAAACGCCACCAGCACCAAAGTCGTTACACCTTTTAATTAAAAGTGACGCTTTTTCATTTCTAAATAATCTTTGGAGTTTTCTTTCTTCAGGTGCATTACCCTTTTGTACTTCAGCACCACAAGAAGTAAGCGAACTTTCCGTATGTGATTTGGACGAGCCTGTTGCACCACCACAACCGTCTCTACCCGTACTACCACCAAGTAAAATAACCACGTCGCTTGGGGCTGGCACTTCACGGCGAACGTTTCTTTCAGGTGCCGCACCTATAACTGCACCAATTTCCATACGCTTTGCAACGTAGCCACTATGGTAAATTTCATCAACTATACCCGTTGCTAAACCAATTTGGTTACCATAAGAAGAGTAACCTGCGGCAGCAGTAGTAACTATCTTTCTTTGTGGCAATTTACCTTTTAGCGTTTGGCTAACAGGGACAGTTGGGTCGCCTGCGCCCGTAACACGCATTGCACCATAAACGTAAGCCCTACCAGAAAGCGGGTCTCGTATAGCGCCACCAATACAAGTGGCTGCACCACCAAATGGTTCAATTTCTGTTGGGTGGTTATGTGTTTCGTTTTTGAATAGTAATAACCAAGGCTCTTTTTTACCGTCCACTTCTACCGTAATTTTTACTGTACAAGCGTTAATTTCATCACTTTTATCAATTTTACTGTTATCTTTAAGCAATCTTGCACCAAAGGTGGCAATATCCATTAAGCAAATAGGTTTAGTTCTGTTTAACGCTTTTCTATCTAATAAATAATCTTCGTAAGCCTTTTTAACCAACTCATCTTCAAACTCTACGTTGTCGATAATTGTCATAAAGGTTGTATGACGACAATGGTCTGACCAATATGTGTCAATCATCCTAATTTCTGTAATTGTTGGGTTTCTTTTCTCGCCCTTGAAATAACTTTGGCAGAAGATTATATCATTTAAATCCATTGCCAAACCGTATTCTTTTATAAAATCGCTTAACCCCTTTTCGTCAAGGTCGATAAATCCGTCTAAAATTTTAACTTCAGTAGGAATATCATAGTTAATTTTTAACGTTTCAGGCTTAACTAAAATTGCTTCTCTTGCTTCAACAGGGTTAATAACGTACTTTTTAATTTGTGCAATTTCATCATCAGTTAAATCGCCGTAAAGCATATATATTTTTGCAGTACGGATAATTGGCCTATCGCCTTGAGATATAATTTGTATACATTGTGCAGCACTGTCTGCCCTTTGGTCAAACTGACCTGGCAAATATTCCACGGCAAATACGTAAGCACCGTCATTTTCAACGCTATCGTAAATATTATCAAGTTGTGGTTCTGAGAATACCGTGTTTTTTGCATAGTCAAAAAGTTCTTCACTAATAAACTCTGCATCATACCTATTAAGTAGCCTTACTTTTTTAAGGTTTTTAATACCTAATAGCGTATTTACGTCATATAAAACGGTTTTTGCTTCGCCTGATATAAACTGCTCTTTCTTTTCAATATAAACTCTATAAACCATATCTATTCCTTTATCTTTAATGCCTTTGCGCCTATATCGTTTCTATAATATGCGCCGTCAAAAGTTATATTCTTTACGTCTTTATAAGATAACTTAATTGCTTCACTTAAACTATCTGCAATATTGGTAACGCCAAGCACCCTACCACCATTTGTCAATAGTTTGCCATTTTCAACCTTTGCACCTGCTACGTAAACTTTATCTTCAATTTCTGTTGGAATTGTAATTTCAAAGCCCTTTTCGTAAGCAGTTGGGTAGCCTTTTGACGCCATAATTACACAACAAGCGTTTTTATCTAAAAACTCTACCTTAGTTTCACTTAAAGTTTCGTTTGTAACGGCTTGCATAACTGTCAAAAGGTCGCTTTTTAATAATGGAAGGACTACTTGAGTTTCTGGGTCACCAAAACGACAGTTATATTCAATAACTTTTACGCCTTTTTTGGTTATCATAAGCCCAAAATATAGACAACCTTTAAATGTCCTACCTTCCTTATTCATTGCTTCAATAGTAGGAATAAACACTTTTTCCATACTTTCTTTAGCAATTTCGTCCGTATAATAAGGGTTTGGGGCTATAGTACCCATACCACCCGTATTTAAGCCCGTATCAAAATCACCAATACGCTTATGGTCCATTGAAGAAACCATAGGTATTACCACTTTTCCGTCTGTAAACGATAAAACTGATACTTCAGGCCCTTCTAAAAACTCTTCAATAACAACCTTGTCGCCCGACTTACCAAACGCTTTATCAAGCATAATTGAAGATAGTGCGTCAAACGCTTCTTGTCTTGTATTAGCAATAATTACGCCTTTACCTAACGCCAACCCGTCTGCCTTAATAACTGTTGGGATTGGGGCTGTTTCTAAGTATTTTTTTGCGTCGTCATAGTTATCAAAAACTTCATACTCTGCCGTTGGAATTCCGTATTTTTTCATAAGGTTTTTAGAAAAAACTTTGCTACCTTCAATAATAGCGGCGTTTTTTCTTGGGCCAAAACAAGGTATACCCTTTTCTTCTAAAAGGTCAACCAAGCCTAACACCAACGGGTCGTCTGGGGCAACTATTGCATAGTCGATATTATTTTCTACTGCAAATGACACCGCCTTATCCAAATCTGTGGCTTTAATATCAACGCATACTGCGTCCTTTACCATACCACCATTGCCCGGCAAAGCGTATATTGTTTCTACGCTTTTATTTTCTTTAATTTTCTTTATGATAGCGTGTTCTCTACCACCGCTACCTACAACCATTATTTTCATATAAATATTCTTTTAAATTAATCTTTATAGATTGGGAATTTTTCGCATAGTTCAATTACTTCTTTAGTAATTCTTTCCTTACTATTTTCAAAATCGTAAATTACGTCGTGGATAAAGCCTGCTATCTTTTCCATTTCTTGTACGCCGAAGCCCCTTGAGGTGATTGCTGGTGTACCAATACGTAAACCACTTGTAATAAATGGACTTTGTGGGTCGTTAGGGATTGCGTTTTTGTTAGCCGTGATATGAACTTCGTCTAATCTACGTTCTAATTCTTTACCCGTAATACCCGTTTCCTTTAAGTCTAAAAGCATTAAGTGGTTGTCCGTACCACCAGAAACAAGTTTTACACCCTTTTCCAACAATTTTTCAGACAATACCTTTGCATTTTTAACGATATTTGCTTGATAAGTCTTAAATTCATCCGTCAATGCTTCGCCAAGTGCAACTGCCTTTGCTGCGATAATGTGCATCAATGGGCCACCTTGTGTACCTGGGAAAACGGCTTTATCAATCGCCTTACCTAATTCTTCTTTACATAAAATCAAACCACCACGTGGACCCCTTAAAGTTTTGTGGGTTGTGGTTGTGACAACGTCTGCATAAGGCACAGGGCTATCGTGTACGCCTGCTGCAACTAAGCCTGCAATGTGTGCCATATCTACCATTAAATATGCACCTACTTCATCAGCAATTTCTCTAAACTTTTTGAAGTCAATTTTTCTAGCGTAAGCACTTGCCCCTGCCAAAATCATTTTTGGCTTGCATTCTAATGCCAATTTTCTAACGTTTTCGTAGTCAATTTGTTCTGTTTCGTCACTTACTCCGTAAGGTACGATATTAAAATATTTACCAGAAATGTTTACAGGTGAACCGTGTGATAAGTGGCCACCGTTAGCAAGACTCATAGAAAGTACTGTGTCACCTGGTTGTAATAATGCAAAAAATACTGCTAAGTTTGCGTTTGCACCACTGTGTGGTTGAACGTTAGCATATT
Source organism: Christensenellaceae bacterium (assembly GCA_045631625.1). Lineage (GTDB taxonomy): Bacteria > Bacillota > Clostridia > Christensenellales > Borkfalkiaceae > UBA1259. Next base: position 13,456 of record JAZQVG010000024.1, read on the forward strand.
CTGCACCAAAAAGTTTTTTAGCACGTTCTCTTGCAATTTCTTCCACTTCGTCAACGTATACGCAACCACCGTAATATCTTTTACCTGGGTAGCCTTCTGCATACTTGTTAGTAAGTATAGTACCTGCCGCAAGCAATACGCCTTCTGAAACGATATTTTCAGAAGCAATAAGTTCTATGTTGTGTTGTTGTCTGTTTAATTCTCTTTCGCATGAAGCGTAAACTTCGCTATCAATACTTTTTAATTTTTCAAAAAACATTTTTATATCTCCTTAGTGATGAAATAATCTCATTCCGGTAAAGCACATTACCATATTATATTTATTTGTACAATCTATAACCAAATCGTCTCTAATAGAGCCACCCGGTTGTGCCACGTACTTAACCCCACTCTTTTTCGCCCTTTCAATATTGTCAAAGAATGGGAAGAAAGCGTCTGAGCCAAGTGATACGCCGTCTTTCGTTTTTAAATATTCTGCCATTTCTTCTGCCGTGAACGGTTGTGGTTTAACCTTAAAATATCTTTCCCAAATACCATCTGCCGTTACGTCTTCTTCATTTTTATTGATATATCCGTCAATTACGTTATCTCTATCGGCACGCTTTAAATCGTCTCTAAAAGGAAGATTTATTACCTTTTCGTGTTGACGTAAAAACCAAGTGTCTGCTTTAGTGCCTGCAAGCCTTGTACAATGTATACGTGATTGTTGCCCTGCACCTACGCCTATTGCTTGACCGTCAAACGCATAACATACTGAATTTGATTGAGTATATTTTAACGTGATTAGAGAAATAATTAAATCTTCTACTGCACTTTCTGGTAAGTTTTTGTTTTCCGTTACGATATTGTTTAATAACTCTTTATCAATTTTAAAGTTGTTTCTACCTTGTTCAAAGGTTATACCGTAAACGTCTTTAGTTTCTTGCACTTCAGGTACGTAGTTAGGGTCAATTTCTACTACGTTGTAAGTGCCTTTTCTTTTTGCTTTTAATATTTCAAGCGCTTCGTCCGTATAGCCTGGTGCGATTACGCCGTCACTTACTTCCTTATTTATAAGTTTAGCCGTCATTTCATCACAAACGTCTGATAAAGCAACCCAATCACCATAAGAACACATCCTATCAGTACCCCTTGCCCTTGCATAAGCACAAGCCAACGGGTTATCGTCTAAACCAACCACGTCGTCAACAAAGCACGCCTTTTTTAAGATTGGAGATAAAGGTTTACCAATTGCCGCTGAAGTTGGGCTAACGTGCTTAAATGAAGTTGCCGCAGGATATCCTAACGCTTGTTTTAATTCTTTTACTAATTGATAACTGTTAAAAGCATCTAAAAAGTTGATATACCCCGGTCTACCGTTTAATATTTTAATTGGCAAGTCGTTGCCGTTTTTAAGATAAATTTTTGATGGTTTTTGGTTGGGGTTACAACCATATTTCAATTCAAACTCTTTCATCTTCTCTCCTATTTGTTTTTGTTAATAATTCTATCATCTTCTTTGCCTGTCTTTAAGTCTACGTATCTAACAAACAAAGATATTTTATTGTCTTTATTTAAGTTTTCCCATAAATTAACCGTAAAAGCGTCAATATCGTTTGGTATAATTACCCTTTCTGGTTCGCCTTGGAAGGTTGGTATTGGGTTACCGTCACAAACGTAAGTATGTATAAAATGACCTACGCCGTTTAACGCTTCATAGTCAAAGGTATATCTATTGCAAGCAGTACCTTCAGCATCGGCACTCTTTAATATGCTCATTTTATAAGCCATATCGCCGTTATCAAAAGTAATCATACCACTAATTCTTGGCGTTAAGTTTGGTGCGTCCGGTTCAAACTTTCTTTGCCTTAACGATTTAGTAAAGCACTTGCCTTCCTTTAACCCTTCGTAAATAGTATCAGTTTGGTCACCATTAGTGACAATAAGTTTGTTTTCAAACTTTCTTACTGCTGCATAAATAATCAAACTTGGGTCAGATACCTTACTTGCATCAAAAGGCTCTGTAAAAAGTGCATCGTCATGATATGCAAAAACCCTATTTCTACTGTTTTCGCTTCTCCCCATAATGAAGTATGCCGTAACTGCTTTAGTTCCATCTTGAGTTTTACCAATAACTATGCCCCTACCTACGTACGAATTGTCTTTTATAAGTGCGCCTATATCGTTTAACTTATAGATATCCATTATTTACTCTCCAATAATATTTTTTTTGCTACGTCTTGCGTTGCTTTTGGCAATATCTTCCACTCTGCCTTTTCCATAACACGCTTTTGCAAACTTTCAGGCGTGTCAAATTTACGTATAGCAACTGCTTTTTGCGCTATAATTTCGCCACCGTCCGGTATTTCGTTTACAAAATGTACGGTTGCACCCGTAACTTTTACGCCCTTCTTTAGCGCTTCTTCGTGCACTTTTAATCCGTAATACCCTTTACCACAAAAAGACGGTATTAAAGATGGGTGAACGTTTATTATTCTGTTAGCGTATTTTTTTGTAAAGTCTTGTGATAAAATTGCCAAAAAACCTGCAAGCACGATTAACTTAATATCGTGCTTTTCAAGTTGAGATATAATTTCATTTTCAAAGGCTTTTTGGTCGCCACCCAAATCTTTTTTTACGATGGCAATACTTTTTATGCCGTTGTTTTTTGCACGTTCTAAGGCGTACGCATCTTTATTGTTTGAAATTACAAGGCTAATTCCCCCGGCCTTTATAATCCCCTTTTTTTGTGCGTCTATTAGGGCTTGTAAGTTTGTACCCCCACCCGATACTAAAACTGCAATTTTTATCTTGTTTTCCATACTTAATCCAAAATTTATTCTAAAATTATCTTGTCTTCGTTTTTGATAATTTCACCGATAACGTAAGCATCTTCTCCCATTTCCGTTAAGATTTTTAACGCTTTATCAGTATCTTCTTTATTTACAACAATGCTCATACCAACACCCATATTGAAAGTATTAAACATGTCTCTATCAGTGATATTGCCTTGTTTTTGTATGAGTTTAAAGATAGGTAAAATCTTTACGCTGTCCACCTTAACCTTAGCACATAATCCGTCTGGTATACTTCTTGGTATATTTTCGTAAAAGCCACCACCCGTAATATGAGAGATACCCTTTACTTCAACGCTTTCTAAAAGTTTAAGTACGGGTTTAACGTAAATTTTAGTAGGTGTTAAAGGCGTTTCTCCAATACTTTTGCCGTTAAGCATTTCGTTTGGTGCTTTTAAGTCTACCTTTTCTACGTCTAAAACCTTTCTAACTAATGAAAAGCCGTTTGAGTGAACGCCACTTGATGCTAATGCAATTATAACGTCCCCTTCCTTCATACTGTCGTGGTTGATAATCTTACTCTTATCAACTACGCCTGTAGAATAGCCTGCTAAGTCATACTCATCTATTGGGTAAAAACCTGGCATTTCTGCAGTTTCACCACCGATAAGTGCACAGCCTGCTTGAACACAACCATCTGCAACACCCTTAACGATAGATGCAATCTTTTCTGGATAGTTTTTACCACAAGCGATATAGTCTAAGAAAAATAAAGGTTTTGCACCTGCACAGATTATATCGTTTACGCACATTGCAACACAGTCAATACCAACGGTATCGTGCTTATCCATTAAAAATGCCATTTTAAGTTTTGTACCAACACCGTCAGTACCACTAACAAGCACAGGCTTACTAATACCTTCTAAATCTAATTCAAAAAGCCCACCAAAGCCACCAATGTCAGAACTTACGCCCTTAACAGCCGTCCTTTTAATGTGTGACATCATAAGTTCTACTGCTTTGTAGCCGGCTGTAATATCTACGCCTGCTGCTGCATATACTTCTGATTTTGAGTTTTTCATATTATTCTTCTCCATTCCAGCAATAAGTACAAAGTTTACATTTTTCAATGCCTATTGCTTCGCAAAGTTTATCTAATTGTTGAAAATCTAATGATTTTAAGTGCAATTTATCTCTAATTGCCTCTCTCATTTTTCTTCCACGTTCCGTCTTAGCGTCTAAATATTCATCAATATGCTTTAAGCCTTCTTCCCCTTCAAGTTCTAATATAGTCGTCCTTGTAATAAGTTCACTATCGTTTGTTTGACGGGTAAAGTTTAAGAATTTACAACCGTACATAATTGGTGGACAAGCAGAACGGATGTGTACGGATTTTGCACCATTTTCATATAAAAATTCTACCGTTTCTCTTATTTGCGTGCCACGTACTATTGAATCGTCTACAAATAGCAGGTTTTTATCTTCAATGAGTTCCTTTACAGGAATCATTTTCATTTTTGCTATCTTTTTTCTATCCTTTTGGCTTGTCGGCATAAAACTTCTTGACCAAGTTGGAGTATATTTTATAAACGGCCTTGAAAAATGAATACCACTTCTATTTGCATACCCTATTGCGTGTGGTGTACCAGAGTCTGGCACGCCTGCAACTAAGTCTAATTCTGGTAGAGTACCGTTTTCTAATTCGTTTTCTACCATTTTTGCGCCGTTTACATATCGCATTTGTTCTACGTTTTTGCCTTCGTAAGTTGAAGTTGGGTATCCGTAATAACTCCACAAAAAAGAACACATCTTCATTTTGTTGTTTGGCTTTTTAAGCACGGTATACTTTTCACTATCAACTTCTACTATTTCGCCGGCAGTCAATTCGTAAATATCTTTATAGCCTAACTTTTGATAAGCAAAACTTTCAAAAGAAACTGCTAAACCGTCTTTATTTTTACCGATATGGACAGGCAACTTACCCGTCTTATCTCTTGCTACGATTATATTTCCATCGTCCTTTAAGATAATAACGCTTACAGTACCGTCTACCAAGTCTTGCACGTAAGAAATACCGTCTTGCAAACTTTCCTTTTGGTTAATAAATGCTGAAACAAGTTCCGTAATATTAACTGCACCAAAATTTTGGCTACCAAACTGCCCGTTGCCACTTTCAATATATTTGTTGATAAGTTCTTCTGCATTATTGATTACGCCCGTAACGCATATTGCATACATACCAAGTTTTGAACGTACCATCAATGGTTGCGGGTCACTATCGTTTATTGAGCCGATAGCCGAAGTACCCTTCATTATTTCAAAAATGTTTTCAAACTTAGTTCTAAATAATGAGTTTGCAATGTTGTGTATTTTTCTTTGCAAGCCAAGTTCACTATCAAAAGCAGCCAAACCACCACTTTTCGTACCTAAGTGTGAGTGATAGTCCGTACCCAAGAAAACGTCCGTCATCGCATCTTGCTTTCTTTTAACTACGCCAAAATATCCGCCCATTTTTATCTCCTTTTTTTATTTTAGGTAATAGTTATTATTTCGCAAAAAAGAGTTTTGAAAGTGTCATTGGGTCGATATATTCACCGTCTTTATAAACACGCATATTGCCTGATGAAATTTCATCGATAAGCATTACGTTGCCGTCCTTGTCATAACCAAATTCAAACTTGATATCGTATAATACTAAGCCCTTTTCCTTTAAGTCGTCAGCAACGATTTTGGTGATTTTTTGCGTCATTTCCTTAACTTCGTCATATTGTTTTTCAGTCATAACGCCCATAATTGCCAATGCGTCTTTAATTACTAATGGGTCACCCTTAGCATCGTTTTTCAAGGTCATTTCTACATATGCTGGTAAATCTGCACCTTCTTCGATATAGTCTGAATATCTCCTATAAAAACTACCTACTGCTTTATATCTACAAATAACTTCTACACCTTTGCCAAATACTTTTGCAGATAAAACTTCCATAGTAGTATCTTCTAAATTTGATTTAACGAAGTGTGTTTTGATGCCTGCATTATTAATTTTTTCAAAGAAGTAAGTAGTCATCCTTAAGTTTACGTCACCTACGCCTTCAATAGTTAAGCCAACTGCATTTTCACCTGGGTCAAACTTGCCGTCTTTACCAGTACAATCGTCCTTAAACTTTAATAGACAGTTGCCATTTTCTAATGCGTATACGTTTTTGGTTTTACCTGTGTAAACTAATTTCATTTTTTTATCTCCTTTTATATCTAAGAATAAATATTTACTTATTGTATTTTGCCGATACTGCTTGGTCTTTTTCTAAAACTTTATTTGTATCTGCCTTTCTTTTGTCTCTAAGCCTTTTTGCCAAGTCCCTATTAGAAACTGCCAAAATTTCTGCTGCAAGTAAGCCTGCGTTTGCACCACCGTTTATTGCAACGGTTGCAACAGGTATACCTGATGGCATCATTACCGTTGAAAGTAATGCATCCATACCGTCAAGCACGGTTGACTTACAAGGAATACCGATAACTGGTAAAATTGTGTTTGCTGCAACTACGCCTGCCAAATGCGCACTCATCCCCGCTGCACAAATTATTACGCCGAAGCCGTTTTTTGCTGCTTTTTTTGTAAAATCCATTGCTTCTTTTGGTGTCCTATGTGCTGAGTAAACGTGTGTTTCGTAAGTAACGCCAAGTTCATCTAAAACAGCCATCGTCTTTTCTAAGATTGGTAAATCGCTATCGCTACCCATAATAATTGCTACTTTTTTCATTTCTTCTCCTAAAAAGTCAAAAGGACACACTATCCTTGTATTTAGGTTAGTGTGTCCAGACGGTCGACTAAAAATATTTTTACTTGTTCCACCGTAGTTATCTACGTTAAATCCGTCAGTCACAAGTAAACTTTCGTTTGTATTTTTATTGTATCAGTTTTGTCTTTTTTTGTCAATTGATTAACCCATACAATTTAAACTTTTAAACGGCTATTTAACTAAATTTCTGCGTCGCAATAAACACATTTTTTCTTGCCGTCTTTATCTACGTAATAAACCTTTTCAAGTTCTTGTTCCGTCGTGATTATACAATGTGGATTTTTACAAGTTTCTTTGCCTTTTATAAGTTCTCTGTCATCAGGCTTTCTCTCTTTAATTTTCTTATTATCTTTAAGCATTTTTAAGATTAACGCCATACGCATATATTTGCCACATCTAGTTTGCTCAAAATATAACGCCCTTTTATCTTCGTCAACTTTAACTGATATTTCGTTTACCCTTGGTAGTGGGTGCATTACGATTGCATCTTCTTTTGCAAGGTGCATCTTTTCTTCCGTTAAAATATAGCAATCCTTTAACCTTTCGTACTCTTTTTTGTCGCTAAACCTTTCGCCTTGAATTCTAGTCATATACAATACGTCCACCTTTGAAATGCTGTCTTCAAGCGAAGTGCTAACTTCGTAAGGTATGCCTTTGTCAACGATAAATTCCTTTTCAATAAAGTCTGGAAGTTTTAATTCTTCAGGCGAAATCAATACGAATTTCACGCCTTTATATCTTGACATTGCACCAATTAAAGAGTGCACCGTTCTGCCGTATTTTAAGTCGCCACATAGCCCTATCGTCAAGTTTTCAAAAGTGCCTTTTGCCCTATTGATTGTAAGCAAGTCTGCAAGCGTTTGGGTTGGGTGGAAATGCCCACCGTCCCCTGCGTTGATAATAGGTATAGTGGTGTGGTGCTTACCTACGTAACAAGCGCCTTCTTTAGGGTGGCGCATTGCTATAATATCGCAATAGCCTGATACTACTTCTACCGTGTCTGCTACGCTTTCGCCCTTAGACGCTGAACTTGAGTTTGCACTTGAAAAACCTAACGTGCTACCACCAAGCGATAACATCGCCGCTTCAAAACTCAATCTCGTCCTTGTAGACGGCTCAAAAAATAGCGTCGCCAAAATTTTGTTTTTACATGCGTTTTGATATTTTTTTGGACGCTTTATTATGTCTTTTGCTACCTTAATAAGTCCGTCAATTTCTTGAGTTGATAAATCTAAAATATTTACTAAACTATTCATATTATTTTGCACCTATCCAACTTTCGTCTGAAGGATTATTTCTAAACGCCAATAATCTTGCAACGTCTTTTTCTTCAATATACTTTTCTTGTGCTGCAATTTGCGCTATACAGTCAAAGTTTGTTAGGCTTATATTTTTAACGTTTGCTTCCTTTAATCTATCTATACCTTTCTTCATACCGTAAGTAAAGATACTAACTACGCCAAGCACCTCAGCCCCTGCTTCTCTTAATACGTTTACTACTTCAATTACGCTACCACCCGTACTAATCAAATCTTCAACTACTACTACCTTTTGACCTTTTTCAAGTTTACCTTCAATTTGGTTTTGTCTACCGTGGTCTTTAGCGCCAGAACGCACGTAGCCCATTGGCAAGCCCATAATGTGTGCAGTAATTGCTGCGTGGGCGATACCTGCAGTTGAAGTACCCATAAGCACTTGTACTTCAGGGTAGTTTTCTTTTATAACTTCAGCCAAACTGTTTTCTACGTCATCTCTAACCTTTGGTGCAGTTAAAGTTAATCTGTTGTCGCAATAAACTGGGCTTTTTATACCACTTGCCCAAGTAAACGGATCGTTTGGACGGAAAAATACTGCCTTTATTGATAATAAATCCTTTGCTATAAGTTCGTTTATCTTATTCATAACTTTTCTCCTTAACCTAAAAATTCTTTTACGCAACGTTCGTACGCTTTAACCGGGTCGTCTGCTTGTGTAATTGGTCTACCAACTACTATATAATCTGAACCGATTTTTCTTGCTTCACTTGGTGTCATAACACGCTTTTGGTCGCCCATATCACCGTCTGCAAATCTAACGCCCGGGGTAACGGTTAAGAAGTTTTTGCCACACTCAGTATGTACCTTTTCTGCTTCTAGCGGAGAGCATACTACACCGTCAAGCCCTGCTTCTTTAGAACATTTTGCATAGTGCATAACTACTTGGTCGATTGGCTTATTGATAAGCAAATCTTCTTCCATACTTTGTTGGTCTGTTGAAGTTAATTGTGTGACTGCAATTAGTAGTGGACGTGTGCCGTCTGGTCTTGTTAAACCTTCTAAAGCAAATTGCATCATTTTCTTAGTGCCGGAAGCGTGTAGGTTTGTCATATCTACGTCTAAAGACGCTAACACACTCATAGCCTTTTTTACGGTATTTGGAATATCGTGAAGTTTTAAGTCCAAAAAGATTTTATGTCCACGCTTTTTAATTTCCTTTACCATTTCTCTGCCTTCTGCATAAAAAAGTTCCATACCAATTTTTACAAAAGGTTTTTTATCCTTGAATTTATCTAAGAATTCAAAAACTTGCTCTTTGTTAGAAAAATCTAACGCTATAATTACGTCTTTAGCCATTATGTGCCTCCCCGATAATTTTACTTAAATCGTCTATTTTATATTTTTCCATTACTTTTGGTAAGTTTTCTATAATTTCCTTACAAGCATAAGGGTTAACTAAGTTGGCTGCGCCCACTTGTACTGCCGTTGCGCCCGCAAGCATCATTTCTATTACGTCTTCTGCCTTAGACACACCGCCCATACCGATAATTGGAATTTTTACTGCTTCATAAACCTGATAAACCATACGTAGTGCAACGGGGAAAACTGCTTCGCCCGATAGCCCACCCGTTACGTTTGCCAATAGTGGTTTTCTAGTTTTTAAGTTTAATCTCATACCAAGTAGAGTATTTATTAAACTTACACCGTCTGCACCACCGTCTTCCACCGCTTTGGCAATGTCCGTAATGCTAGTTACGTTTGGTGAAAGTTTGATATACACCGGCTTTTTACACACATTTTTTACTGCTTTAGTTACTTTATAAGCGCTTTCTGGCTCAGTGCCAAAAGCCATACCACCGTTATGAACGTTAGGGCAACTTATATTTACTTCCAACAACCCAACTTGCTCTTGTTTATCTAAAATTTCGCAAGTTTTAACGTACTCGTCTAGCGAAAAGCCACTTACGTTTGCTATTACTTTTTTGTTAAAGTACCCTTTCATTTCAGGTAAAATTTCTTTTACCACTTTCTCTACACCTGGGTTTGCTAAGCCTACGGAATTAAGCATACCACTTGCCGTTTCTGCTATTCTTGGCGTTGGATTTCCAAACCTTTCGTTTAACGTTGTACCCTTAAATGAAAAACTGCCTAAAATATTTATATCGTAAAATTTAGTAAACTCTTTTCCGTAACCGAAAGTTCCACTTGCAGGAATAATAGGGTTATCAAGTTGTAAACCTGATAAATTAACTTTTGTATTTACCATACTATTTCCTCCCTATAAAGCACGGGGCCGTCTACACAAATTTTCTTGTTACCATACTTGGTTTTGCAAGAACAACCTACGCACGCACCAAAGCCACACCCCATACGTTCTTCAAAACTGTATTGGCCACTTGTTTTAGCAATGCTTTCTATCGCCTTAAACATTGGCATTGGACCACAAGTGAAAAAATAACTATATTCTAACTCTTTCATTACGTCTGTGACGAAGCCTTTTTTACCTACGCTACCGTCTGCCGTTGCGATATAAACTTTTACGCCTAAACTTTCAAACTTATCTTTATAAAACACTTCGTCTGCCTTATTAAAGCCAAGGATAACGGTTGGATTTTTGCCTTTTTCTATTAGTTTTTTTGCTAGATTATACATTGGTGGAACGCCTGCGCCACCACCTATTAAAAGTGGTATTTCGCCACTTTCTTCTAATGAATAGCCGTTGCCTAAACCCACCAAAATATCTAACTTTTCGCCCTTTTGCATTTTAGACATTTTTTCCGTGCCTTCGCCCACCACTTTATATATTAAAGTAAGCCTTTCTTTATCATAATCACACACGGAAATTGGCCGACGTAAAAACAGACCGTCAATTTTAATATTTACAAACTGACCTGCTTTTTTTATTTCACTTGTGTCGCCTAAAAGCACTAGTTCAAAAGTGTCTAACGCTATTTTTTTGTTACTTATAATTTCAAAAAAAACTTGTTTCATTTTTTTACCTTTTTTATGCGTCGATGGTAGATACGCAAAGGGTTGTTTCTTCTAATACGTCAAGTAAAACTTTAACGGTATCTAACGCTGTAAACATTGTGATATTGTGTTCGATTGCCATTCTTCTAATCTTTACACCGTCGCTTACGTGCCCTGCTTTTTCAACGTCGCTTGTGTTGATTACGTATGCGATATGAACTTGGCTTAGTGCAGAAGCAATTTCATTTTCGCCTTCGCTAAGTTTCTTTAATACCCTTGTCCTTATGCCGTTTTCCTTTAAGAATTTAGCCGTACCGGACGTTGCTTCAATATTAAAGCCCATATTGTAAAATCTCTTGATTAACGGCAACGCTTCTAACTTATCTTTATCGCACACCGTAACGAACACAGTGCCGTAATTTTGTAATTTCATACCAGAAGCTTGTAGTGCTTTATATAACGCACGGTTAAGTTTATCGTCGTAACCGATGGCTTCACCCGTTGATTTCATTTCTGGTGAAAGGTATGCGTCTAAGCCCCTAATTTTACTAAATGAGAATACAGGAACTTTTACGTACCAACGTTTCTTTTCTTCTGGGTAGATTTTCGTTATGCCTTGCTCTTTCAAACTTTTGCCAAGTATAACTTCCGTCGCTATGTCTGCTAAACTATACCCCGTTGATTTTGATAAGAAAGGCACCGTTCTACTTGACCTTGGGTTAACTTCAATAATATATACTTTTTCGTCTTTATCTACGATAAATTGTATATTATATAAACCGATTATGCCTATTGCTAAGCCTAATTCTTTGGTGTATTTTAATATCGTTTTCTTTACCTTTTCACTTACGCTAAAGGTTGGGTAAACTGAAATACTATCGCCACTATGTATACCCGTCCTTTCAACAAGTTCCATAATACCTGCAACGAAAACGTCCTTTCCATCGCAAATAGCGTCAACTTCAACTTCCTTACCAACAATATATTTATCAACTAAAACAGGCTTATCTTCATCAATTTCTACGGCAGTTTTCAAGTAATGCTTTAATTGTTCTGGATTAGCAACAATTTGCATTGCCCTACCACCCAATACAAAAGATGGGCGTACTAATACAGGATAGCCAATTCTTTCTGCTGCTTTTAAGCCGTCTTCAATCTTGGTCACTGCTTGACCGGTTGGTTGTGGAATTTTTAATTCCTTTAACAATTTTTCAAATAAATCTCTATTTTCTGCCCTATCTATTGCTTGACAATCCGTACCGATAATCTTAACGCCCCTTTCCATTAAAGGTTTTGCTAAGTTGATTGCCGTTTGACCACCAAGCGAAGCAACAACCCCTTCTGGTTTTTCGTAATCGATGATATTTATTACGTCCTCCGGTGTCAATGGCTCAAAGTAAAGTTTATCTGCCGTAGTGTAGTCAGTAGAAACCGTTTCTGGATTGTTGTTTATAATAATTGCTTCATAACCTGCTTTTTTAATTGTTTGTACGGCGTGTACGGTAGAATAGTCAAACTCTACGCCTTGTCCAATTCTTATTGGACCTGCGCCTAATACTACAATCTTTTTCTTGTTCGTTAAAACAGATTCATTTTTTACTTCCTTGGTCATATTTACATATGACGAATAAAGGTAAGCAATGTATTTGCCCGTATGTAATGTGTCAACCATTTTGAAGATTGGGGTAATATCGTTATTTTTTCTTAAATTGTAAACTTCAATTTCCTTTACGCCCCAAAGTTTAGAAATATATTTATCGCCAAAGCCCACTGCTTTTGCTTGTTTTAATATTTCTACTGAACCTTTATTTTCTTTTAACGCATTTTCCATTTCAACAATAGATTTTACGCATTCAATAAAGATTGGGGTGATTTTTGTAATTTTATTTATTTTTTCTACGCTTTCCTTTCTTCTTAAAAGTTCTGCAATAGCAAAGATATTATCTGATTTATATTCTTTTATATAATCGAAAAGCCCATCGTTATCAAAACTATCAAATTTTGCTAAATACAAATGTTCTGCACCAACTTCTAAAGAACGTACTGACTTTAACATACACTCTGCCAACGTTGAACCTATGCCCATAACTTCGCCCGTGGCTTTCATTTGCGTACCAAGTGTATTTGGTGCTGTTGTAAACTTATCAAACGGGAACCTTGGGAATTTTGCAACTATATAATCAAGTGACGGTTGGATTGCCGCCGTGCCACCTGCAACAGGTATTTCGTCAAGCGTCATACCTACTGCGATTTTTGCAGTAACCTTTGCTATTGGGTAGCCACTTGCCTTACTTGCTAATGCTGATGAACGTGATACCCTTGGGTTTACTTCGATAAGGTAATATTCACTACTGTCTGGTGAAAGTGCAAATTGCACGTTGCAACCACCTTCTATTTTTAATGCCCTTATAAGTTTAACGGCACTATTAAACAACATATTATAATCGTGGTCAGAAAGCGTCAAGATTGGTGCTACTACCATAGAGTCGCCCGTGTGTACGCCTACAGGGTCGATATTTTCCATACCACAAATGGTGATAACGTTGTCGTCTTTATCACGCATCATTTCAAATTCTATTTCCTTAAAACCTTTTTGGCTTTTTTCTATCAATACTTGATGAACAGGCGAAAGTTCAAAGGCGTTCATACCAATTTCAATAAGTTGTTCTTCGTTGTCGGCAAAGCCACCACCCGTTCCACCTAAGGTAAACGCTGGGCGTAATACTACAGGATAACCTATTTTTTTTGCCGCTTCTTTCGCTTCTTCTATTGAATACGTTATTTCACTTGGAATAGTAGGCTCGCCAATAGAGATACAAAGTTCTTTAAATAACTCTCTATCTTCTGCCATTTCTATACTTTTACTGCTTGTACCAAGTAGTTCTACTTGACACTCTTTAAGTATACCTTTCTTTTCTAATTGCATTGCAAGATTTAAGCCTGTTTGCCCACCAATGCCTGGTATAATTGCATTTGGCCTTTCATGCCTTAAAATTTTTGCTATATATTCTAACGTCAAAGGTTCCATATAAACTTTATCGGCAATAGTAGTGTCAGTCATTATCGTTGCTGGGTTAGAGTTGCAAAGCACTACTTCATACCCTTCTTCCTTTAACGCCAAACACGCTTGTGTACCCGCATAGTCAAATTCTGCCGCTTGGCCTATAACTATTGGGCCAGAGCCGATTATCATTATCTTTTTTAAGTCTGTTCTTTTAGCCATTTTCTTCTCTCCTTTACGCTTGATATATAACCTTGTTATCTTTAACGGTAAGCACACACTTGCCATATACTTCTAAATTGTTAAATGGTGTGTTTTTGCCCTTTGATAAAAACTCATCTCTGTCAATTTTATACTTTTCACTAAGTTCAAAAATTGTAAAATCGTTATTTTTCTTTACTTTGAAACGCTTTCTTGGGTTTGTTGACATAAGTAAAACAAGTTTTTCCATCGTCATCTTGTTAGTCTTAACAAAGTAGGTATACATTAAAGCAAACGCCGTTTCAAGCCCCACTATACCAAACGCACTTTTTTCTAACCCATTACTCTTTTCTTCTAAAGAGTGTGGTGCGTGGTCGGTTGCAATCATATCTATCGTTCCATCTAATACCCCTTCTATAAGTGCTAACTTATCTTCTTCACTTCTTAAAGGCGGATTCATTTTATAATTGCCATCTTCTTTTAAGTCGTTGTCCGTCAAAATAAGGTAGTGTGGGCCCGTTTCACAAGTGATATCTACCCCTTCTTTTTTTGCCTTTCTAATAAGTTCAACACTTTCTTTAGTTGATACGTGGCAAACGTGATAACTAACACCCGTTTTTTTAACAAGTTCAATATCTCTTGCAATTTGCTTATACTCACTCTCACTACATATACCTTTATGGTTGTGCTTTTTCGCATACTCCCCATCGTGTATATACCCACCAAATAAAAGTGAATTATCTTCACAATGCGCAACTATCATTTTATCTAATGATTTTGCTTTTAACATTGCACTTTCCATTACTTCATCATTTTGCACGCCCCTACCGTCATCACTAAACGCACACACGAAAGGCGCTAACTCTTGCATATCAGAAAGTTCTTTTCCACTTTGACCTTTGGTAATTGTGCCGTAAGGTAAAATTTCTATCAAACCGTCTTTTTTAACTAAATCAAGTTGAACTTGTAAATTTTCTTTACTGTCTGGGGCTGGGTTTAAGTTTGGCATTGTCATAACTGTTGTGTAACCACCACGACTTGCTGATAAACTGCCCGTTTTTATAGTTTCTTTATAAGAAAAACCCGGCTCTCTAAAATGTACGTGTACATCACAAAGACCGGGTAAAATTACGTATTGTTTATTGTTTAATTCTTTAAAAATAATTTGAGAAGGGAAAGACGTGCCATCTAAAGATGCCACCAAGGAAGAAATTTCTTTATTTTTTATTTGTTGTAAATTTACTCTTTCCATACTTTCTCCTTTTAGTTATTCTGAGATATACACCCCTGTTTCGCCATCAATTCCGTCTATCATAACTACTACTTTTTCTTGTTTAGAAGTAGGCACGTTTTTACCTACGTAGTCTGGACGGACAGGCAATTCTCTATGCCCCCTATCTATTAACGCCACTAATTGCACTGATTGTGGGCGACCAAACTTAAACACCGTTTCTATAGACGCCTTTGCAGTTCTACCTGTATAAAGCACGTCATCTACTATAATAACCGTTTTATCAGTTAAGTTTATTGGGATAATACTTTCAGTTGCAAGTGCCTTTTTTCTTTCTTCATCTAAGTCGTCTCGACTAAGCGTTATATCAAGTTCGCCAAAAGGAACATTTACGCCTTCAAACTGCATTATATTATCGCAAATTATTTTAGCAAGTGGGACGCCACGTCTTTTAACGCCCAAAATACATAAGTTTTCTGCACCGTTATTACGTTCTAAAATCTCGTGTGAAATTCTTTTTATAGCCCTTATCATTGTTTGGCTATCCATAATTTGTGCTTTTTTTACCATTTTTCCACCATCAAAAAAAGTCTTGCCAATGCGACAAGACTTTTATAGCAACATAATTTGGACAAGTATAATACTTTCCACCTACAAATAAATCTTGCCGACATCTCTGTGTCGCTTAAAGAACTGTTTTAATTATAGCGTCACTTTAAACTATTGTCAAGCGTTATGACCTTAAGCAAGAAAGTTTTTAAAGGTTTTTTCTTTATTAAATTTTATCGTTGTCCATAAGGGTTGCAAGCATAACTGCTTTTATGGTGTGCATTCGGTTTTCTGCTTCTTTGAAAACTATTGATTTTTCGCTTTCAAACACTTCATCCGTCACTTCCATATCTTTACGGTTAAACTTTTCACCCATCTCTTTGCCTACCCCCGTATTCAAATCGTGGAAAGATGGTAGACAGTGCATAAACACTGCTTTTTCGCCCGCATTATCCATAACGGCTTTGTTTACTTGGTAAGGCGCTAAACTCTTTAACCTTTCTTCCCAAACGGACGTAGGCTCACCCATTGACACCCAAACGTCAGTATAAATTACGTCTGCACCTTTGGTCGCCTTTTTAACGTCACTTTCAAAAGTCAAGGTTGCTCCACTTTCTTTTGCAATATCTTGGCAGGTTTCAATAAGTTTTGCGTCTGGGAAATATTCTTTAGGTGCGCACACGGTAAAATTCATACCCATTTTTGCTGCGCCTACCATTAAAGAATTACCCATATTGTACCTTGCATCACCCATATATACGAAATTGATGCCTTTTAAATATCCAAACTGCTCTTTTATCGTCAAAAAGTCTGCAATTATTTGGGTTGGGTGAAATTCGTTAGTTAAACCGTTCCATACAGGTACTTTAGAATAGAAAGCAAGTTGCTCAACAATTTCTTGTCCAAAACCACGATATTCTATA
>JAZQVG010000025.1:0-3800 GCA_045631625.1 Christensenellaceae bacterium
GTACGTTTTCTACACCCTTTCTTAATATAATTACAAAGCCATTTATTACACAGTAAACGCTAAAAAAGTTTTTATTACGCTTAATTAAAAAACATACGCAATTTATGATAATGTTTACAATAAGCAAACACCATAAAATAATTGAAAAAAAATCTTTTAACAAAAAATCACTTAAAATATTACTTATTATTTGCATAATGCAATTTTACTAAATTCTTTAAGTAATTTTTTGGCTTGTTTTGACGATATTTGTTTAATTAAGGTTAAAGTGTAATACTTTCGCCCGAAAATAAATTTATAATTAACTTTTCCTTTATACGTTTATTTAAAATTTTCTCAACAGCCTTAGCATAAACGTTTAATTGTAAAGAATAATCTTTAATTAACTGTTCTTCCTTCTTTTTAGAATACTTATAATCTATAATGGTAGCACCGTCATCTTCTACTACTAGCAAGTCTATAATACCCTGCACCATAACGCTTTCACTATTTCCGTTATCAAAAAGCATATCGCTTTCAATTTGTGATAAAAAGTATTTTTCACGGTAGAGTTTTTTGCCTTTTAGATTTTTGATAATATCATTTTCAACAACCCTTTTAAGCCTATCTAAGTTTAATAAAGAAAGTTGCTCTCTGCTAACTATATTATCTTCAAGCATCTTATCTATTTGATAGTCAAAATCAGCGTTATCAAAGTCGTAATACTGCATAATAGTATGTGCAATTATACCGTTTTCAGTATTAGTAAACTCTTGTGTTTCGTCAAACATCACTATAGCATTGTCATCACTTTCCATTTGACTTTTAACTTTTGATACGGAAGTTTTGAGAGGTAAAGTTAAATCTTTTTCATAAGGGTATTTATACCTTAAATTTTGGGCTATTTCGCTAATCAATTGCTTATCGCCGTCATTTATAATAGCAAAACCTGCCGTAATTGCACCTTCACTTTGCCCAATATCTAAATCTGTATTTTGGCTTAACTCGATTTCGGGTGGCAAGAAGTCCATTTGACTTTTTGCATCAGTAAACTCTACTTGTTCAAGAGACTTTTCGCTTTCGCATATCACGTGCAGTGAATATGTTGCCCTTGTAAGTGCAACGTAAAATAAGCGCATTTCTTCTTTAACTAAGTTTTGACGCATTTTGTCTTTTACAACTTCTCTGAAAATATTTTCTTTGTAACGTTTACTATTTAAGTCGTAGTCTTTTACTATATAGCCGTAATCCCTATCTAAAAGCACTTCGTTTTTAAGGTCGCTATCGTTAAAGCCCTTTTGCACGTTGCAAACTATAACCACCGGAAATTCTAAACCTTTAGAAGCGTGTATAGTCATTAGTTTGACTGTATTTTCATCGCATACGGTAGTATAATTAAATGCTTTTGGGCAACTTTCTATTAAAGTTAAAAACTCTCTTACCGTTAAATACTTACCGTCAACTTTCGCTTTTGATAAGAAATATTTTACTCTTTTTACTTTACTATCGCCCATTGGCGAAGCAAGTAAAACGTTTTCAAAATTGCTATCTGTTATTACGGTGGTAAGTGTCTTTAATGCACCATAAAAATCGGCAAGTTTTCTTGTTTTATCAATATAATTTTTAAAGTTTACTAATTTTTTAGAAAGTTTGTCATCTACTTCGTTGCAATATTTTTGTACTGCTAAATAAAAGTTATCGTGCTTAGTCACACCTAATTCTCTAGCCTTTAACACTACCTTTGATAGTTCTTCTTCAGTAAACCTACCAATTGGCGAAAGCATAACGGTACATAGTGCAACGTCTTGATTAAAGCAATCTAATAGTTTAAGTAAATTTATTAAAATATCAATTTCTGGAAACCCACATACACTTTGTTCTATTACGGAAGAAACGGGTACGCCCCTACGTATCAACTGCGTTTGCATATTTTTAATAGCGTCGCCCGTGGTTGAACGTACTAAAATTGCAATATCTTTATAGTCAATATCTAAAGGCTGTCCGTTTTTAGTCGCCTTAATATCGCCTATTTCCTTTCTAATAATTTGATCAATAAGTTCTGCAGTTTTGCTTGGTAAGTCTGTTTCTCCAAGCAATTCTTCCTTTATATCGTAAATTCTAGCCTGCTCTACTTCTTGTTCTTCCTTTTGTGTAGGTATAAAGTGAAAGTTTGCACGCCCGTCTTCACCACTTAAAAATTTACCACCAAAAATAAGCCTACTTGTTTTTTTATAGTCTATGCCGAAAAAGTTTTCCGTCATACAGTAATCAAAGATATAATTGACAAAATCTATAACGTTTTTCGCAGAACGGAAGTTGTCGTTTAAGTCAACCACTTGGTTGGTTTCTTTGTATTTTTTATACTTTTCTTCAAAAAAATCTGACCTACACCCCCTAAACCCGTAAATGCTTTGCTTTACGTCGCCAACCATAAACAGATTATCAAAAGAAATTTTAGACATAATTTCTTCTTGAATAGAGTTGGTGTCTTGATATTCGTCAATAAATACGTACTTGTATTTTGATTGAACTTCTTTTTTTACATCTTCGTTTTCTAATACTTTTAGGGCAAAGTGTTGTAAATCACTAAAATCTAATGCATTTTCATCTAATTTTTCTTGTATGTATACTTCTCTATATTTTTTTAATATTTTTGATAATTTTGCAACGTGTTGTTTTTGGTTTACAAACTCCAAATAAAGGGTGTCATAATTTTGTATAAGTTTTATAACCTTATCAATCTGCTTTTCGCACTTAACTATATTTTCATTTATCAATTCTTTTTGCATTAGTTCATTATCATCCAACTTACCATCGTAATCCTTTCTTATTCTTATAAAGTTTACAACGGCTTTTAAGTTGTTAGAAATAACGCTTTTAAAAGATGACGAAATAGCGTTTAATAACTTTACGCTTTTCGTCCTATTATTGTTTTCAAATAATACTTTTGCTTTTTCTATTTCTTTTACACCTTTTGAAAGGGTTTTATCTAACTGATTTTTAACTTCAGTTAAAAGATTATTAAAACTATCGTCGCTATAAGAAGTTAAATACCTATCGTAAAATTCTAAAGGGTACGCTTCTTCTTCAGCGTAGTTAAACAATTTTAAAATAAGTTCTTTTAATGGCTTATCGCTATTTCTTCTAACGTGATAAGTAAGTAAAGAATAAAAATCTTCGTCATTATTATCGTAAAAATACTTAAAAGTTTTATCAAGTGCCGTTTGCTGAATTATGCTAGCCTGCACCCCGTCAAGCACCCTAAAATCTTGCGAAACACCAGCAACGAAAAAATAAGTGCGCACTAATCTTGAGCAGAAAGAGTGTATTGTGGAAATTTGGCAAGTTGGTAAATCTAAAAGTTGGCTTTGTAATTGTGTTTGACCTTCGCTTATTTTATCTAAAAGTGCCTTAGTTAACCTTTCTTTCATCTCTAAGGCCGATTTTTCTGTAAAAGTTACTGCAACTATATCGTTTACAGTCGCTTTTCCACTTACTATTAAGTTTATAAGCCTTTCAATCATAACGAAAGTCTTTCCACTCCCAGCGGAAGCAGACACCAAAAGATTGCCCTTATCGTGATATATTGCCTTTGCTTGTTCTTCTTTATAATTAGGCGTTGTTTTCGTTATCGATTGTTGCATTTACTATCGTTTCCTTTTCTACTTTACCTATCGTCCTACCCTTAACTACTGCCGACTTGCATATACCCTTAAAGGTACAATTTTCGCACGCTTTTTCGTAAGGTGACGGTGCGATAAATCCTTTTTCTAAATTCTCTACAGCCTTGTCGCTTACCTTTACTGCATAGTCTATATAAC
>JAZQVG010000026.1:0-2071 GCA_045631625.1 Christensenellaceae bacterium
CTTACGGGGTTTACAGCCGTTTTGACGAATATTTTAACTTGCTATTAAATAGCGTTCAAATTAAAGTCAAAAGCACGGGCAAGGGGTTAGACTATGCAACCGAGCATTACGTTAAATATGGCCTATTTGACGGCGGTGCAATGGGTTATGACAAAGTTGCAAAGAAATGGGCAAGTTGCTATGGCGAAGGCCTTAACGAGCAAGGCAACCCAACAAGCCTTATTTTTGTAACGGCAAATGGTAAAACATGGACGCGCGGCGCTTATTATGAAGACAAAGAAGACGGCGCCTATTTAGTCAAAGCATTACCAAATGTCACAATGACAATGTCAAGTTTAATTAAAGAAACAACCGACTTTATGACAAATTGCGACGTTGCCATGCGTCAAAACCTTGAAGCATGTAAAACCCCATTTATTGTTGTATGTAAAGACGAAGACTTGCGCTTGTCTATTGAACAAGCAATACAACAAAAACAACAAGGCCAAGCCGTTTTAGTTGTTAGTGAACAATTAGGCGACGGCCTAAAATCAATTGACATTGGCGTAAATTACCTTTGCGACAAGTTTAAGGAAATACGCGACGAAGAACGCAACACCTTATTAAATAAAATTGGTATTATGACCAATTCAATTGAAAAGCGCGAAAGGGTGCAAAGCGCCGAAGTAAACGCAACCATTGGCCAAGCAACCGACTATATTTACTTGCTTATTGATACATTTAACAAGCAATGTGAAACATACGGCCTTGACTTTGAAATGGTATTAAACGGAAGTTTAGAAGAAATATACGTTGACGCCGACGGCGACGGCCAAGTTGACAAAACAGCCGACAACATACGCGACGACGAGGAAGGGGCACAATAATGCCAATTAATAAAGAAACAATTATAAGTGTTTTTACCGAAAAATTAACACTTGAACAATGGTTAAAAACCATTAACAAGGCATTAGACGAAGCCGTATTAACGGGCGTTGAAATTGCCAAAAAGGGCAACGCTACGTTGTCATTTAAGTTTACATTTGAAGACGGCACATTTTTAGAAAGCAACGACATTGTTTTACAACAAGGCGAAAGCGTCCAAAGTGCCTATATTCAAAACGGCCATTTGTATTTAACCTTGACAAATGGCACTAATTTAGACGCGGGAAATGTCAAGCCTGTTTCTAATTTTTCAATTGACGCAAACCAACATTTAATTGTCAATTACCAAGACGGAACAAGCCAAGATTTAGGCGCAATTTTTAATGGCAACGTAAACATTAGCGGAACACTAAACGCAACAAAAGTTACGGGCGACGAAATTGTGGAAAATATGAGCGGTTATAGTGCCGTTTTAGGTAGCGACACAAACTTTACTTATGAAAAAGTTTATGTTGGCGCTTGTAAAAATGGCAATAAATTAACACTTGTTGTTGCGCTTAATTTAACAAAAGGAGCGGGAGCGGGCGGTTTTCCAACCCTATGCACTATTACAATACCCGCGTCGGTTGCTAGTAAATTATACCCAACACAAGTTGGGCAATATAATTTTTTAGACAATAGAGTTATAAATATTTTTGCATCTAATACTTCTTACGTTGCGGGTGTTGCATACGTGTCTAAAAACTCTAATAATCTTATGTTCGTTATGTCTTCGGCTAACATGGTTGAAAATACTAAATATTATGTTAGATATGAAGCGACCTTTTTATTAGGCAATGACATAGCCGAATAGGCGGTAAATGCTTATGAAAAACGAATTAATAAGCGGAAGCATTGGCACAGCATTAAGTGCCGTTGGCACGGGGCTACAAACAAATGACGTGCTACAAACAATTAGCCTTGTAATCACAATTATTGGTGGTTTAATTACCTTCATTATTGTGCCACTTGTTACATGGTGGAAGAACGCTAAAAAAGACGGCAAAATTGACGCCGACGAATTAGAAGAAGGCGCAAAAATTGTCATTGACGGAAGCGAAAAAATTAAAGGCCAAGTTGAATACAAAGACGAAAAGAAAGAAGGCAAATAATTATGGCGAAATACACTATGTTATTGGCCGAATATTTAGCAAAGGGCGGGGCTTTG
>JAZQVG010000027.1:0-6724 GCA_045631625.1 Christensenellaceae bacterium
AACGCAAACAACTTATATTGCGTGGAGCGACCACGGAAAAAAGCGTAAATAAAAGGGGTTAAGATATGAAAAGAGAATTTTTGAAAGACTTGGGGTTAGAAGCAGAAGTTATAGACAAGATTATGGCGGAAAATGGCAAGGACATTGAAGCACATAAGGGCAGTAGCGACAAACTAACCGCAGATTTGGACGCAAAGACCAAAGAGCATAGCGAAGCATTGGCGTTGATCGAAAAACTAAAAGGCGAAAACGCAGGCAATGAAAAGTTGCAAAGTTCAATTAAGGACTACGAAACAAAGATTGCAGCATTGACCGCCGAAAATGCACAACTAAAAATAGACAAAGCCGTAGAAGTTGCATTGTTGGAAAACAAAGCGAAGGCAAGCGACATTGATTATTTGATGTTTAAGTTAAAAGCAGATCATAAAGACCTTGCATTAGACGAAAACGGCAAGGTTAAAGGCATTGACGACATTGTTAGCGGGCTTAAAACGACTTATGCAAGCAATTTTGAAAGTGTTTCAAAAAAGGTTATTGAGCCAAACAAATTGCCACAAGGCAACAACACTAACGCAATAACCAAAGAACAATTTGACAAAATGGGGTACACAGAAAGAGCCAAATTGTTTAGCGAAAACAAAGAATTGTACCACGAATTAAACAAACAAAGTGAATAGGAGATTAAAACATTATGGCAAACCAAACAACAATGATTGCCGATCTTATCAACCCAGAAGTTATGGCTGATATGATTAGTGCAAAAGTAGAAAAGAAAATTGTAGTTGCACCTTTTGCAAAGGTTGACACTACCCTAGTAGGACAAGCAGGAAACACAATTACAGTACCACAATACAAATACATTGGCGACGCAGAAGACATTGCAGAAGGCGTAGCGTGCGAAACTGTAAAACTAGAAGCAAGCACAACACAATCAACAGTTAAAAAGGCTATGAAAGCAGTTGAAATTACAGACGAAGCAGTTTTAAGCGGTTATGGCAACCCAGTAGGACAAGCAAACGAACAACTTGCAAAGTCTATCGCTTCAAAACTAGACAATGACGCACTAGAAGCATTGACAGACGAAGCAAGCGTACAACTTATAGCCCTAGACGGCACAAGTGCTATTGGCTATACAGGTATTGTTGACGCTATCGACTACTTCAATGAAGAAGTACAAAGCGAAAAAGCAATGTTTATTAACCCTAAACAAGTTACAGAATTGAGAAAAGACGAAAACTTTATTAGTGCTGACAAATACAACAATGCAGTTGTTATGAAAGGCGAAATTGGACTTGTTGCAGGCACTAGAATTGTACCTTCAAGAAAAGTTGTAGCAAAAGACGGCGTTTACTATTGCCCTATTATCAAACTAAACAATGATGTAGAAAGCGAAGACGACGCACCAGCAATTACAATTTATCTAAAAAGAGATACAAATGTAGAAACAGAGCGTAACACACTTGCTAGAAAAACAGACATCTCTGTTGACAAACATTACACAGTTGCTTTGTCTAACCAAGCAAAAGTTGTTTTGGCTAAATTCAAAGCATAATTATTAAATTAAGAAGCAATAAGTTTGCTTCGGTAGGGAGCAGACAAAATGATTATAAGTTTAACAGAATTAAAAAAAATGTCTAAATTTGCAAATTATAGCGATACCGAGTTGCAAAGAGAGTTGGCAGCAGTAGAGCAAGCGATACGAAGTTATACAAACAACAACTTCCAAGATCGAGCAAAACGCATTGAGTGTAGTTCGTTAAACGGGGTATTACAAGGCACAAGCCCGTATTTTAAGGTTGGCGACACTTTACAAATAAGCAAGTCAAATAATGCGGGTTTGTATGTAATAACCGATATAGGCGAAACTACGGCGTTAGACGGCGAATTATACGACGAGCCTTACAACCTTGTAACAAAGATTGTTTACCCCGCAGATGTAGTAGCGGGTGCAATAAGTTTGCTAGATTGGAAGTTTAACAAAAGCGACAAAGTAGGCATACAAAGCGAAACAATATCACGCCATAGCGTTACATATTTTAATATGGACGGCGACAACTCAATTATGGGCTACCCAAAAAGTTTATTTGGCTTTTTGAAGCCTTATAAATGTGCAAAGTTTTAAGGCGGTGCATTATGAGTAAAATAGGCGGCAATATTGATTGTATTTTGAAGGTTGAGAGAGTAACAACAAGTGCCATTGGCGAAAGGGTTAAAAGTTGGGTTGAGTTGCAAACAATACACGGCTTTTTAGACCTTATGAATAATGGCAAAGACTTTGCAACCTATAACAAGGCTATGGAAGATAGCACGCATATATTTATATGTGATTATGTGAGCATACCGAAGAAAGCGACCGAGTTAAAAGCGGTTATAAACGGCAAAGACTATGATGTAACATACATTGACAACCCTATGGAATTAAACAAACACTTGGAAATATTCTTAAAAAGGGTAGGCGATTAAGTTGGCTAGTGATGTAGAGTTTACAGACAATAGCGTAAAAGTCAAAGCCGAGTTAAACAAAGCATTAGTTGCTTTTTTAAGAGAAGCAAGTGCAGAGATTAAGACGCAAGCCGAACGAAACACACCCGTTGGCGAAAGTTCGCAACTACGCAGAAGTTGGGACACGGTAGTAGACGCAGGCAAAATGCAAGCGATCGTAGGCAATACGCTTGAATATGCGATCTACCAAGAATTAGGCACGGGCGAATATGCGTTAGAAGGCAAAGGGCGTAAGGGTTATTGGGTTTATGTAAAGGACGGCGACACGGGCAAAATGTCTAAAAGTACAAAGTCTTATACATTGGCACAAGCCAAACGCATTATGGCTATGCTTCGCAAAAAGGGTTTGGAAGCGTATTTAACAAAAGGTACACGCCCAAAGCGTATGTTATACAAGTCTTTTGTTATGTGGAAGCCGAAAATTGAAGCGAGAGCAAGACAAATATTTAAGTCAAAGGGGTTTTAGAGCGTGGAATTAGAGTTATTAGCGGCGTTTAAGAGTGCGTTAGATAGTTTAGGCGTGGAAGCGGCTTTTAGGGCTTATACGGGCGATAAATACCCTTATTTGACCTATGAATATTACGAAACAGACACAACGCACGAAGACGGCGGCACAAAAGGCGAAATGCTTTGCGAGATTTGGACACGCAATACATTTGCAGAGTTGATAGACATTAAGGAAAAACTAAAAGGGTTTTTCAAACAAAGAAATATAAAGGTAAACAATAATGTTTACCATTTTGACTATGTTAGCAGCACGCCCGAAGATACAGGCGACGCAGAGTTAAAGAAATTGCAAGTTAACATAGCGATTAGATATTGGAAGGGGGCTTAAAATGGCTTTACAAAAACACGGAATTACAGAAGGCACACCAAGCGAACTTATGTTTAAAGCGGGTGTTGTTTATAAAAACCTTAAATTTAGTGGTGCAGATTGGAGCGGCGAAGTTTTAGGTGCAACAAGTGGCGGTAGTAAATTTTCATTGATCGAAGAATTTGCAGACGCAGAAGTTGACGGTGCATTAGTTAAAGTTAAGGGCTTGAAAGTCAAAGTTGGCGAAACAGGCACATTAGAAACTAATGTTACAGAGTTCAAAGAAGATGTTATTAAAGCAGCATTACACCTTGTAGCAGGCACAAAGACCGCCGACGGTTACACATCTTACACTACAAAAGGTTTGATTAGTGATAGCGATTATTTAGAAAATATCGCATTTGTTGGCGAACTAACAAGCGGACAACAAATTATATTTATTTTGCCAAACGCTTTTTGCACTAGCGGTATGGAAATTGAGCCAAAAGACAAAGAGCAAGCAGTATTTGCATTGACTTTTGAAGCACACGCAGACATTAGCGGCGATTTAGACCATTTGCCTGTTGAAATTTACTACCCAGAACAAGCGTAAATTAGAGATTTGAAGGAGAAATATTTTTAATGGAAGAAGTTATTGTTAAGGAAAACGAACAAAGCCCAAAGAAATGGGAATTTAGAAAACTAATAGGCAAAGACATTTTTTTGATGTTGCCTGTTATTAAGAAAATTGGCATTGGCAATTTTAGAAAATGTTTTAGCGGCGACATAGTAAAAGGCATTGTTGCAACTAATAAAGGCAAAGAGTACGACAAGCAAGTAGAAGCGGCGACCTTTGGGGCAATGCTAGAAGCAGGACAAGTAATTATTGAAGGGCTAGACACTTGCGAAAACGAGATTTTTAACCTTTTAGAAAAAACAAGCAATTTGAGCCGTGCAGAAATTGAAAATTTGGGTTTGGTAGAGTTGCCCGAAATGATAATTGATTTTGTTAAAAAAGACGAGTTCAAAGATTTTTTGAAGGTTGCACAATCATATATCAAATAGGCGACTTAAAATTTATGGACTTGCTATTCAAAAGGTATGCAAGTCCGTTTTACTATTTAGATGTTTTGCTAGATTATAAGAGTTTTGGGCGTGGCATTTTGAATATTTGGGACACAACGCAAGACGAGAAAAGTTGGGACTATTATTTAAGTAATAACCCTATGAATAATAAGAGTTTTGAAGATTGGAAGAAAGACACCCAAACAAAACACCAAGCACAAGCCCCTATGAGCAAAACGCAGGTTGTGGCAACCGTTGAAAAGTCGCAAAACATATTAAAGAACTTCAAACCCCTAAATACAGAAAATAACAACAAGAATTAAGGGGGTAAGCATAAAAAATGGCATTAAAAGATTTGTTTGCCCTAGCAGGAACGATAACCGTTGATAGTAGCGGGGCGATCAAAAACATTGACAATGCGACCAACGCAGCCAAGCAAAGCGAAAGCAAGTTTGAGCGTTCGTTTCAAACAATTAAAAATTTAGCATTAACATATTTATCTACTACGGCGATTTTTAATTTTGGCAAGTCAATGGTAGAAGCGGCGGCAAATGTGCAAGCAGAAACGGCACAATTTGAAGCGGCGTTTAAAGATTTAAGCGGTAGTGCCACCGAAGCATTTGCAAGGCTTGAAGAAAGCACAGGCACATTGTCAAGCCGTTTGCAAGTAACAGGCACAAAGGCATTTTCACAGTTTACGGGTGCAGGTATGGAAAGT
Source organism: Christensenellaceae bacterium (assembly GCA_045631625.1). GTDB lineage: Bacteria > Bacillota > Clostridia > Christensenellales > Borkfalkiaceae > UBA1259. Next base: position 5,079 of record JAZQVG010000027.1, read on the forward strand.
GCCGAAGCCTTAAAACAAATGGAAGGCTATTTACAATTAGCGACAGACGGTGCGGCTTATTATGATATGAGCCTAGAAGAAGTGGACGAGCGTTTAAGATCGTTTTTGCGTGGTAACACCGAAGCGGGCGACGCAATAGGCTTATTTACAAGCGAAAAGCAAAGGGACACAAAAGCAAACGAGATGTATGGCAAGTCATTTACAAAATTGACCGAAGAACAAAAGCAACTTGTTATGCTTGACATCTCCAAAGGCATTTATGAAGCAAGCGGTGCGACAGGACAAGCAGCGAGAGAAGCGGACGGCTACGCAAATGTAGTTGGAAACTTAAAAGAGCAATGGCGACAATTTTTAGCAAATATAGGTGCACCGTTATTAGAAGCGGTTATACCGATATTAAAAAATTTAGGCGACTTATTGCAACCACTAGCCGTAAAGATAAAGGAAATATCACAATGGCTAGTTGACCATAAAGACATAATATTAGCAGTTGCGGCAGGCGTTGGGGCAATGATTGCGGCTTATGGTGCTTATAAGTTAGTTTTAATGGCGGTTAACACTTATCAAAAAATATCTAACACCTTGCAGGCATTAGCGGCGGGTTATTCGGCATTAAAGACAGGTGCAACCCTAAAAGAAGCAGCAGCGACCGCAGTTGCGGCAGCAGCACAAAAGGGGCTTAATATTGCAATGTTGGCAAGCCCTTTAACTTGGATCATTGCGGGCATTGGTTTATTAGTTGCGGCGTTTGTGTTGCTATGGAAAAAGTGCGAAGGTTTTAGAAACTTTTGGAAAAATATGTGGGCGGGCGTGAAGTCCGCAGCGGCAGCGGCTTGGAGCGGCATAAAAAGTATATTTAGTGGAGCGAAAACCTTTTTTAGCAATTTAGTAAGTTCTATTGCTAATGCTTTTAGCGGTATTGGATCAAAAATTGCAAGTAAATTTTCGGGCGTTGTTGGCAAAATTAAAGATAAATTTACAGGTTTAGGCGGCAAATTGTTTAGTGGCGTTAAAAAACTACTAGGCTTTGCAGGCGGCGGCGTTTTCACGGGCGAAAGTGCGATAAGGGTTGCAGAATACCCGAACGCAACAACAAACCCCGAAATTGTAACACCGCAAGCAATAATGCGTGATACCTTCGCAGAAACATTAGACAATTACACGCTAAAAACACAAGGCGGCGGCGACAATTCAAGGGTTGAAGCGTTGTTAGAAAACATCTTAAACGCCCTAGGACAACAAAAAGTAATGTTAAGCACAGGCGAGTTAGTAGGTGCTTTAACTACTAGAATAGACAAAAGCCTAGGCGAGAGAAGCGACAAAAAAGCAAGGGGCAGGGTGTAGATTATGAATACAGTAACATTTGGTAATAAAAATTCATACGCCGATTTTGGCTTGGTGTTGAGCCATAAAGAAATTGGCGAACCCGAGCCACGAACTAATTATATTGATGTACCCGCTAGGGACGGACATTTAGACCTAACAGAAGCGTTTGGCGAAGTGAAATATAAAGAAAGAAGACTTGTTTTTAACTTTTCTTATATTGGCAGCGACGCAAATTGGGCTAAAACTTTAAGTGCGTTGCATAACTACCTTAACGGGCAAAAACACAATATATATTTTGAAGAAGATTATTATTGGGTTGG
>JAZQVG010000028.1:0-6760 GCA_045631625.1 Christensenellaceae bacterium
ATAATATGGGTGGTGATGAATATCAACGCCTTGTTAAAATGGATGTTTTAAAATTTCAAATAAATGAAATAAATAATGCCGATATTAAAGATGGGGAAGAAGAAAACCTAATTTCCTTAAGAGATAGATTAAAAAATCAAGAATTAATTGCTGCGTCGCTAAAAGCAGTTAAAGACAGTTTAGGTGCAGAAGGTGGCGTAATAGATTTGTTTAGCAATTCACTTCGTTTTTTAAGGCAAATTTCTGAGTTGAGTGAAGAATATAGAGAATTAAACGATAGATTTCATAACGTTTATGCTGAGGCAGATGATTTATCAAGCCAATGTGAAAGTTTGCTTGACAATTTATCTGATAGTGAATATTCTTTGGAAGAAGTACAGGCAAGACTTGGCATTATTAAAAACATAAAGAAAAAATACGGTTCTGACTATAATGAAATTCAAGAGTTTTTAATAAATGCTGTCACTGAACTTGAAAATTTAGAAAACTTCAACGAAAGGGCAGAAAAGTTGCTTGATGAAAGGAATAAACTTGAAGTTGAGTTGTATGAAGGATATAAAAAATTAAGCAAAATTAGAAAGAACGGGGCGAAAAAACTTAGTGATAACATAATAAACGAACTTATTGAATTAGGTATGTCTAAAGCCAAATTTTACGTTGATTTTGCAAATTTTCCTTCGTTTGAAGATTGTAAATTTCAATCTGCAAACGGTATAGACGATATTAAGTTTATGTTTTCTGCAAATAGTGGTGAGCCTGCAAAAACCTTAAGTGAAATTATAAGTGGTGGTGAAATGAGTAGGTTTATGCTTGCTTTTAAAGCGCAATCTGCTAAGTTTAACGATATTTCTACTTATGTTTTTGACGAAATTGATGCAGGTATTAGTGGTAATATTGCTAAGGTAGTTTCTTATAAATTTGCAAAACTTTCTAAAAACGTACAAATTATTTCAGTCACTCATTTACCACAAATTTCTTCGATGGCAGATAACAACCTCTTAATTTCTAAATCTGAAATTGAAGATAAAACAATTACAAACGTAACTAGTCTTACCTACGAAGAAAAAGTTAATGAAATTACTAGATTAGTAGGTGGTAGTGTTGATAATAAATCAGCAGTAGAACTTGCAAAAGATTTGATTGAAGAAGCAAATGACTATAAAAAGAATATTTGATTTTTTATTAAAATAAAAGCCGACAAATTGGTCGGCTTTTTTTGTATAAAATTTTTTATTATACCCACAATAATGCAGGTAAGGTGAGTATGAAAAATTTTTTTAAGATATTTATAATAGCAATTTTATCCTGTTTATTTTTAATTCCAAGCGTAAACTATGTCAAGGCAAACGAAGATGATACTATATATTTAGGTGGTATTCCTGCTGGCTTTTCAATTTATAGTAGAGGTGCAACCGTAATTGGTTTAAGTGATGTTGTGACAGAAAATGGTTTAGTTTCTCCTTCAAAAGATGCTGGTATTAAGGCTGGCGATATAATTTTATCGATTGATGGAAACGAAGTTAATAATATTTTAGATATAGAAAATAATTTAAAAAATGACAACGTAAAAATTATTTCTATAAAAAGGGGAGATGATATATTATTATTAAATATAAAACCCCAAAAAGACTTAGTTGGAAATATCAAATTAGGTGTTTTTATTAGGGCGGAAATTGATGGAATTGGAACTATAACATTTATAAAAAATGATAAAATTGTTTCTCTAGGCCACCCAATACTTGATAATGAAAATAAACTTATAGAAATTACAAGTGGTAATTTATATAATTGCGTTATAAACGGTTGTGTTAAAGGTGAAAAAGGTAAACCTGGCGAATTAAAAGGAATATTAATTAGAGATAAACAAATTGGCAGTATATATAAAAACACCACATCAGGTGTATATGCTTCCATGCAAAATATTGATTATAATAAACTAACAAAAATTGAAGTTGGAGATGCAAAAATTGGCGATGCATTTATTTATTCTACAGTAAATGGAAGAGAACCTAAAAAATATTCAATAAAAATTGTAAAAGACGATAATTCGTTTAGTGAAGATAAAAACTATTTTATCAAAATTAACGATAAAGAACTTTTAGAAACTACGGGTGGTATCGTACAGGGCATGAGTGGTAGTCCTATTGTGCAAGAAGGCAAGTTGGTAGGTGCTGTCACACACGTATTTATAAACGACCCAACCCGTGGCTATGGTATTAGTATCACTAATATGCTTTCAAAACTATAAACTTAGTAAATTAAACGCTTTATTGATATGTATTATGTCAGACATAATACATATTTTTTTATATTTAACCAACAATATTATAAAGGAGTTTTTATGAAAAAAAGTATATCATATTTATTTATTGTAATAACGATAATATTTTCTATAAATATAGCATCATTAAATAGAAAAGAAACTTATGCAATTGAAAAAAATGAAAATTATGAAGCAAAAAGTAAGGCTTGTTGCTTGATAGACCCTATTTCTAAACAAGTGTTATTATCAAAAAATGAAGAAGAACGCTTACCAATTGCTAGTATGTGCAAGGTAATGACGCTTTTAATTTGTTTTGATGCGCTTGACAATGGACAATTTTCTTTAGAAGATGAAATAGTAGTTAGCGAAAATGCGTCTGGTATGGGTGGCTCTCAAATATTTTTAGAAACAAACGGTTCTTACAAGATTAGAGAATTGATTAAAGGTATTGTAATTGCTTCTGCAAACGATGCTTGTGTTGCTATGGCTGAAAAAATTTGTGGTAGTGAAGATATTTTTGTGCAAAGGATGAACGAAAAAGCGTCTAATTTAGGGCTAAAAAATACTAATTTCGTTAATTGTACGGGGTTGCCTAAACCGGGGCAATATTCGTCGGCAAAAGACGTTGCAATAATGTTTTCAGAATTAGTTAATCATAAAGAATATTTTGAATTTTCAAAAATATGGATGGATAAAATTAACCATCCAAATGATAGAATAACTGAAATTTCTAATACGAATAAACTAATAAGATTTTACAAAGGTTGCGATGGTGGCAAGACAGGGTATACGTCAGAAGCAGGGCATTGTTTAACCGCTTCAGCCGTTAGAAATAATATGCGTTTAGTTGCAGTAGTTATTTGCGCGCCAGATTCTAAAACAAGATTTAACGAAGTTTCTAATATGTTTAATTATGGCTTTGCCAACTATGAAAACAAGGTAATCGTTGATAATCAAACGCCTATTGATATAAAGGTTGAAGTATTAGGCGGCAAAAAAGAATATCTAAATATTGTAGCAGAAGAAAACGTGTGTATCTTTAACAAAAAAGGTGAAAATTATAGTGTGGAAATAAATTTTGAGCCTATAAGTAGAGTTAAAGCACCAATTTATAAGGGTGAAATAATAGGTAAATTATCAATATATAAGGATGGTCTTGAAATTAAAAGTGTAAACGTTTTAGCAAATGAAGACGTTGCTAAAAAAACTTATTTTGATAATTTAAGCGACATTTTAGATAATTGGTCAATTATTTAATAGGATATATAAGATAAATTATATAAAAACCATTGATTTATATTTATTTTTTTGTTAAAATTAAAGTATGATAAACACAAGAGATACTTTAAAAATTGATAAAAACAATAATTTAACAATTGGTGGTATACCGTGTAGTGAACTTGTAAAAAAATACGGCACACCATTATATGTAATGGACAAAGCACACATTAAAAATATGTGCAAGGCTTTTATTGACCCATATAAAAAGGCGTATGACCATGCGATGATTACCTATGCTTCAAAAGCATTTTGTTGTAAAGAAATTTATAGGATTATGAAAGAGTGCGGTATGGGCATAGATGCCGTATCAATTGGCGAACTTGCAACGGCTTTATCTGTAAAATTTCCGTCAAACAAAATTATTTATCACGGAAATAATAAGACGCCGGAAGAACTAGAATACGTTGTCAAAAAAAGGGTAAAGTATATAGTTATTGATTCACTTGAAGAGATTGAAGAATTAGATAGAATTACGTTAAATAAAAACGTTATTCAAAAAGTTTTAATAAGGGTAAACCCTGGTGTTGAAGCGCATACACATCACTATATTCAAACGTCAAAAGTTGATTCAAAATTCGGTTTTTCGATTAGTGACGGCTCTGCTTTTGATGCAATTGTTAAGACTAGAAAATGCAAAAACCTAAGATTAAAAGGCTTACATTGCCACATTGGTTCTCAAATATTTGATAAAAATGCTTTTAAATTAGCAATGGATAAAATGACTGATTTTTATGGCGATTTAGCAAATAATCACGATATACATTTTGATGCAATAGATTTTGGTGGTGGTTTTGGCATTTATTATTCTAATGATGACGCTAAAATGAAATATGAAGACTATTCTGAAATTGTTGACTTTATTTGTATGAAACTTATGGCTGATGCTGAATATAAGAATTTTGACGACCCATTTTTTGTTTTAGAACCCGGCCGTTCTATCGTAGGGGAAGCGGGTATCACTCTTTATACTGTAGGGGGTGTTAAAAAAATTAAAGACGTAAAGAATTATATTTCAATTGATGGTGGCATGTTTGAAAACCCTAGATATGCCTTGTATCAAGCAAAATACACCGTTGTTCCTGCAGAAAATTTAGATAGGAAATTTAATACAAAATATAGTATCGCTGGGAAGTGTTGTGAAAGTGGTGATTTGATTGCAGAAGACATTATGTTGCCACAAATAAAAAAAGGCGATATTTTGGCAGTTTTATCAACGGGGGCATATAATTATTCAATGGCAAGCAACTATAATAGGAATACAATTCCTGCCGTTGTTTTTGTTGAAAATGGAGAATCTTACTTGGCAGTTAAAAGACAAACCGTCAAGGATTTAATGAGGAACGACCTATAAAATACAATTAAATTTTATAATTAAAAATTAACGCCTATTTTTTAGGCGTTTTTTATTGTTTTTTTTAATAAAATATTCTATAATATAAGTAATATTTTGGATTATATATTAAAATGTTTGATTTTGTTCCTAAAATTATAAATTATATCGCTTGTTTTTTGGCGCTTATATTGGTTTTGCCTATTCACGAATTTGCGCACGCCTTTGTCGCAGTAAAATATGGCGATATAACGCCCAAAATTAATAATAGGTATACGTTAAATCCTTTTGCACATTTTGACGCATTAGGTTTAATATGTTTCTGCTTGGCTGGTTTTGGTTGGGCCAAACCCGTGCCTGTTAATCCATACAATTTTAAAAATTATAAATGGGGCTGTTTTTGGGTTGCTATTGCCGGTGTAATTGCTAATTATCTACTTGCTTTTATAGTTTTTCCAATCTTTAACCTTTCTTTATTTATACCGGAATTTGGTTATTTTACAACAGTGTTGCAATCAGCACTCTATTATGTTTATAGTTATTCACTTGTTTTTTGTGTGTTTAATTTAATTCCAATTTATCCTTTAGACGGTTTTAGGGTTTTGGATGCTTTAAATAAAAAACGTGGCTCTGTATTTAGATTTTTAAGAGATAAGGGTAGAATTATTTTACTTATTTTATTCGCTTTAGGTGTCATTGCAGACGCAACAGGGCTATTTATAATCGATATTTTGGGAAATACATTAGGCATTTTATCTACAATAATTGGTTATCCTATACAGTTGTTTTGGGGGTTGATTTTATAATGGCAGAGTTTGAATCAATAGTAGATTATTCGACAAAACTTGATAATTTTGATGGTCCACTTGATTTATTGCTTCACTTAATAAAAGATGCAAAAATTGATATTAGAGATATTTTTGTTTCTCAAGTTACGGAGCAGTATTTAGAATATATAAACAATCTTGAAGTTATTGACGTTGATAAGGTTAGTGAATATTTATTGATGGCAACAAAACTTCTTGAAATTAAATCTAAATCAGTATTGCCACTACTAGAAGAAGAACAACAAGCGTTAGACGATGAAAAAGACGATTTATATAGGCAACTTGAAGAATATAAATTATTCAAAGAAGCAAGTGAAGACTTAAAATTACAAGAAAACGTACTAAGGTTTTATAAAGAGCCAGATAAAAACGTTGGGGAAGTAAAAGTTATTTATAACGACTTTAATCTTAATGGTTTAATTGAAGCCTTTTCTAAACTTTTAATGCGTGTTGATGATAAAAAAAGGCAAGAAAACGTATTAAAAGAAATACCAAAAGAAGTATTTACGGTTAAAGATAAGGTGACGCATTTACAAACGATACTTTTAGAAAAAAAATCAGTTAGTTTTTTTGAAACGTTTAGTTCAAATAGAACTAAAAATGAACTTATCACAACTTTTCAAGCATTGCTTGAACTATTAAAATTGCAATACGTATACGTGGAGCAAAATGGAATTTTTAACGATATAACTATAACTTTAAGGGATGATAGAAATGAAGAACTTGGAGAAATTGACGAATATAATTGAATCAATACTTTTTGTATCGGGCACACAAGTTGCAATTTCAGATATTACTGAAAAACTTGAAGTAAGCGATAAAGATGTATTAAAGGCTGCAGAAAAATTAAAGGAAAAATATAACGAAGAAAGTGGTATTCAACTTTTAATTTTTAATAAAAAATTGCAATTTTGCTCAAATCCAAATTATGCTGAAGAAGTTTCTTCTGTGCTTAATCCTATCAAGGAAAAAGAACTTTCTAAAAGCATGTTGGAAGTTGCAGCAATTATTGCTTATAAGCAACCTGTTACAAGAATTGACCTTGAAGAAATTAGGGGG
>JAZQVG010000029.1:0-1745 GCA_045631625.1 Christensenellaceae bacterium
TTACCTTACATTAGAAAAATCAAGTCCGTTTTGGTTTGCTACTTTGCGTGTGGCATAAAACACTTCGTTTCCGTCAATAGCAACAACAATAGGTTGATTATTATTTTGTGTTTTTCCGTATTCAACCAACGCTTGATAAAACGCCGATTTCATTTGTTGTATATTGGCTACGTTTGTTCTTCCGTTTACGCCATTGTAAACCATTTCGGTCTTTCCACTTTCGCCAGCCACAAACATTGTGCCACTATCAATATTGCTTGCACCAACGGCGTAATTTTCTATGAAACTATTTACTTGAGATTGCAATATAGACGATACAAGGTTTACAGTCGCCCAATTGCTCCAAAGTTTCTTTAAATTATCTCCAAAATTTTCAAAATTCAGATTTATAAGAGATACAATAGCCGAAACAATAGTTAAAACAACTTTTTGTATAGTTTCTAAAGCAATCAAAGTTTTAGCACTTGCAAAAGTTATAGCGGTTATAACTATCAATATAGCATTAAGCACATTACCAAAATCAAAAACACTAAAATCTTCTAATAAGTCTACGGCATACTTAACTAAAATACCTATATTAGTAACAAAATCTTTAATATCTTTTTTGATTTCTTCCCATTTTTCAACAATAAAATTGCCGTCTTCGTCAAAGAAACCAAATACAACACCCCACTCTTTTGCAAGTTTGTGTGCTTCAGTTGTCGCTCCTTCAAGTAAACTTGTGTATTTAGATAAAGCATTTAATACTGTTTGGTCAACTTCCAAACCACTTTCTTCGGCTACGTTCATTGCCCTAAACTTATCAAAGCCTAAAAGTTTACCTTGCAATTCGTCTACGGCTTCATTTGCCGAAATAGCACTATCTTCGACGTTTTCAAATATGCCACCACTAAACGAAGTAATAGCATCCATTTGAATTGCTATATTTTCTAAAATATCGCCAACCAAAATAAGTCCTGCGTTTATTTTAGTCATTAAGCCACTATTTTCAATCAACTTAACAATGATTAAGCCTGCATAAGAAAGAATTTCTTGGAACGCTTCGCTCATTAAACGACTTTGGTTGGCAAAACTTGACATAGTTTTTTGTAAGTCGCCAATCGCACCACTTGCGTTCATTTGCTTAAATATTGCGTAAATAGCAAGCAAACGCTTTTCCGTCATTGAAAGTTGTCTTATTGTTTTTGTGCCACCAAGCGTTTCGTAAAGTTGATAAAGCGTATTTTCCGTAATATCAAAACCTGAAATGCTACGAATTGGTCTTACTTGACCTGCTAACGCTGCTTGGAATTTCGTAAAGGCATCTTCAAACTTTACGTTATAGAGCGACGCATAGTCAACCGCCATTTGCGTAACGCCTTCGCTTAATTGGTAAGCCATAGCGTCGGTAATTTCGCCTAATGAGCCAAGCATATTTTTAAATACGGCTTGAGCGTTCATAAGCGTTTTCTTGCTAATACCATACGCTTCGTTCATTTTGTTGACAAACTCGGTGGCTTGGTCGTTGTTGTTTTTCATTGAAACTTCCCAAAGGTTTAAAGTTTCAACATAGTCCGCACCCTTTGTTACAATGCTTGCCATTTGTCTACCGAGCCTACCTGCTAAATAAATAATGTAAGTCCACCTTGAAACATTAAGTAGACCATTAAGCAAGTTTGACCTTTTGCTTGAGCCACCGCCTTTAGTTGAGCCACCTTGCACCAAACTATTAAGCGACCTACCCTTAACACTTGAAATAGAATTTA
>JAZQVG010000030.1:0-16635 GCA_045631625.1 Christensenellaceae bacterium
CATTAAAAAATCCACTCACATCATAGCTTATTCTAAAAACATTTTTTCAAACACCTATAAATTGATAGAAAAGGCTAAAAAAAGAGGGCTTAAAATCATAAACCTCGCCAACTTTCCAGATAACAAAAAAGACTAACGAAATTCGTTAGTCTTTTTTTGTTATAAAATTTTATTTAACTTTCTCTCTATTTCTTTTAAGATACAATTTATAAATTGCTTTTTATACTCTTTCTTTATTTTGATTGTGTTACTACCTAAATAATTGTCCATACCATTTTTAGCAGGGCGCCCTTTGTTGCTTTTATAGGCTTGTTTTTTTCCACTATCAATAAGCAAAATTTCATCAATCAATAGTTGCTTTTTAAAAGACGTTGGTGCTTTTACGCCAATTTCTCTTGCCAAGTTTCTTAAAGAATATAAATTTATTTCTACTAATTGTTCTCTGCTGTATTTCATAATTTTCTCCATAAAAAAAGTGCGCCAACCGAAGTCGACGCACGAACACGCAAACTCCTTGTTGCTACACAAATAAATAGAAATGAACTAACACTTCCAATGTTGGAATTTGCATTTTTGACAAATTAGCACATCGAAAGTATTGGAATAAAAATAGTAAATATTCCTTTTGCTTGTTTATTTCAAAAAAATATTTATTTGTGTAGCACGATTAGTATAGCATATATAAAAATTTTTATCAAGAGTTTAAGTTAATAAACAGCACCTGTTTTTTATAAAATTAACAAAAGTGTTGCAAAAATGTCGGTAGTATAATATAATAATTAAGCATTAAATTTAGTAAGGTAGAAAGAAAAAATGACTGCAAGCACGGTGTTAAAAATTTTAGAGATTTTAGGTACTATTGCTTTTGCTGTATCGGGTGCTTTTGTTGCGATAAGGGCAGGGTTTGATATTTTTGGGGTAATAGTAGTTGGCTGTGTTACTGCCGTTGGTGGTGGTATAACCAGAGATATTTTAATTGGTTCAACGCCACCTGCGATTTTTAGTAACGGCTATATTTTGCTTATTGCTTTAATTGTTTCTATAATAGTATTTGCTATTGCTTACCTTAAAAAAGACAAGTTTATAAGTATAAACGAAAGAATAGAACGTGTAAACAATTATTTCGATGCAGTAGGGCTTGCAGCCTTTTCAGTAATGGGTGTAGAAATTGCTTTTATTAAAGGGTTAAGTGGCAACGCATTACTATCTATTATGCTTGGAGTTTTATCGGGTGTAGGTGGTGGCTTACTTCGTGATATATTTACACAAAATCTACCTTACATATTCAAAAAACATATATATGCAATCGCTTCAATTTTGGGCGCAAGTGCCTACTATATTATAAGGTCAAATTCTAAAGACACTATTATTGCTTCAATAATAGGCATAGTAATTATAGTTGCCTTAAGGGTATTGGCAACCGTGTATCGCTGGAGTTTGCCAAAGGTGAAATTAACAGATAAAGAATAGTCAAAAAATGCGTAAATTTTACGCATTTTTTATATTTCATTATTATTTTATTGTTTTTTTAAAAATTGACAAATACAACTTCATTTGTTATACTTAGTAATAGATTAAAAAGGAGACGAAAAGTTGAAAGGTAAGCCGTTTTTTCTAAAACAGGATAGAACGATTATTATGGACAAGGTTAAGGAAGCGTTTTCTTCAGTATTACCAATATCTATAATCGTGCTTATATTATGTTTTACTATCACGCCGTTAGATAGCGGGGTGTTTTTGGCTTTTATTTTGGGTACTATATTAGTAGTAGTAGGTATGGGCTTGTTTACCCTAGGTGCTGATACTGCTATGACGCCTATTGGTGAATACGTTGGTACTTCCGTTATGAAAACCAAAAAACTATGGCTTATTATACCAATTTGCTTTATCGTAGGTGTTTTAATTACTATTTCAGAGCCAGACTTACAAGTATTGGCTACACAACTAGCAAAAACTATGGGGCCGTGGACGCTTATTTTGGCAGTAGGTGTGGGCGTTGGCGTTTTTTTAGTTATCGCATTTTTAAGAATTATACTTAAAATAAAATTAAGTTATTTATTATTATTCTTTTATAGTTTAGTTTTCCTACTTTCTTTCTTTGTTCCACCTGCATTTATACCACTATCATTTGATTCTGGTGGGGTTACGACGGGGCCTATGAGTGTGCCTTTTATTATAGCAATTGGCACGGGTGTTGCTTCAATGAAAAACGACGATGGCGAAGGGGCTGACGGGTTTGGTTTGACGGCTTTATGTTCTATTGGGCCTATTTTATCAGTAATGATACTTGGTTTAATTTTTCAACCACAAAGCATTGACATTTCAAAAGAAGTTTCGGGCGTGGTTGCAAATTCTAAAGACTTAATAGCATTGTTTGGTAGTGCCCTTCCAAGATATATAGAAGAAGTGGCGATAGCGTTGCTTCCAATAGTGGCGTTCTTCTTTATCTTCCAAATTTTCGGCAGTAAACTTACCAAGCAAAACGTTATAAAGATATTGATAGGCTTACTATACACTTATTTAGGTTTAGTTTTATTTTTACTTGGCGTAAACGTAGGCTTTTTACAAGTAGGTAGTTTAATTGGTGAAGCACTTGGAAATTTGCCTTTTAATTGGATAGTCGTGCCAATCGGTATGGTTATAGGTTATTTCGTAGTAGCGGCAGAACCAGCCGTACACGTTTTAACAAAACAAGTATTTGAACTAACTTCTGGTGCTATACCTAAAAAGGCAATGCGTACAAGTTTAATGATTGGCGTTGCGATATCAGTAGGTTTAGCCATGCTTAGAATAATATTAAATATTCCAATTATGTATTTCTTGTTGCCGGGGTATTTAATTTCATTAGCATTGACCTTTTTGGTGCCAGATATGTTTACGGCAATAGCATTTGACTCGGGCGGGGTTGCGTCTGGCGCTATGACGGCAAGTTTTATAATGCCTTTTGCTTTAGGTGTTTGTAGTGCTGTCGGTGCTGACATTGCAACACAAGGGTTTGGCGTAGTTGCTTTCGTTGCAATGACACCGTTGATTACTATTCAAATTTTAGGTTTAGTATTCAAGTTGAAGAGCAAAAAGGTACAAAGCCAAGTTCAAGAAGTGGAAGAAAGCACTTCGCAAGAAGAAATTATCGAATAGGAGAAGTGTTATGCAAGGAATTAAGTTTTTGATAGCAATAACCAAAAGAGATTATGCAGAAAACTACTTAGACTTTTTTAGAAGTAAAGGGTTAAATAACGTAGTCAGCACTCTTTGTAATGGCACAGCAAAACAAACGACTTTAAGTTTAATGGGTATTGAAAATACTGAAAAAATTATGTTTAACAGTATGATAAGGGAAGAAGATATACCTGACTTTATCAAAGAAGTTAAAAGGGAAACGGACATACTCGAAACAAACAGTGGGTTTATAGCGTTTATGCCGTTGGACTGTATAGGTGGCAGTTCGTCGTTAAAATATTTTGCAGGCGAAAAGCCGTTAGAAAAAAAGGAAGGTGAGAATATGAATAGTGAAATAAAAACCGTTATGATAGTGGTGGTAGTAAATAAAGGAAATACCGAACTTGTTATGGATGCGGCAAGAAGAGCAGGTGCAAACGGTGGCACAGTCGTTAGGGCAAAAGGCACGGGTGCAGAACTTGCTAAATTCTTTGGTGCAAGCATTTCTGAAGAAAAGGAAATGGTTTATATTATTTCTAAAAAAGAAAACCGTGACGATATTATGAAAGAGATTATGGAAAAAGCAGGTAGTAAAACGGAAGCACACGGCGTATTATTTTCTATGCCGGTAGATAAGGTTGTGGGCTTAAGCAGTTTTGAAGATTAGTATAAATAAAATAAAAATACAAAAAACGGTGCTAAAAAGCACCGTTTTTAATTTAAATTTTGTCTTATTGTAAGAACAACTTTTTGGTTAATAATACCCAAACGAAGTCAACCCAACCAAAAATCATACCGGCAGGAATAGTAATAATACAAATAATAAGTCTTATAAGACCACCTTTCTTTAAGAAAGTTTCCCACCTAACTAAGATTTCCACAATCCAGTTTACACCAGGGATAAGTAAAAGAATAAGTTGAACCAAACGGCTCTGTTTGTTAAACCAAGTCATAAATTAACCTCCATATTATTTGTTATTATTATTTTACCAAAAAAATTATATTTTTTAAATAGGTTTTTTAAAATTTTCAAAAAATTTTTAAAATAAATAAATGATTGACTTTTTTTATTAAAGGGTTTATCATTTATAGTATGAAACTTATTATTGTAGGCGTTGGAAATGTAGGTGAAACGCTAGTTAAAAATTTAGAATTAGAAGGGCACGACGTTACTGTTGTAGACGTTAATTACAGTGTAGTTAACGAAAAAGTAAACACGTTTGACGTGCAAGGTTTTGTAGGTGGTTGCTTACAAAAAGACGTACTTATAGGTGCAGGCGTAGAAGATACGGACTTTTTTATCGCTTGTACCCCGCAAGACGAAGTTAATATTTTAAGTTGCGTACTTGCAAAAAAATTGGGTGCAAAATATGCCGTTGCCCGTGTACGTCAGCCGGAATATTTTTTAGACTTAGAAAGTTTAAAAGAAAACTTGGGGTTAGATTTAGCGTTTAACCCAGATAGGCGTGCGGCGTTTGATATCTTGCAAATTTTAAAATTCCCGTCTGCTAAAAAGGTAGAACTTTTTGCAAACGGCAATGCAAATATGATATTGTTTGACGTTGATAAAGATAGCCCTATTGCAAACAAAACGCTAATGGAAATTGGCAAAGAGTACGGTCATATTCTTTTTGGCATGGTTGTTAGGGGGGATGAAGTTATTATTCCTCGTGGTAATTTTACCGTAAAAGAAAATGACGAAGTATATATAATTGGGGCTGAAGACGAATTAGTTGCGTTTATCAAAAAGATAAAGAAGTTTAAGCATAGTGCAAAATCAGTATTCATCGTTGGTGGCGGTAATATTGGTTTATACCTTGCAAAAGAATTGATAAATGCGGGCGTTTCAGTAAAAATTATGGAAAAATCAAAGGACAAAGCAAGCCAATTAGCAGACCTGCTTCCAGAAGCAACCGTGCTTAACGGTGATGGCAGTGATAACGTTGCAATGCAAGAAGAAGGCGCGTTTAATTGCGATGCAATGGTTACCTTGACGGGCGTTGACGAAGAAAACGTAATTATTTCTCTTTATGCAAAACAACAAAAAATAAATAAGGTTATTACGAAAATAGATAGATATTCCGTTTTAGATATGGCTAAAAACTTAGGCTTAGATTCTGTTGTTTCGCCAAGGGTGTCTATTGCAAACCACATTTTAAGATTTGTAAGGGCAAATTCTGTCGGTGGTGAAAAGGACGGTATAGACGCACTTTATAAATTAAACGATAAGGCAGAAGCATTAGAATTTTCTGTTGATGAAAATTCTTTAATAAAAGATATTCCAATCAAGAAGTTGAAAGTTAAAAAAGATACGTTAATTGGTGGTATTGTAAGAAATGAAGAATTTATATTGCCAACTGGCGATACTGAAATGAAAGTGGGCGATAAAGTGATAGTTTTATCGCTATTAGGAAAAATTAAAAAGTTAAGCGAGATTATTGAATAAAATTATGAACTTCAAAATGGTTTTAAATCTTCTTGGCAAAACTATGATTATAATGGCAAGTTTGATGGTGATACCACTAATTGTCGGCATGGCGTACGCTGAGAATAACTTTATAAACTTTTTAATACCTATCTTAATATTGCTTTTGATAGGCGTTCCTTTATGTTTTTTAAAATATGAGCATAACGCTATTTATGCAAAGGAAGGTTTTGTAATAGTATCGCTTGCCTGGATACTTTTATCACTAATCGGTTGCTTGCCTTTTATTATAAGTGGCGAAATTCCAAACTTTTTCGATGCTTTTTTTGAAACTGTGTCAGGCTTTACTACAACCGGCTCAACCGTGCTTAATGGTCAACAGATTGAAAGTATGAGTATGGCAAGTATGTTTTGGCGTGTGTTTACCCATTGGATAGGCGGTATGGGTATATTAGTATTCGTTTTAGCAATTATACCTGAAGGGAATAAGGGTATTATGCACGTATATAGTTCAGAAGCACCAGGCCCATCATCATCAAAATTGGTAAGTAAAATAAGAAACACTACGAGAATTTTATATTTAATTTATATAGGCTTGTCAGTTTTACAAGTTATACTTTTGCTCTGTGGTGGTATGAACTTTTATGAAAGTTTAATCACGTCTTTTTCAACGGCAGGTACGGGTGGCTTTAGTATGTTTGCAGACGGGTTTATGCACTATGCAAATATAGGTCATCCATCTGCAGTTTATTTTGAAATGGTTACTGCCGTGTTTATGTTCTTGTTTGGCGTAAGTTTTAACGTTTACTATCTAATAATTACAGGCAGTATCGTTAAAGGACTAAAGAGTGAAGAATTAAGGGTGTATTTTATTATAATGGTAGTTTCAGCCTTAATTATCGCCTTTAATATTTTAGGTGCGGTAGATAATTTTGGTCAGGCTTTAAGATATTCTTTTTTCCAAGTGACTTCAATACAATCAACAACGGGTTTAACGTCTGCACCGTTTGAAACTTGGCCAGTACTTTCTAAAACTATTTTAATGTTCTTAATGATAGTAGGTGCTTGTGGTGGTTCAACGGGTGGTGGAGTTAAAGTTTCAAGGGGTATGATTTTAGCAAAATCTACGCGTCAAGATATAAAGAAAATGCTTCACCCAAGGGCTATGACTTCCTTTAGTATGGAAGGGGAAATTGTGCCTAAAGAAGTGGAAAAAAGTGCAAAAACCTACTTTATTTTATGGTTTATTATAGTAGTTGTTGCTACCATACTTCTTTCAATAGACGGTTATGCAATTTCAAAAGGTGACGACGGGGTGTTTACAAACTTGACTGCAACTTTGGCTTGTATAGGAAATATTGGACCAGGTATGACTAACGTTATAGGCTCGTCAGGTAGTTTTGGTGGCTTTAGTTGGTTTTCTAAAAGTGTTTTATCTTTTGTTATGCTTGCAGGTAGACTTGAGATATTGCCGTTATTTATATTATTTTCGCCACACACGTGGAAAAGGGGTAAGTAATGAAAGGTGCTGTAGTAATAAATCCGTTTTTAATACCCGTTTCTTGCGTGCATCAAGCCGAAAGGTTAAAGGAAGAATTTAATAAGTTGGGCGTAAATTTAGATATAATTACAGACGGATATTTAAGGACGCTACTTTTTAACGGAAAGGTTGAAAGTGAACTAAAAGACTATCAGTTTATAATTTACCTTGATAAAGATAAGTATTTATCTCAATCCCTAAACAGTTTAGGTATAAAACTTTTCAATAGCCACGAAGCGATAAGGACTTGTGACGATAAGGGCGAAACGTATATTGCCCTTGCAGATAAAGGCATAAATTTGCCAAATACACTTTTTGGTGCATTGTGTTTTAGAAAAGAGTGCATATATACTGAAAGTGAAAAGCAAGAAATTATTGCTAAAATGGGCTTTCCAATGATTATCAAGGAAAGTTATGGCTCAATGGGTATGGGGGTGCATCTTGTTAAAGATAAGGTAGAATTTGACCAAACTATAGAAAAGGTTCGGGTTAGGCCACACTTATTCCAAGAGTATTTAGATTATAAAGTGGGTGTTGACGTAAGGGTTATAGTTATTGGTGGAAAGGCCGTTGCTAGTATGGAAAGGCAAAATGAAAATGATTTCCGTTCAAATATAGCAGTTGGTGGAAAGGGCAAAAAAATAGAATTGCCAATAGAATTTAGAAAAACGGCTGAAAAAACGGCAAAAGTGTTAGGTTTAGATTACTGTGGCGTAGATATTTTGTACGGGCGAAATGGAGAACCTTACGTTTGCGAAGTAAATTCCAATGCGTTTATGGACGAAATTGAAAAAATTACGGGTGTCAACGTTGCTTATTTATATGCGAAACACATATTAGAAACATTAAGAAAATAGTAAAAGCATCGGCTTTGCCGGTGCTTATTTTTTTAAAAAGTTTACGTATAAATATTTGCTTTTTATATGCTTTATATGTTAAAATATAATAAGAGTAATATGCTCCAAAGGGGATGCAAATGTTAAGTTTAAAAAACGTTAGAAAAGTATATACTACGGCAGCAGGGGATACTGCGGCCTTAGATAATTTAAATTTAGAATTACCAGAAAGTGGTTTAGTTTTTATCACGGGTAAGAGTGGTAGTGGTAAAACAACGCTATTAAATATGATAGGTGGGCTTGACGGGTTGACCAGTGGTGATATTAGTATACACGGCAAGTCTTTTGCAACTATGACGCAAAATGAATACGATAGTTATAGAAACACTTTCGTAGGCTTTATATTTCAAGAATATAACTTATTACCAGAATATACCGTAAGAAAAAATATAAACATTGCAAACGAATTGCAAGGTAGGTCTATTTCTAAAAAAGATATTGATGAACTTTTAGATTTAGTTGGTATTGCAGGCTTAGGCGAAAGGTTGCCGTCAGAATTATCTGGTGGTCAAAAGCAAAGGGTTGCAATTGCCCGTGCGCTTATTAAAAACCCTAATATTATTATGGCGGATGAGCCGACTGGGGCGTTGGACTCTGTGACAGGTATACAAGTTATGGAAATGCTTAAAAAATTGTCACAAAGCAGGCTTATTGTCGTTGTTTCACACGATTTAGAATTGGCTGAAAAATATGCTGATAGAATTATTAGGTTATCTGACGGTAAGGTTGTTGAAGACGTATTGCTTACCGAAACTGAAATTATAGAAAACGTGTATGATTCTGACCCATTTTGCGTACGTTTGGGTGCAGATTTAAATGCAAAAGAAACACAACTACTTTTAAAAGCAATTAGAGAGAAGCGCCAAATAAGCGTTATCGAAAAGATGTCTACTAGAGAAAGGATACCAACCGATAATGAAAAAATTAAAAGGGTAAAAAAGCAAAAAGATATTGAACTTATCGAAAGTAAAATGAAGTTTAAATCTTCTGCAGGTTTTGGTGTAAAATCGTTAAAATCAAAACCTATAAGACTTGCATTTACTATTTTGCTATCAGTTATTGCATTTGCAGTATTTGGTGTGTTTGATACGGTTGCTTCTTATAGCGAAAAGAAACTTATTACAAACACCTTAAAAAATTCTTCGTTTACAGATGTTGCTGCGGTAGGTAATTATGCGTTAGACGATGAAAATGCTTATGAAATTAAGTTAAATCAAGAAACCATAGATAAAATAAATAAAAAGACGGGGTATAATTTTAAGGGCGTTTACGAAATTTACGATACCCAACAAATGACGTCTACGATAAATAAAACAACCGTTTTATTTGACGAAATTGATGCTATAAAAAAGGGTGAAATGTATTATTCAAACACTTTAAATGGTATCGTAGAATTTAATGAAAAAGAACTAAAAGATTTTGGCTATAAAATTATTGCAGGTACCTATCCTACTTTTGATGCTTCGGGCAATAATTCATATCCAAAAGATTACCCAATAGAAATAGGTATTTCTAAATATTTTGCAGAAAGTATTATGGAAAGAAACGGCAAGGGTGAAAGTTTTGAGTTCGGTGGTAAAACTGTAGAAAAAATTGAAGACCTTGTGGGTTGTAAATTATCAACAAAAACTTTCTTAACGGGCAAGATGATAATTACTTGTATTATAGATTGTGGTAAAATACCTAGTAAATACGACGAAATTAAAACGCTTACCAAGGAACAATTGCAAAAAAAGACGTCACTTAATTCTGACTTTACGGCGTTTATAAATTCTAGTGCACAAAAATGTCTTTTCGTGGGTGAAGGTTTTGCTCTTAGCCAATACGGTTATTTAAATATTAATAATCTTGTTCCAAGATATCTAAACCCAACAAGTATTAAGGTTGAAGGTAGTTATGGTAGAAGTTATGTCACCTATAAGGGAGAGTACAATGCTACCAAACAAGGAAAAGAGATTAATTTTAGTGAGTTTTATAAAGATACCGATTTAAAGGCGGTAATAGATAGAAACTCAAGTGAATCTGGCGTATTATACTTTGACGGTAGTAAGGATTTTAGAAAGTTAAATAGTAATGAAATTCTTATAAGTTCTGCAAGAATAGACGATATATTTAACGAGTTGTTAAAAATAGAAAGCGAAGAAACAAAAGCTTTTTATGAAGAGTATAGAAGCCTGGTGTCAAATCAAACAGACAAGCAAATTATAGAAAATGCTTTTAATGATTTAATAAACAAAGTCATAATACCATATGTGTTTGACGGCGATACGGTAAACTTTGAAAACTTCTTAAATTTTGTTGTTAGGCAAACTTATGAAGATAAGACTATAGAAAGTAAAACTAGCGTATTCAAGGTTGTTGGTATTTACTATGGCGTAGATAAA
Source organism: Christensenellaceae bacterium (assembly GCA_045631625.1). GTDB lineage: Bacteria > Bacillota > Clostridia > Christensenellales > Borkfalkiaceae > UBA1259. The sequence goes on from JAZQVG010000030.1 coordinate 10,405, forward strand.
AACATAATAAACTCAAGTGCATATCCACCAATAGTATTAAGTGCAGAAGGGCTAAAATGGTTTGATATTTATGAAGAGCAAGGGTACTACTCAAGGGTTATTGCACCTGCTAAGTTCTTTGGTGCAAGCAAAGTTGCCACTCTTATGACAAATGACGAAGGTTTAGGTTTAACTTGGTATAATAATAGTATATTAAGCAGTATTTCTAAGCAAGAAGAAGATATACAAAACTTCTTTAACTTGTTTATCTACGTTGCTATAGTACTTGCACTCTTCTCAATGTTTATGATGTTTAACTATATTTCATCAACAATCATTTCTAAACGTCCGTCAATCGGTGTGTTTAGGGCATTGGGTGCAACGGTAAAAGATATATCTATAATGTTTGTGGTAGAAAGTTTAATTATTGCTATCATCAATGCAGTATTGGCTTGTGTCGTAACGGCAGTTGCTTGTATCTTTGTAAACTCTTACATTATGCAGGTTATGAATATTCCTTTAAACTTTGCAATGTTTGACTTTAGACAAGTTATATTAATTACTTTGGCGTCTGTATTGTCAGCATTAGCATCGTCAATTTTACCGATTATTAAAATTTGTCAAGAAAAACCGGTTGCCTTAATTAGAAAGGTTTAACCATTTAACTAAATAAACTATAAAACCCTGTTAAACGATAACAGGGTTTAGTTTTTTAATGGCATAATGTGTAAAATGTTGATAAAACAAAGGCAAACTTAATAAAATTAAGTTGACAAGTAAAATAAATAGGTGTATCATAAATTCGTAGGAGAAAACTTTTATGGATAAATTAGATGCTATAGATTTAAAAATTATTAACTTTTTACAACAAAATGCACGTATGCAAATTAAAGATATTGCGAAAGAAGTTTTTCTTTCAAGCCCAGCCGTATCTTCAAGGATAGAAAGGCTTGAAAAGGAAGGTATAATAAAAGGCTATCACGCGCAAATAGATATGGTAAAAATGGGTTATTATATAACGGCGTTTATAGATGTTGCTATGGAGCCAAGTAAAAAAGTTCAATTTTATCCATTTATTGAAAAAGTGCCAAACGTTTTAGAGTGTAGTTGTGTCACGGGTGAATTTTCTATGCACATGAAAGCGTGTTTCCACACTACTATGGAATTAGATAATTTCGTTACCGAACTTCAAAAGTTTGGTCCAACAAGTACGCAAATCGTTTTTTCATCTAATGTAGAGCCAAGGGGTTTAACGTTTTAAGTAAAATAATAAAAGGTTGCAAGTTTGCAACCTTTTTTGTTTATCTAAATATTAAGTTTTAGTAAGTTGTAAGATTACAAAAAAAGAAAACAAACCAAAAGTCTGTTTTCTTTTTTTGGTAGCCCCACGGAGGCTCGAACTCCGGATTCAGCCTTGAGAGGGCTGCGTCTTAACCGCTTGACCATGAGGCCTTAGTATATTGTAAATATAATAGCATAAAAAATATGCGTTTGCAACAAAATTTTGGCAAAAAAATAACCTGCGATAGCCGACGGAACAGAAAATAATAACCCGTTACGTTAACAGGCGAATTCCTTGCTTGCTATCATCACATCTCTAATAAAAAGTGTTGCTATCCCGCAACTAAGAGCACCGCTATTTAGCAAAGGCTTGGATTTCTTTAATAAAAAACTGTGGATTTTTTTTGCTGTTCCTATCGCACAACGAAGGCTACTATTATTGTATCAAAAATTACGATAGTATGCAACTGTTAAATATTGACAATTTTTAGAAAATATCATAAAATTTTAAGTAGTGTATCACAAATGAAAAAACTTTTAAATTTTCGACCTTTTTTATTTATGGCGGTAAGCCTAATAATAGGGTTAATAACTGCATATTTTTATACTTTTACAAGTCCAATTTTTGCGATAGTCTGTATCGCAATATTTTTAGCGTGCATTGTAATTTATTTAGTATATGGTATTAAAAACAAAGAGATAAAAGAAAAGGGAATATTTGCCATAATCTTTTGTCTATTTTTTATTTTAGGTGGTGTAAATTTTTCATGCTCAGTCAATAGTTTTGAAAGTGCTAATTTAGATAATCATACCTTAAACGTTTACGGCAAAATTACTTACGTAAGGCAAATAGATGAAAGTCAAACGAAAATAATACTTTCAAAAGTTGAGTTTTCTGGCTATAAAAACGTAAAAAGTCCTTATAAAGTACAAGTCTACGTTGATGGGGATTCTAACTTAAAACTTGGCGATTTAATATTATTTAATAGTAAAGTAGAAGACGTTACTACAATTTACGACTGCAAATTTTCTGCAGAAAATATATCTAATGGCGTTAAGTATACTGCAAACGTAAACGCTTTAGATATTGCCAATCGAGGCAATATTTTAACTATTTTTGAAAGATGTAATTTGTTTATAAAAGACAGTTTAGAAAAGGGGCTAAAGCACGATGAATTTGCACTATCTTACGCAATGCTTTCGGGCGATAGTGACTATATGGATTACGGTGTTTTATCAAGATTTAGGGCGACGGGCGTTGCACATATTTTCGCCGTATCGGGTTTACATATCGGCTTTTTGGCAATGGCATTAAAATTGCTATTCAAAAAGTTAAAAGTAAATAAATATTTAAGTACGGCAATAATAGTTTTTACGCTATTTTTCTATGCCGGAGTATGTGGTTTTTCTTCTTCGTCGTTAAGGGCAAGTATAATGTGTGCAGTTTTGCTTATATCAGAACTGTTTTTCGCACGATATGACCCTTTATCTTCTGTTTCAATTTCAGCAACAATCTTATTACTTATTTCACCAATGGAATTATTTTGCGTGGGATTTCAATTATCGTTTGCAGTAGTCGTAGGAATAATGACGCTTAGTAGTGGAATATCTAAAATATTCAAATTTTTACCACTAAAAATATCAAATACTTTAGGTACTGTATTTTCTGCACAGTTAGCAAGTATACCTATAAGTTTAGCGTCTTTTGGCGAAGTGTCGGTAATTTCCGTTTTGGCTAACTTGATATTTATTCCGATAGTAAGCGTAATTTTTATAGCAATATTTATATGCACAATCGTTGGTGGGATTTTTGGTGTTTCCAATATAACGTTGTTTTTAGTTCAGTACGTACTACAAGCAATAAACTTTTTGATAAACTTAATAGATTATAGTGTGTTTATGGTGGGAGATATTATAATGGGCGTGTTTGCAATAGGCTACTATTTAGCCCTATTTATCGCTTGTCAAAACGTTAACGTTAAAAAATTAACGTCCATAATTTTATCTATAAGCATAGCGTTAGTAAGTATTGGTGGAACGATATTTTTAACGGTTAACGATAAAAATAGCAGTAAAATAATAGTAAGTGGTGCTACTAATATGTGCTTTTCAATGGTGGTGGAAGAAAAAGAAAATAGTATGGTTTTAAGCCACTATTCATCAGGCAGTATAAACGGCTATAAAAGGGTTGTAAATAAAGAGAAGATAGAGAAAGTCGACAACTTATTTCTCTTAGAAAATTCAGTTAAAGACTTACAAGTGTTGTTAACTAAATTAAACGAAGTAAAACTTCCTGAAAAAGTGTACTATTACGGCACGATAGAAAAGGAAGAAGAACTTGCAATAACTTCTTCGTTTAAGGGCATAGAGTTGATAAGCGTAGTTGAAGAAAGTATAAAGGTAAACAAGTTTACCTTTAACTATACGCTAAACGGCTTGGCACTAAATATAGATGGCGAAAATTTTGATGTTGTTATTTTGGGACAAATACCAGTTGACGCGTCAACTAATATTAAGGTGGAAAGTTCAGCCGATTTAGTGGTTGTTAAAAATAGAAGCGATTATATTTTAAATAATTGTAACGCTATAAATAAACTCACTTACTTAAAAGAGAACGGCTACACGGACGCAGAAAGCAATGGTTACGTAAAATATGTTAAAAATGCTTGATTTTACAATATAATAAGTGTTGCAAATTGCTAAAAAAAGTGCTAAAATGTAAACGAGGAAATTTGGTTTGAAATTTACAGAGTTAAAAATGGAAATTGAGGGTGGCAAAGTTTCGCCCGTTTATATTTTGGTTGGTGAAGACGCTTTTTTTAGAGAGCGCACTATTAACTTGCTTTTAGATAAGTTGGTTAATGAGCCAAGTATAAATTTCACCAAGTTTGAAAGTAAAGATTTAGATATTGACGAAGCGCTATCAGCCCTTTCAATTTATCCGTTTATGAGTGAAAAAAGGGTGGTATTAGTTGAAGAATTTTACCCAACTAAAGAGCAAGCGTCAAAACTTAAAGGGTTTTTAGATAGTCCACCAGATTATAGTGTTTTAGTTATAGCAAACGAAAAGGAAAATGCTTCGTTAAAAAGTTTACCTTTTATAAATATTATAGACTGTGGCAAAGCAGACTCTACAACCATAGTAAAATGGATAAAAGGGACGGCATTAGAAAGTGGCGTTGAAATAGAATTCGAAAGTGCAAAACTGTTAGCGGACTATTGCTTGTTTGATATGACAAGGGTTAAGACGGAAACGGAAAAACTTTTAGCATATGTAGGCTATGACGGAAAAATATCAAACGAAATTATAGAGAATATGATTTCAAAAGATACCGATTATAAAATTTATGAAATGACAGATTGTATCGGTAAAAAAGATTTTGCAGGTGCGTTGGAAATTATAACAGACCTACTTAAGAAGGAGGACAATGCACTTGGTATAATATCTGGCGTGTATAGGCATTTTAGAAGGTTATTGCACGTAGCAATAAGCGGGCAAGATAACGGTATGCTTGCAAAAAATTTTGGTGTAAAAGAATATGCTGTGGAAAAAATGCGTATTCAAGCCAAAAAGTTTAAGATAAAAAACTTAAAAAAAGCAGTAGATATGTTGATAGATGCTGATTATAAAATAAAAAGTGGCGAAAAAAATATAGTTGGTGCTACTTGGGGCAGTATCTTTGAAATTATGACGGAGTAGGGGAAATGGAAAAATTATTAAAATTTTTTGAAAATTTAATGGCAAATCCTTATTATTTAGTTGCAACAATAATAGGTGTGTTGGCGCTAACTGTTTTATACTATTTCTTAATTAACTTCTTAGCAAAAAACAATTCACGTGCGTTAATCACGTTGTTTATCTTAATTATGCTTTTAAGTGGTGTGGTAATATTATTCACACCAGGCATAAACGGTGCAATTTACTTAATAGTGCCTGCAGTGTTTTTAGTGCTAACCTTAATTTTATATTCAGTAGAAATTAAGCGTATAATTTTAGCAATAAGTTCAGGTAAATCAATAGATTTGAAAAATAGCGCAAGGGTTTACGACGAAGAAAAGATACAAAACTGCATCAATGAAATTATAAAAGCGACAATAAATATGTCTAAAAACGATGTAGGTGCAATTATAATTTTATCAAGTGGCAATCTTCCATCACAAATTATTGATAGTGGCGTAAGACTTGATAGTGATATTTCAAGTGAATTAATTGAAAGCGTGTTCTTTCCAAAAACACCACTACACGATGGCGCAATGATAATTAACGATATGAAAATAGTGGCCAGTGGTTGCTTTTTACCACTTTCACAAAACATAGACAATATACCAAAAGACCTTGGCACAAGGCATAGGGCAGGTATAGGTATAACTGAAACAATGGACGTTGTTTCAATAATCGTTTCAGAAGAAAACGGTATTATTTCAGTGGCAAAGCAAGGCAAAATCACAAGATACGCCGATGCAGAATTGCTTAGAAAGACGTTGAAAGAATATTATTGGCAAGAGCCAGATAACTATAAAAAATAAGGAGTGGTGAAAATGGAAAACAATAGATATAATATTTATGAAGAACCTGAACAAAGCAAGGCGAAATCCGTTTGGGTAAAAATTGGATTAACAGCATTAGCACTATTCCTTGCAGTATTAACTATTATAGTAATAAACTTATAAAAAGAAGTTCGATATGGAAAACGCAATTAAAAGTACAGAAATTTTATTACCAAACGTAAGTGATTATACTAAATGGGCGTGTATCGCTTGCGACCAATTTACAAGTGAAAAAGAGTATTGGGACGCATTAAGGGAATTTGTTGGCGACGCACCGTCAACCTTAAATCTAACCTTGCCAGAAATTTATTTGGACGGTACGGAAGATAAAAGGATTGAAGTTATCAATAAAAATATAACTGATTATCTAAATCGTGGCATATTCAAAAGCCTAGGCGACGGGTTTATTTTGACTGTAAGGTC
>JAZQVG010000031.1:0-4522 GCA_045631625.1 Christensenellaceae bacterium
ATTCTTTGGCGTTTAGAGTGAATAAAGTGTCTATAGCATCTCTAGTTGTACCCGCTATGTCAGACACAATCGTACGGTCAAACCCTAGTAATTTATTGCATAAACTAGACTTGCCAGCATTTGGCTTACCAACTACTGCAAGTTTCAATGAATTGTCATCTTCTTTATCACCAAGTTCGTTTAATTTAGATATAACGTCGTCTAATAAGTCTGCAATACCCGTACCGTGTTCTGAAGAAATACCAAAAGGCTCCCCTAACCCAAGATTATAAAATTCATATAATTTTTCAGGTTCATAGTTGTCTAATTTGTTTACTGCAAGAACTATAGGCTTGCCAGATTTTCTTAAAATTAAACCGATTTCTTCATCGGCAGAATTAAGCCCACTTTTTGCATCGGTAAAAAATATAATTACATCAGCCGTTTCAATTGCTATTTCTGCTTGTTTTCTAACATGCTTCATCATTTGGTCGTCAGATTTTAATTCTATACCACCCGTATCAACGATGGTAAAGAATTTTCCACACCACTCTGCATCAGCATAAAGCCTATCCCTAGTTACACCAGGATAGTCGTGCACGATAGATATTTTCTTTCCTACAACCTTGTTAAAAAAGGTTGATTTTCCTACGTTGGCCCTGCCAACTATTGCCACTAATGGTTTAGCCACTTTATTACTTCCTTATAAATTAAGTATTACTTTATTTTCTTCAATATTTCTTCAAAATAATTTGGCATTGGTGCTGAAAAAGACACTAATTCATTAGTTTTTGGATGAGTAAACTCCAATTTTTCAGCGTGTAAAAGTTGTCCATCAAGTTTAAACTTTTGGTTTTTATAACCATATTCTAAATCTCCAACAACCGGATGCCCTAAATGTTTTGCGTGTACCCTAATTTGATGTGTCCTACCCGTCTTAAGAGAAAAACGGCAAAGTGTGTAATTATTAAATCTTTTTACCACTTCATAATCAGTAATCGCACGTCTACCAACAGATAAGACTGCCATTTTTTTTCTATCTCTTGGGTTTCTACCAATAAAAGTATCCACCCTGCCTTTATCTTCTTTTATCACACCTTCTAAAAGCGCAATATAAATTCTGTGACACGTTTTATCTTCCAATTGTTTTGCAAGTTTTACGTGTGCATCATCGTTTTTAGCAACAACCAATAAACCTGACGTATTTTTATCAAGTCTATGCACAATACCCGGTCTAATAACACCGTTTATACCTGATAAATTATCTAAATGATATAAAAGTGCATTTACTAAAGTAGAACCTTTCGTGCCACTTCCAGCATGTACAACCATACCTTGTGGTTTATTTATAACAGCAAGGCAATCGTCTTGATAAATAATATCAAGTGGTATATCTTCTGGCACGATATCTAAATTAACGTTTTTTGGTATTTCAAGTTCAATAACGTCGCCATTTTTTACAGTTTTATTACCCTTTGCAACTTTTCCGTTAACCAAAAGATTGCCCGAATCACATATTTTTTTAATATGAGAACGGGTCAAATCTAATTGCTCTGCTAAATATTGGTCAACTCTCTGGTTGATTTGATTGGTTATCGTCAGTTTTTTTATCATTTTTAAAAATAGCGTTTTGGTCTATAAATAATAAATGTATAATAATCATTGCCATACCAACGCACAAATAACAATCGGCAAGATTAAAAGTTGGAAAATAATAACTACCAAATTTGAAACTTAAAAAATCGCTTACAGCACCCAAAAATATTCTATCAAGGTAATTTCCAAGCGCGCCACAAATAGCAAGTAAAAGGGCAATTGAAAGCCATTTATAACCCTTTTTGTAAGCATAAATTAGTGCAAACACAAAAGCGACTATAGATAACGGGGTTAAAATCATAAAAAATACCAAACCCCATTTTTTATCTTTTAAAAAACCAAAAGCAGCACCTTTATTTTCAACGAAAGAAAAGTAAAAGAAATTTTCAATTACAGTAACGTCATTTTCTACTACTTCTCTAAAAATATACTTCGTCACTTGGTCTAACGCCAATAAAATGGAAAAGGCAACAAAAGCCACTAAAAATATAATTATTGTTCTTCTGTCAAACCTAGTTCCTTGCATAAATCCTCCAGCCTTAATGCACCTGGATTTAACACGTCATCCAAGTTAAACCCATTATCCGTTTTGGCCGTAATATAATCTTGTATTTTAATTTTTGGATTAAAGGTATCTTTACCCTTATTTAAATCTTCCTTTTCTTTAAGCAATGTGTCAACCTTTTCGATTGTGTCATCTTCTTTATCTCTAATAAGTATTGCCACTTTGTCTTTTAATTGCACAGCATCTTGAACTTCAGGATAATATGGATACTTTTCTGATAAGCGATTGAAATATTCTTCCCAGCGTTTAACAAATAAATCTAACTTTCTCAAAGCAAGTTCATAAGAAATCTCACTTTTCTCCTTTATTTCATTAGCCTTTTCTTGTGCACTTTTTAACGTTTCTAACGCCAAATTTTCACGGTCTTTCAAAGAACTTATTTCTTGCAACAATTTTTTATTTATTTCGGTCAGTTCATTTATCGTAGTTTGCTTAGAGGAAAGTTCTATTTCGTATTTTCTTTCAATAGTATCGATAATCTCTTGAACTTCTTTATTACGATACTTTCTTTTATTTAATTCCAAAATATTCCTCCTCTAAAAATTAGACTTTAGCACTTCTAATTTTTTCAAGCATTGATTCTTTTAATTCGTACAATTTATCTGATAAATCCACTTTGTAAAGGTGTGGCCTATCAAGTCTTTTATATTCATCCCAAAAACTTTCAAGTTCGCTATTAGCGTACACTTTAATTTCTTTTAAGGTTGGCAATTTATACACTAATTTACCATCTTCAATTACTTTTACTTGCAATTTCCTTAAAGTATAGTTGGTAAAAGTAATTTTTTTCCATCTATCCTTAGGGTGAGTTAAAACGAGTGGTTTAGTTTCGTCAAACTCTTCACCACGAAGCACAATCATATCTGCTTCTGCTTTTCCAGATTGTTTATCGTATACACGATATACGTCTTTAAAACCAGGGTTGGTAATTTTTTCAGTATTTTCCGAAAGTTTAATTTTTGGCGTTAAATTACCTTCGTTATCGTATACGCCTGAAAGTTTATAAACACCGCCAAGCGCAGGCATATCAGCGCTAGTAATAAGCCTTGTACCAACACCCCAAGAATTTATTTTTGCACCTTGGTTTTTTAGAGAAGTAATAGAATACTCGTCAAGGTCACCAGATGCACAAATAATAGTATCTGGAAAACCTGCTTCGTCAAGCATTTGTCTTGCTTTTTTAGATAAATACGCCAAGTCGCCAGAATCTAACCTTATACCCCTTGGCTTATATCCTTTTTCTTGTAATTCCTTAAAAACTTTTATAGCGTTAGGTACGCCTTGCTTTAACGTATCGTAAGTATCAACAAGTAAAAGTGTATTTTCAGGGTAAACTTCAGAATAAGCCTTAAAAGCCGTATATTCATCCTTAAAATTCATTACCCAACTATGTGCGTGTGTGCCTGATACGGGAATATCAAACATTTGCCCAGCCAAGACGTTAGAAGTTGAACCGCAACCACCGATAACTGCCGCCCTTGCACCATAAATACCTGCATCTGGGGCTTGCGCACGCCTTAAACCAAATTCCATAACCAAGTCACCCTTAGCAGCATAATTTATTTTTGCAGACTTGGTCGCTATTAGAGTTTGAAAGTTAATTATATTTAGTAGTGCCGTTTCTATCAATTGTGCCTGCATAATAGGTGCTTTAACCGTCAAAATAGGTTCGCCTGGAAAAACAACCGTACCTTCTGGCATAGCATAAACGTCACCAGTAAACTTAAACTCTTTTAAATAATCCAAAAATTTATCAGAAAATATATTTAACGACCTTAAATATGATATTTCATCTTCTCCAAAATTTAAGTTTAAAATATAATCCACGGCTTGCTCTAACCCACAAGCCAATGAATAAGTTATCATACCGTTTTGTCTAAAAAATAGGTCGAAAACGGCAATTTCTTCCCTTCTTTCTCTATCCAAATAACCGTTCATCATCGTAAGTTGATAAAGGTCTGTAAGTAACGTCAAATTTCTCTCTTCCATAATTAGTCCTTAAAAGATTTCAATGTTGGTATTTCTTCTTTATTTTTTTCCTTTTCACTTTCTTCTTTTTCAACTTTACGTTGTTTATAATCTTTATAATTTGAAGATTTGTTTAATGCAATATTTTCTGTTTGATTTCCACAAATTATTATACTAACTATAGCAAAAATTGCCCACACAACTATAAGCGAGATAACTGCCACCCACCAAAAAGCAAGTTGTAATAACACGTATAATAGCGCTAAGCCTAATAAAAACGCGCTAATTAAAAAATATAAAGGTGATTTTTTAATTATACCAGAAACCAAAGTAAAAGCACCAAAACCAACTGCTAAACAAAACAAAAAGTTTAGAACGGGGTGAACACCTACTTCAACGTTAGAAAAAACGTCA
>JAZQVG010000032.1:0-2059 GCA_045631625.1 Christensenellaceae bacterium
TGATTGTAATGTGCGAGTTGGGATATAAAGGAAAAGATTATAGTTTTGATTCTTTCTTAAAGTTTTCCGATGGCTTGCAAAAAGATAAAAATGGTAAAAAGATAGATAAGTTGAAGAAATACAACGCCTATAATCTTCTACATAAGGTTAATAATTTCTTAAAGCACAATAGTATTGAATCTTATAAAAAACTAAAACACTTTTATTCTAATAATGTAAGAAGTATTGAAAACGGAACTGCAAATATCGAATATGAAAATGGTATGTTTGCAGGCGATTGGATAATCTTAAAAGAAAATTACATTGATACTTTATTGGATAAACTCGTAGAATTTTTTGAAGATTACTGTGTTAATTATTTGAATGAAAACATAGAAGATTCTTCTTGGAATCACGACGATTATTTTTGGGATGCATTAAAAGAAATGCGTGACCCATACGAATATTTTGGAATATAAAAATTAAGGGATACCCACAATCAAGTGAGTATCCCAAATTTTTATTCCTAAAATAAGTTGTTTAGTGCGTTCAACGCTTTTTCTTGTGTGTCGGGTATAAAGTGACTGTAAACCTGCAAGGTGATGGTTGAGTCGCTATGTCCCATATACTTGCTAACCGTTTGTAAGGGAACGTTTTGCGATAACAGTAAACTGCAATAGGTATGGCGTAGTCCGTGACAACAAACTCGTTTGAAACCTTTGTCGTCTTGAAACTTTTTAAGCCAACCACCAACCGTATGTGGATAGACAGGTTTACGGCAGATGTTGACGGCAAAATAGTATTCGTCCACGTTGTTATCAAAATCGTCGTCGATTGCTCTAAACCACTCACGATATTCCTTCAAATCATCAATTAAAGGCGTTGGAAGGGGTATATCTCGTGTGGAAGTCTTTGTCTTGGGTTCTTTTTCATAGATTCCGTAACCTTTCGCTACAAGGCGATTTCTGCGAATATGTACCACTTGCTTGTCAAAATCAATGTCCGACCAACGAAGTCCGTTTAGTTCACCTGCACGCACACCCGTAAGAAGCATAAATTTTATCGGTACACGCTTGTAAATCAAATCTTCGGGAAGTTCATCAAGTGCTTTCATAAATTCTTGCGCTTCGGCTATTGAATAAACTTCCTTTTCGTTGATAGGGCGAAGTGATGAGTTGCTATTGCCTGAACCGACTTTAGTAGCACATACGGGATTTTTTGTTATCCAATCGTATCTCACGGCTTCGTTAAATACCGTTCTAAGCAATCTTCTATAACCCTTAATGGTTTCGGCTGAATAGCCTTTATTTCGTTCGTTAGGCTTAAAATATTCGTCAAAATCAAGGTTGTGAATCTCACAAATTTTCTCTGCCGTTTCACGAACTATGTAATTACCTTTCTTTTTAAGTCCGTAAGATGAACAACGATTTATAACGCCATCTCTTGCAAGCGCTCTAAAACTTATAGATTTAGGCAAATCTTTTTTAAGACAAACAGTGTTATCTTGCTTACCGCTTTTTTGCTCAAAACTGTTTAGAAACATTTGCACGTGTCTAACCGTAATATCGCTTACAGGTTTATCCGAAAGTTTGTTGTTCTTTAAGTAGTCGCTAAATTTCTTGGTAATTCCAATACCTCTTAAATAGTAGTTGATTGACCAATTCTTTTTAACGCTTTCAAGCCACTCGGTTGCAAGTTCGTCAAAGGTCAAAACTTTTAATTTCTTAACGTCCGTTTTCAGTTCGTAAGCCTTTGCAAGTTCTTCTTCAAACTCAATAGCACATTTTTCTACGTATTTATGAAACTTGGCAGGGGTAAGGTCATTATCGTTTTTAACCAATTTATAACAAACCTTTTGCTTGTCCGTTTCGGGGTCTCTGCCAAGTGCTTGTATCTTTGCTTTTAATTTTCCTTTTTTATCCGTGCTTATTTTGAAATAAGCCATATAATTCCTCCTTAATCATTAGTTTTCTTGCCTTCAAATTGTTCAACCAAAGTGGCAAAGCCTGCCATTATCAAATCCACCTTTGATAAACCCTTGCTTAACAAGAAATCATCAATCTTTGCGGCATCTTTACGG
>JAZQVG010000033.1:0-11879 GCA_045631625.1 Christensenellaceae bacterium
ATTTCGCCACTATTACTAATACTTCTTGGCGGTTACAAACTAACGTGCTTTTTTCTTTGATTATAATTTGCTTTTTCGATATTTACGAATAAGGTTTATTTAACCTTATGGCGTTTATATAGAAAAAAGATTGAAGACTAAAAATCTTCAATCTTTTTTGATTTAAAAAAATTATTCTATAGTTTTGGATTTTTATAAAACTTTACTTAAAAATTCTTTAAGTCTTGTGTTTTTAGGGTTAGCAAAAAATTCCTTAGGGCTATTTTCTTCCTTAATAACACCTTCGTCAATAAATATAATTCTATTTGCAACTTCCCTTGCAAAGCCCATTTCGTGCGTTACGACAACCATCGTCATACCTGATTTTGCAAGGTCTGTCATAACGTTTAATACTTCGCCAACCATTTCTGGGTCTAAAGCACTTGTAGGTTCGTCAAAAAGCATAACGTCTGGGTCCATAGCAAGTGCACGCACAATCGCCACACGTTGCTTTTGCCCACCAGATAATGCAGACGGATAATCGTTTGCCCTATCCTTTAAGCCTACCTTATCTAAAAGTTCTAAAGCCTTTGCGTCTGCTTCTTCCTTACTCATCCCTTTTAGTTTAATAGGTGCTAACGTGATATTTTTAAGTATAGTCATATTAGCAAAAAGGTTAAACTGTTGGAAAACCATACCGATTTTTTGACGGTGGAGATTGAGAGTTTTTTGTATCTCTTTATCAATGCCCTTTTCTTCCGCCTTTAACGTTTCATAAACTTCTTTAGCCTTTAAGTAGTCACTATTTAACTGTTCGTTTTTCTTATCGGTTTTTAAAAGTTGCTTTAATTCTAAATACTTTTCTTTTGCAGATTTTCTCGTATTTTTATAAACGTAATCGCCTTGGAAAATAATTTCGCCACCGTTTGGTGTTTCCAATAAGTTTAAGCATCTTAAAAATGTAGATTTACCACAGCCGGAAGGACCTACTACGGCAACCACGTCCCCTTTTAAAATGTCAATATCTATTCCGTTTAATACTTTATTATCGCCAAAGTTTTTCTTGAGATTTTTTACTTTAATAAGGGTATCACTCATTTCTTGACAACCTCCTTTCAATAAGTTTTTGAATAAAGGTTAAAAGCAATACGACAACCAAGAAAATAATTGCAACGGTAAATATTAAAGCCATATATATTGGTGCATTATATAGCCCCATATTTTCTGCATAACCAAGTAAATCCCATACTTGTTCACCGTTAATTCTCAAAGCAATATAAGCAACTACTGAAGTTTCTTTTACAAGGCTTATAATTTCATTAAAAATAGTAGGAATAACTACTTTAATTGCTTGTGGAATTATAATCTTAAGCATAGTAGTAGTCCAACTTAGCCCCAAACTTCTGCCTGCCTCCATCTGCCCTTTGTCAATAGAAGAAATACCGCTTCGTATTATTTCTGCCATATATGCACCTGAGTTAATACCAAAGGCAATAATTGGCACTATGATGTTAGTCGGTTTAAATTCAAAAGACACCAAAATAACCCCACTCATTATAAGTAGTTGAACTAGCATTGGCGTACCACGAATTACCGTTATATAAAAGTCTGCAAATTTATCTAAAATTTTAATAAAAAAGTTGTTTTTAGGTGAAATCTTAATCATTGCCATTATTACACCGATTATAAAACCCATAAGTACGGCTGAAAAGGCAATAAGTAAGGAAATTCCGAGACCTTTATACAAAAAATCTCGGAGTTCAAAAACTGCTTTTATTTGTTCAATAAGAGTCATTTATTTTTTTCCTTAAGTTTAATAATAATTAGTTAGAACTATGATTTACTACGTATTGGTCAATTGTGCCATCATCAATCATTTTTTGTAATACTACGTTAACTTTATTAACTAATTCTGTAGCGTTTTTGTTAAAGTATAATACGTATGATTCTGGTTCTGCATCTAGTGGCACACATTCAAAATTAGCGTTTCCACTAACAATTGATTCTGCAGGTAATTTATCAATAACTACTGCTTGGAGAGAAGTGCCAAGGTGTTGACTTGCTATAACTGCATTTTTAAATTGTTCGTATGAAGCACCTGTACCTTCAATTTCACCAGCAACGTGTTGTTCTTCATCATCTTCATAACCATCAACTGCTTCTTCTACCAAGAAGTAACCCGTTGTTGCTTCTTGAGTTCCAATCTTCATACCAGCAAGTTTAGAAATTGGAAGTTTGCCATCTACTAAATCTTCTTCACCGAAAGTACCTTTTACAGTAATTACATATTGCATAGAAGTTGCATAAGAAATACTTGCTAAAGCAACTTCGTCACGGTCTGGCTTTTTGGTCATACCTGCTGCACCTACAGCCATTTCATTTTGACCAACTTTAGTAAGAATTAGACCAAAATCAATACTTGTAACTGCAACTTTGTAACCAAGTTCTTCACCAATTTTTTTCATAATGTCGATGTCTACACCAACAAGTTGACCATCTTTCATATATTCATATGGCGGGAAACCTGCTTCAGTATATACGTACAACGTCTCTTTTTCCGGTTCATTACAAGCAGTTAAACCTGCAAAGCAACCTAATGCCATTAAAACTGACAAAATTAATGTAATAATCTTTTTCATTTTTTATTCTCCTTGATTGGCGTTTATCTTAACGCCCTTGTTTTTACATTTGCTATTATATACCACCAATACTCTATTGTCAAATATTTTTTTGCATAAGTTTTAATTTTTTTTAATTTTTTTTGAATAATTTTATTGTTTATGAATAATGTTGTGAATATTTATATAGTTTTATTCATTATTGTCTTTATTTGGTAATTTAACATATAATAAATTATGAAAATTATTGAATACGAAAGAAATAGCGCAGTTGAATATGCAATTAAATGGGCGATGGGACGAAACCCTAAATATTATTCTTTTGACAAGATAGGTGGCGATTGCACGAATTATATTTCGCAATGTATATACAATGGGTGTAAAGTAATGAATTTTGAAAAGAATATTGGGTGGTATTATAAAAGTTTAAATGATAGAGCACCTGCTTGGACGGGTGTACAATTTTTTTATAATTTTTTAATTAACAACAAGGAAAAAGGTCCGTTTGCAAAACTTTCATCCCCCAACGAAATGGAAGTTGGCGATATTATACAATTAGGTAAGGCAAACGGGTATTTTTACCACACGGTAATAGTTACCGATATTTTAAATGGAAGATTTTTCGTTTGTTCACACACTAAAGACTCTTTAAATATTCCACTATCTTCCTATTATTTTTCTCAAATTAGATACCTGCATATTTTAGGTGCGAGAAAATAAAAAACGAACTGAAAATTTCAGTCCGTTTATATCCGTTTATAATAGATTACAATTTAATTTCTTAATGCTTACCGTCGTTTATATAAAGTATACCCAAGCAATTTTCACCACAGTGACTTGTTATAGTTGCACCTGCAGTAGTAAGGTGTATATTTTTAAATCCGTAATCTTTTAATATTCCTTGCACTTTTTCTAAAGTACTTTCGTCCGCCGTAGTGTAAGTTAAGAACACTTCTTCTAAATCTGGCGTATTAAATTCTTCTAATACGTCTAAGCAATAATTTTCAACCACCTTTGAAAAACTGCCCTTGTATTTTTTCCCAGAAACCATTTTTCCGTCTTTAAGAAGAATTTGTGGCCTAATCCTAAGCAAGTTTGCACCAAGGTAAGTTAGCATACTACATCTACCACCTTTATATAGATAATCCACCCTATTAAGTTCAAAACTTGCTTGCACGTATGGAATACGGGCTTTACATTTTTCTACTATTGTTGCAGTATCTACCCCTTCATCTGCAAGTTTTCTAGCATAGATTGCAAGTAGCGCAATACCCGTAGACAAAGAACGTGAGTCTATAATATATACGTTTTTGAATTTTTTTGCCGACATAACGGCGTTGTTATAAGCAGTAGAAAGTTCACTACTTAAACAAAAGTGAATAATAGCATCATAGCCGTTATTTAAAATTTCAGTAAAATGCTCGTCATACTGATATTCGTTTACGGCACTTGTCTTTGGTAAAATATTAGTTTCCGTAACGTACTCAATAATTTCCTTTGGTGTAATTTTTCCATCAAACCCCACCTTATCGCCAAGCAACACAGTAAAAGGTACTGTTTTAATATCGTACTTACTTAAAAGTTCTTCCGTTAAATCTATTGTTGTTTCTGCAGAGATTGCAATTTTATTATCCATAACGCCTCCAAAATTTTTGATAAATTACAATTTTCTTTTTTACACGAATATTTTACTACTACTTTAAAAAAAACACAACCCATATCTATATTTTTTACTTCTACCATATAAGTTTTGGCCAGTAGAATTATTTTTTCAACTCTACCGCCAAGAGAATTGTTGCAAAAATGGGAGATTTTCCTTGCCAAATGCCTATTTTTTATGATATATTACATATATGGAAATTAAAGATTGTTTTATGCAAAATTTAACGGCACTTAGAAAAAGTGCTTCTCTAACACAGGCAGAACTTGCTGAAAAATTAAATTACAGCGACAAAGCCGTAAGCAAGTGGGAACGTGGCGAAAGCATGCCAGACGTTTACGTGTTAAAACAAATTGCAGATTATTTTAATATTACTATTGACGCTTTGATATCGCCAAACTTAAATTCTACCTATGCGATAAAACACGCAGTTGGTAAAAAACGTATAAGCATTTGCCTTTTTTTATCTGCAATCGTATGGCTTGTTGCCATTTGTTTTTTTGCGTTTGCGGGTATTATAACCCCTTACTTTAACGCGACTTGGCTAACCTTTATTTACGCTGGGTTTGTTAACTTTTTATTAGTTTTCATTTTCTGTTGTATTTGGAAGGAAAACTTTTGGAAAACGATTACATTGTCGGGTATGGTTTGGTTTGCAATTTTAAGTATTTTTTTAACTATTAAAACCTTTTTAGTACCTGCACCAAAAAATCTTTGGATGTTGTTTTTAATAGGCATACCTGCACAATGTCTTATTGTAGTGCTTGCCGGTTACGTAAAACCTTTAATTAAATCGTTTAGAAATAATAAATAATACATTTGAAAATATAAAAGTCATTACGTTGAATTTCGTAATGACTTTTTTATTTGTTATGCAGTTTCCTGTTCTTCTAAACCCTTTTCATTTTCAAATTGAATTTTTAACTTTTTAAGAATTGGCATTAAAACGCTTGCTGCAATAATTGAAGTTATAATCCAAGTAATAGGATAGGTGATAAAAATTAGTGAGTAATATGGGAATATGCTAAACATAACTTCTACCCAAATAATTCTTAATACGCAAGCCCCCATTAGAGAAATAAACATACTTGTAAAACTTCTGCCTACCGACCTCATAGTATAAGAGAAAACTTCCATCACACCACAAAGGAAATACGGCACACTTACTAACGTTATACGCTTAAACGCATAATCAACAACTTCAGGGCTATCTGCAATAGAACCTATTATAGGTTTTACAAGTAAAACGGCACAAAGCCCCAAAAACGAACCTGCCACCAATATCATTAGCAAACTTGTTTTCATTATTTTATAAATTCTATCTATCTTTTTAGCGCCAAAGTTTTGGCTTACGAAAGTTATTAATGCTAACGAAATACTGTGCATTGCACAATATACGTACGATTCAATTTGTACGGCGTATGACGAACCTGACATCGCAAGTTCACCACACTTATTGATTGTTGATTGAATAAACACGTTTGAAAGTGAAAACAACGAACTTTGTATACCGGCAGGTAGTCCGATTTTTATAATTTCAATAAGTTCTTCTTTATAAAACCTTATATACTTACCCTTAAGTCTTACAAGGCCCTTTGCAGAAAGAAGTTGTAATATACATAAAAGCGCAGACACCCCTTGCGAAACAACCGTTGCTATTGCAACCCCTTCAACCGTCATTTTTAGCACTGCTATAAAGAATATATTTAATATTACGTTTAATATACCACTTATTAAAAGATATATAAAAGGATGTTTGCTATCCCCACTAGCACGCATTATTGATGATAGAAAGTTATATAAAATAACTAGTGGAACGCCTAAAAAGTAAACTTTCAAGTATGTAGCAGATAGGTCGATAATACTTTCTGGACAGCCCATTAAGTTTAAAAAGAATTTAGCACCAAAAAAGCCTATAAACGCAAGTACAACACCTAATAGCAAACTTAAAATAATGCTCATACCAATTATTTTTTGTATGCCCTTTTCATTATGCTCGCCCAAATATCTTGACGCAACTACGTTGACGCCAGCAGATATACCTATAACCATTGAAACTATAAGGTTTACTAAAGAACCGGTTGAACCAACTGCAGCAACGGCAGAATCACTAACCATTGCACCTAAAATTAAAACGTCTGCCGAATTGAAAAATATTTGCAAAACGTTTGTTGCCACCAATGGCAATGCAAACAAAAGCATTTGCTTGAAAATTGGACCTTTTGTAAAGTCGTTTTCAATTTTAACGCCTTTTAGGTAACTGTTATTTTTAATTTTTCTAACCTGATAATTCATAATAAAACCTTATTTACAAGTATTCTATGAAAGTATACTACCATATCCTATAAAAGTCAACGAATAGACTATATCATTTAATAAAAATTAAAGCCCAAAATCAAAGATATACCGTATATTAAAAGCAAGTGTAGTGGGTAATAAATATAAAACATATATTTTAGTTTTAACTTGCCTTTTTTTCCATCGTAAAAAGATAAAATAATTAGTGACAATAGTGAAAACCATTGTATACTGCCTAATTCTAACGACAATAGCACTAAGCCTATCGCAGTCACAAGTAATTTTAATCTAAAATCCTTAAAAATATATATTAAAAGTGGCAACATTGCCCCCATAAACCTATAATCCAAATTAAAACCCTTAGTTTTAGTAAAACTTGGAATTATATAATTTAGGCCATACACCACTATTATACTAATGACCAATGGAAAACTTGATATAAAAGTCTTATTGTTTTCAAAAACCTGATAAGCATAAATAACCAAAATTGCCATTGAAAAAGTAATCAATATATTATGCTGAACTTCGCCCGAATAGACAAACACCGTTATTTGACACACTAACGCTAATATAAAAACTAATAAAAAATGTTTTAACTTGTTTTTTGTATAAAAGCAACCTTCTGCAAGCATAAAAGCAAACAACGGGTAAGAAAGCCTACCTATTGAACGTAAAATTAAGTTGTTTTCAAAAAGAACTAAACCAACGTGGTCAATAGTCATAAAAATAATTGCTAAAATTTTTATTAAATTGCCGTTTAGCCCCTTTTTAAATGGATAATTTAGCATATTAGTTAAATGAAACGTCTTTTAGTTTTTGATATTTTTTGATTGCGATTGGTTTTATTACTGAAACATCCCTACCCGTATCAAAATACTCATCGCTTATCTTCTTGGCTAAAAATATAGAATCTACACTATAATTTAACAATCCTAAGTCGTTCATAAATTTTCCGCTTTGACGATTGCCTATAAAGTCACCGGCACCCCTTAAATTATAGTCATGCTCACTAATTTTAAAGCCATCCGTATTGTCTTTTATTATTTTTAATCTCGCAATGGCCTCGCCATCCTTTGCACCCGTAAGCAAGAAGCAATAACTTTTTATATCACTTCTTCCAACCCTACCCCTTAATTGATGCAATGCAGATAGCCCAAACCTTTCTGCATTATATATAACCATAACGGATGCTTCAGGCACGTCAACGCCTACTTCTATAACGGTAGTTGAAACTAAAAGTTCTATATCGCCATTTTTAAAGTCAAGCATAACTTGATTTTTTTGTACATCTTTCATCTTGCCGTGTAACAAGCCAACCCTTACTGAAGGCAATTTTTGTTGGATTTCTTCGTAAAGTTCAGTCACACTCATAACTTCCCCTTCTTCATCCCCTTCAATCTTAGGGCATACAAGATATGCACGATGACCAAGTTTAATTTGATTTTCTATAAAGTTAAGCATATCTAAATACTTTTCTTTAGGTACGATATTAGTTTGTATTTCTTGCCTTTTTGCAGGCTTATCTTTAATGGTTGTAATATCTAAATCGCCATAAAAAATTAGAGAAAGCGTTCTTGGAATTGGGGTTGCAGACATAACCAATACGTCTGGGGCAACGCCTTTAGATAATAAACTACTTCTCTGCGCAACGCCAAAACGTTGCTGTTCATCACAAATACAAAGGGATAGATTTTTAAATTGCACGTCTTCTTGTATAACTGCGTGCGTGCCTACGATAATATCTATTTCGCCATCCTTTAGTTTTTGTTTTATTTCTTTTTTCTCTTTTGCACTATTAGAACCAGTTATTAAACTAACTCTATAATCTGGAAAGGCGTTTTTAACGGCTTGGTAATTTTGCCTTGCCAAAACTTCCGTTGGCGCAAGCATAACTGCTTGATAGCCACTTTTTACTGCAATGAATAACGCACACATACTAACCGCCGTTTTGCCACTACCTACGTCCCCTTGCATAAGCCTATTCATAACGGAATTTGCCGTCATATCAGCATAAATTTCGTTTACGGCTTTTTTCTGCCCGTCTGTAAATTCAAAC
The DNA here is from genome assembly GCA_045631625.1 of Christensenellaceae bacterium. Lineage (GTDB taxonomy): Bacteria > Bacillota > Clostridia > Christensenellales > Borkfalkiaceae > UBA1259. The sequence continues at coordinate 8,612 of JAZQVG010000033.1, forward strand.
GGAAAGCGTGTTTCTATAAACTCTACTAATTGTCCGCCCGTGCAGTTATATTTGTTTATTCTAACTTGTTCCTTACTGCCCTTTATAATCTTAAAAGCAGAAATTAGCGAAAAATATTCTTCAATAGCAATTCTGTCGCTTGATTTTCTTATGGTTTCAAAATCACTTGGGTGGTGTACGCCACGGAAAGCCAGGTCTAAATCCATAAGGTTATACTTTTTTTGCATATCTATAGGAATTATACTTTTTGGTTTTTCTTTTAATAATGCAAAAAGCACGCTATCTCTAACAACTTTTTGGGTAAGCCCACCTTTTAGCCTATATTGTGGGATTATGCCCTTTAACCTATACGCTTTCTCGCATAGTTCAAAAGACGGGTTAGTCATAGTATAACCACCACTTTCTATTCTAACACGCCCGTAAAACAAGTATTCTTCACCCACTTTAAGTTTTGGGGCAACGTAAGGTTGGTTAAACCAAATTACTTGGAATATAAACCCTTCCTGCTCGCACATAGCCTTAACCACACCACCTCTGCCGTAATACAAAACTGTAGGCGAAGTTATTACTTTGCCTACTGTCAAACAGATATCATTGTGATAAGCGTATTTTAAGAACTGACGTGCCGTTAAATCTAAATAACTTTTTGGAAAAAATCTTACCAAGTCGGCTGTATCTAACACGTTTAACTTTTCAAAGTCTTCTTTACGCTTTTGGTTAATGCCCTTTATCGTTGTTAATTCCATATTCCTTATAAAAAAGGGAAAGATTGCTCTTTCCCTTTGCCTTTTTTATTCAAGTGAAATGTAATAATAGTAAATTGGTTGGCCACCGTAGTGAAGTTCTACGTCGCAATCAGGGTACTTTTCTTGTACTGCTTCTCTAACGGCTTCCGCTTCGTCTTCTTTTACGTCTTGACCGTAATATAAAACTATTATTTCTTCATCACTGCGGAGTTTATCTATTAAGTCTATCGTAACTTCGCTTATATCTTTACCGGTAGACAAAATCTTTTTGTTATCTAAGCCCATTATATCGCCAACCTTTAAGTCAAAACCGTAAAGTTTGGTGTTTCTTACTGCATACGTCACTTGCCCTACCGTAACCGTATCAAGGGCGTGTATCATATTTGCCTTGTTTTCATCAACAGATAGTTCTGGGTTAAATGCTAACGCTGCTGAAAAACCTTGTGGTATGTTTTTAGTTGGTATAACGTGTATACGCTTGTTTTCTACAAGTGATTTTGCTTGCTCTGCAGCAAGTATAATGTTTTTGTTATTTGGGAACACGAAAATATTTTCCGCGTTAATTCTTGCGGCAGCGTCTGCAATATCGCTTGCAGATGGGTTCATTGATTGCCCACCTTCAATAACTGCATCAACCATAAGGTCTTTGAAAATACTTGTAATACCATCGCCAGCAGAAACTGCAAGCATGCCCATTTCTTTCTTTTCTTCTTCGTATTTTTTTAGTAGAGCCCTATTTTGCTCTAACATATTTTCAATTTTTAACTTATCTAACTCACCAAGTTGTAATGCTTTTGTCAACGCTACACCCGGTTCGTTTGTATGTACGTGTACCTTTACAAACTCTAAGTCACCAATAACGATTACGCTATCGCCTATCGTCATTAAAAATTCTCTCAATCTCTCAATATCGGCTGTAGTGGTTTTTTTGTTTAAGTTTACAATGAAAAATTCCGTACAATAAGCAAATTCGATATTACCAAGGCTCATTATATCAGCGTGGTCCATAACCGTCTCTTGCTCACCTTGAGAAATCATACTCTCGTCTGCACTAACTTGTTCACCCATAAGTGCTTTGTACATACCTTCAAGTATATACATTAAGCCCTTACCACCAGCGTCAACTACACCTGCTTTTTTAAGAACAGGTAGTAAACTTGGTGTCAACGCAACTGCTTCATTACCCGCTTTTAAGATTTCCGGGAAGAACGTTTCAAAGTCAAGATACTTTCTCTTTAGCGTTTGCGCCTGCTCTGCAACAAGTCTTATAACGGTAAGCATAGTACCTTCTTTTGGCATACTTACTGCACCATACGCCACTTCTGCACCGTTTAAAAGGGCTTGGGCAAACAACCTTACGTCTATTTCTTCATTTTTGTTTAGGGTATTACACATACCCCTTAAGATTTGTGAAGTGATAACGCCGGAATTACCCCTTGCACCACGAAGTGCGCCCTTAGACACACATTCACACACGTCACTTACCTTTAGTGATTTACTATTTACCAATTCTTTAACTGCCGATTGTAGTGTCAATGACATATTTGTACCCGTATCACCGTCTGGAACAGGGAATACGTTTAACGCGTCTACTGCCGCCCTATTTAAGTCTAGCAATTTGCCCGCCGTCAATATCATTGATTTTAGCATTGCACCGTTTATGGTTTTTTGCATATATCTCTCCTAAAAAAAGGGGTTAAAACAAATTTATTTTTCTACGCCCATTACGTTGACGTTGATGGTATCAACAATCATACCCGTAAACTTTTCTACTTTGTATTTAATAGATTCTTTCAATGCTTCAACTACTGCTTTAATTGAAACACCGTATTTTACGATAACCGATACGTCTATAAACATCCTGTCGCCATTAGAACGTACTTTTACGCCCTTAACTTCTGAACCGAATTTGAAAAAACTAACCACGGCATTCCAAAAGTTGCCTGGTACAAATTGTACTATACCATAGCAATCCATTGAAACTCGATAAACAAACATTTCTATCGTACTATTAGAAATTATTATCTTTCCGTAAATGTTATTTGTTTTTACAGACATACTGACCTCTATTATAACTTTATAGTTATTTTACAATATTTGAAATTTTTTTGCAACCCTTTGACCCAAATTATTGAAATTTTTTACTCAACTAAAGATTTTTTAACTATTTTTTTATTTAAAGGCTTTTTTTTCTTGCTTTTTATTCTATTTTATGATAAAGTATTGTAAGTTAATCAACAAAAACGTCCAAATCGGAGGATAAAAATATGAGTAAAGTATGTAGCGTTTGTGGAAAAGGTAAACTTTCTGGCAATTTGGTTAGCCACTCTAACCGTAAAACTCCTAAGTTATACGATGCTAACCTTCAAAAAATTTACGTTAAAAAGGCTAACGGTACTGTTAGCAAAGAATACGTTTGCGCTAGATGTATTAAAAGCGGTAAAGTAGAAAGAGCATAATTTTATTTTAATGTGTAACTAAAAAGGTGTACTAAATTAGTACACCTTTTTGTTTTATTTATT
>JAZQVG010000034.1:0-6630 GCA_045631625.1 Christensenellaceae bacterium
GTAACAAGTATAGGTGATTATGCGTTTTGGGAGTGCAAATCATTAACAAGTATAATAATAGGAAATAGCGTAACAAGTGTAGGTGATTATGCGTTTTTTGGGTGCGAAACATTAACAAGTATAACAATCCCAGACAGCGTAACGAATATAGGTGAAGGTGCATTCCATTATTGCCGTTCATTAACAAGTTTAACTTTTGGTGATACTTCTACTTGGTATAAAACAACTAATAAAACTGATTGGCAAAACAAGACGGGTGGGACGGAAATTGACGTGACAAATGTAAGTACAAATGCAGTTTCTTTTGAGAATTCTGGCAGGTATTATTTTTACAAAATATAATAAACAAAAAAGAAAAGGCTAACGATTTTCGTTAGCCTTTTACATTATTTTACAAATTAGGCAGGCGAAGATTATAGAAAAAAGTGATGCTATTAGCGAAATTACAATAGGCAGAAATAGTTTTTTATTTTTCACACCCGAAAAGTATACGGCGGCGATATAAAACACCGTTTCGGAAGAACCGTAAATTACGGAAGCACAGCGGGATAAATAGCAATCTACACCGTAAGCCGTATAAATTTGCGATAGGTTGGCAAGTGCACCACTGCCACTAAACGGTTTTATTAAAACCAAGCCTATCAGTTCGCTTGGTATACCTAAAAAGGTAAACACGGGCGATAAAAGGTTAGATAAAAAGAGAGATATTCCACTTGCTTCAAAAAGTTCTGTCAAAATAAAAATGCTAACTAAATAAGGAAAGATATTTATAGCGTAGGGTATAGCCGATTTAACGCCGAAAGTAAATGCGTCGTAAGGCTTTACCTTTTTTATTAAGGCAAAAATAAAAATAACTAAAAATAAAATTGGTATTATATAATCTGACATATCAACTTCTTTTAACAAATATTTTAACTAACAAAACACCGACTATTGTAGAAACTAACGTAGATAAAATAGTGGGCAAAATTATATCGGCAGGGGAAACAGAATTAAAAGAAGTTCTAAGCGCCAAAACGGAAGACGGTATAATTTGCACGCTTGTTGCGTTTATCACAAAAAACATAGCCGTTTGATAGTCGGCGTTTTTGTATTTACTTAATTCTTCAACGGCTTTAATGCCCATAGGGGTGGTTGCCCCACTCATACCTAAAATATTTGCAGAAATATTAAGTGAAACAAAGTCGTTGCTTTTACCTGGTAGAGACCCAAAAAGCCGTTTGTTTACAGGTTTAAGCACTTTAGAAAAAGTGTTTGCAATGCCCGTTCTTTCAAGCAGTTCAAAAATGCCCATCCACACGGCAGAAACCACCACTATTCTAAGGGTTAAAGAAAGTGCCTTGTCCGCCCCGTTTAGCATAGAAGATAGCACTAAGTTAGGGTTAAAAATGAGAAGTAATATATTAGATATAATCAAAATGAGTGCAAAAATAAGATTCATAGTACAAATTTATGCTAAAATATTGTTGAATATCACTTAAAAATATGTTAAAATATTATGGAAAAAATACGGAGATATAAAATGAAAGAAAAATATTATATAACTACGGCAATAGCATATACGTCAAGCAAACCACATATCGGTAACACTTACGAAGCAATTTTGGCAGACAGTATCGCACGCTTCAAGAGATATCAAGGTTATGAAGTGCTTTTTCAAACGGGTACGGACGAACACGGACAAAAGATAGAAGAAAAGGCAAACTTGGCGAACAAAACACCTAAAGAATACGTTGACGGCGTTGCTAAAGAAATTAAAGATATTTGGGACTTGGTGGGGGTATCTTACGATAAGTTTATTAGGACTACTGATGAGTACCACGAAAAACAAGTACAAAAAATATTCAAAAAATTGTATGAAAAAGGTGATATATATAAAGGTTCTTACGAAGGTTGGTATTGCACGCCTTGTGAATCATTCTGGACGGAAAGTCAACTTGTAGACGGCAAATGCCCTGACTGTGGTAGACCTGTAAAGAAAGCAAGTGAAGAAGCGTACTTCTTTAAGATGAATAAGTATGCCGATAGGTTGATGCAATATTATAACGAACACCCAGAGTTTATTTTACCACTTTCACGTAAAAACGAAATGGTAAATAACTTCTTAAAACCAGGCTTACAAGACCTTTGTGTTTCAAGAAGTACGTTTAAGTGGGGTATACCTGTAGACTTTGATAATAAACACGTAGTTTACGTTTGGCTTGACGCCTTGACTAACTATATTACCGGCTTAGGCTACGACGTAGATGGAAATAACGATGCTAAGTATAACGAATTTTGGCCTGCAAACGTACACGTTATTGGTAAAGATATAATTAGGTTTCATACTATTTATTGGCCAATTTTCTTAATGGCGTTAGATATTCCATTGCCAAAACAAGTATATGGACACGGCTGGCTTCTCCAAGACGGTGGCAAGATGAGTAAAAGTCTTGGCAACGTAATTTACGCTGACGATTTGGTTGAATATTTTGGCAAAGACGCAGTTAGATATTACGTATTAAATGCAATGCCTGTGGATAACGACGGACTTGTTTCTTGGGAAATGGTTATAGATAGCATAAATAACGACTTAGTAAACGTTTACGGCAATCTTGTAAACAGAACGGTTGCCATGGTAAACAAATATTTTGGTGGCACGGCTATAGATAAGGGCGTTGCTGAAGGCGTTGACGATGAATTAAAGGCGTTGGCAACGGCTACTGCTTCTAAAGTAAAAGAAAAAATGGACGGCTTTAGGGTGGCAGACGCACTTACTGATATATTTACACTATTTAGGCGTGCCAATAAATATATTGACGAAACTGCACCTTGGGTACTTGCTAAAGACGAAGCGAATAAAGATAGATTATCTACAGTTATGTATAACTTATGCGAAACTATCGCAATAGGCACTTCACTTCTTAGTCCGTTTATACCTGACACGGCAGAAAAAGCACTTTCTTTCTTTAACCAAAAGGTAAGGGATTTTGATAAACTTAGCGTTTTTGGTTTAGAAAAAGAAATTAGCGTTTTACCTACGGTGGACAAGTTGTTTGATAGGATTGATAGCGTTGAAGTTATGAAAAAGGTAAACGCTATGATAGAAAGCAGAAAGGAAAAGGCACAACCTAAAAAGGAAGAAAAAATGGAAGAAAAAGTAGAAAAAGCACCAATAGAGATTGATGATTTTGATAAAGTGCAAATTAAAATTGCGTTAGTTACTGCATGTGAAAAGGTAGAAAAGAGTAAAAAACTTTTAAAACTAACGGTAAAACTTGGTGAAGAAACACGTACGGTAGTAAGTGGCATTGCATTAAAGTATGAGCCGGAATATTTAATTGGAAAAAAACTTGCAATGATAACCAACTTAAAGCCTGCAAAACTTTGTGGCATAGTAAGTCAAGGTATGATTATTTGCGCTGAAAATGAACAAGGCGACTTGGCTTTCTTGACACCTGAAAAGGATATTGAAGACGGCAGTCAGGTTTTCTAAAATGTATATCGACACCCATTGTCATTTGTATGACGAAAGGTTTTTAGACGTTGACGGTATAGTTGAAGAATACTTAAAATACAACGTAAATATTGCAATAAATATGGGTTGCTATTTAGAGTGTTCTAAAATGGGCAAAGAGTATGCAGAAAAGTACCATAGTGTATATTTTGGTGCAGGCTTTCACCCAAACGACGCAACTAAATGGGACGATGGAAAAATAGAACAATTTAAAAAACTTCTTACCCACGATAAATGCGTTTGCGTTGGCGAAATTGGGCTTGACTATCATTACGGTGACGAAGATAAAGAGATACAAAAACAAGTTTTTATTAAACAGATAAAACTTGCTTATGAATATAAGTTGCCAATTTCAATACACTCAAGGGACGCTACGAGTGATACGTTAAACTTATTAAAAGAATATAAAGATTGCCTTAAATACGGTGGGGTTATGCACTGTTTTTCGGGCAGTAAAGAAACTGCAAAAGAGTATTTAGATTTAGGGCTTTATATTGGGTTTGGTGGAACGTTGACATTTAAAAACGCAAGAAATTTATTAGATGTTGCGTCCTATTGTCCAACGAATAGAATTTTGACGGAAACAGATAGCCCGTATCTTTCGCCAGAGCCGTATAGGGGGCAATTAAACACCCCTAAAAATATACCGATTATAGTAAATAAATTAGCAACCATTAAAAATATCGGTATGGAAGAAATGGCAAACATTATAATGGCAAACGCCAAAAACTTATTTGCAAAAATAAAATAATTTAAAAGTAATTAAAGCCGAAATTCTTTCGGCTTTAATTAAAAGATAAAACATCATCTTTGGTAAATGATTATCGTAAAGACTTACTCTTTACGTTAATATTGTGGGTGTAAAATAAAAAGTTATACCCAAATAAAAAAGGAAATTTATGGAAAACGATTTATTCTTCTTACTTAAAAAGCATAACGTATCGCTTAAAAAAGCGTTTGGTCAAAATTTTTTGACAGACCAAACGCTATTATATGATATTGTAGAAAAATCGGGCGTTACCAAAGATGACGTAGTTTTAGAAATTGGTTGTGGGGCAGGGGCGCTTACCCGTGTGCTTTGCCAAAAAGCCAAAAAAGTTTACGGCTACGAAATTGATACTACGTTAAAACCAATATTAAACGAAACTTTAAAAGATTACGATAACGTAGAAATTACTTTTAAGGACGTATTGAAAGAAAAAATAGAAGATTTAGAAAATAAAATGGGTGGCAATTATATAATGGTTGCAAACTTGCCGTACTATATAACCACCCCTATAATTATGCACTTTTTAGAAAATGCCAAAAACATTAAAAGTATGTCTATTATGGTGCAAGAAGAAGTGGCAGAAAGGCTTGCTTCCAATAATAAAAGTAGTGATTACGGCGCAATAACGGTAGGCATAAACTTAAGAGGCAACGCTGAAATTATTAAAAGGGTAGGTAGAGAAATGTTTACCCCACCACCAAACGTAGATTCAGCAGTAGTTAAAATTAACGTTCAACTTGATAAATTTAAAGGGGTAAATTTAGAAAAGGTACGTTCTATCGTAAGGTGTGGTTTTTCAAGCAGAAGAAAAATGTTAGTAAATAACCTTATGAAAGGCTTTAAACTAAATAGAGAACAAGTTGAAAATATTTTAATAAACGCAAACTTAAAACTTACTTGTCGTGCAGAAGAGTTGACGGCAGAAGACTACGTAAAACTATCGGAGATTATGTAAAAATGGATAAAAAAGTGTTAGTTTTGGCTAGTGGAAACAAAGGCAAAATTAAAGAAATAAAAGCACTTATGCCAGAGTACGAAGTTAAGGGCTATTTAGAACTTGGCGACTTTGGAGAGATTGAAGAAAATGGAACTACCTTTTACGAAAACGCACTTATTAAGGCAAAAACTATATCTAAAGCGTTAAACTTGCCGGTTTTGGCAGACGATAGTGGTATTTGCGTAGATTATTTAGACGGTGCGCCTGGAATTTATAGTGCAAGATATTCTGGTAAAGGCGATAAAGAAAACAATAAACTTATACTTAAAAAATTAGAAAAGGTTTTGGATAACAACTTACGTACTGCAAAGTTCGTTTGTTGTATGGTTGTATATTTTCCAAACGGCGAAATACTTTCTACCCTTGGCGAAACTAAAGGATATATCGAAAGGGAAGAAGTTGGTGTAAACGGTTTTGGCTACGACCCAATATTTCACTCACTTGACCTCGATAAAAGTATGGGTATTGCAAGTGATGAAGAAAAAAATTCAGTAAGCCATAGATTTAGGGCTATTGAAAAAATTAAAAAATTATTAAAGGAGAAAGACCTTTGATTTATAAAAGCATTGATGAATTAGTGGGTAAAACCCCATTATTTCACGCTAAAAACTTGCAAAAAGCGTTAAACTTAAAAGGTACGCTTTTATTAAAACTTGAAAGTTTTAACCCTGCCGGTAGCATAAAAGATAGGGTGGCTTTAGAAATGCTAAATTGTGCTATTAAGGACGGCAAACTCAAAGCAGGTGGAACTATTATAGAGCCTACAAGTGGAAACACGGGTATAGGGCTAAGCGCCATTGCCGTTTCAAAAGGCTATAAAGTAATTTTAACTATGCCAGACACTATGAGTGTTGAGAGAATAAAACTACTTAAAGCGTATGGGGCGGAAGTTGTGCTTACCGACGGCAAACTTGGTATGCAAGGTGCAATAGATAAGGCTGAAGAATTACGTAAAAATATTTCTAACAGTATAATAATGGGACAGTTTGATAATATTGCTAACCCTACTGCACACTATAAAACTACTGCAAAAGAAATTTGGGAAGATAGTTTAGGCAAGGTAGATATATTGGTTGCAGGCATTGGTACGGGTGGTACCATTTCCGGCACTGCGAAATACTTAAAAGAACAAAAGGAAGAAATTTTAGTCGTTGGGGTAGAACCGCATTCAAGCCCACTTATAACTAAGGGCGTTTCGGGCGGACATAAACTACAAGGGATAGGTGCAAACTTTATACCTAAAAATTTAGACTTAAGCGTAATTGATAAAGTTTTAACTATAAAAGACGAAGATGCTTTTTCTTGTGCAAGGCTACTTGCTAAAACTGAAGGGCTATTATGTGGCATATCTTCGGGTGCAAGTTTAAG
>JAZQVG010000035.1:0-10022 GCA_045631625.1 Christensenellaceae bacterium
GTCTTTATAAAATTCATTTTTAGTCGTCTTTCTAACGCCTAAAAATTCGCTTTTACCGTCTATAAAAGTAGTATCTTGCTTTTCCGTAATTTCTTTGTCCTTTAACGTCTTACCTTGCATCATAACTGACGAAGTTCCGTCTTTACTAAACTCATCAGACGCTTGCACGTAATAAACGCCTGCTATTTGACGCTTACTTTCCTTATCTGCTTCATTTTTACCACGAACGGAAGAAGCATACAAATATAACTGTAATTTTAATCCTGTAAACAAACTTTCATCGCCAGTATCTATGCCACCCGTTTTATAGTCTATTATTCTACAAAACTCTTGTCCGTCTTGACTATAACTATCAACCCTATCGATTGTGCCTGTAATTTTAACCTTACCTCCCCTAAGCGATACGGCTGGGTAAATTGCCCCCTTGTCGTTAAACCTAACTTCTATATTGGCATTATCCGGCTTAAATTGTGATTTATCTAATTGATTAAAAATATCAAAACACAACTTTTTATTTGCATTAAGCAAACTATCTATCGAAAACTTCGACTGCGGAGATAATAAATAGCGTTTATATTCTTCTTTCTCTAAAAGTTTATTAGAAACTTCATTAAATAAACTGTTTGAACTTTCTATGTCTTTTACCTTTTCTATATTTTTAACGTATTCGCTAAAAATAGCGTGGCTAAGTATACCTGCGTTCATATAGTCCACTTCGCCCAAATCTCTTTCTTTTAGCCCAAGTCCGTGCGACAAGAAAAATTTATATGGGCACTTAAAATAACTTTCAAGCCCTGTTGGCGAAGCCAAGTCTTTTACCAAAATTTCACTATTTTCTTTTAACTCTATCTTTTGCTCTCTATAATGTTCACTTAGGATATAATCTATATCGTCTTTAATGACATCTAAAGTAAAATAATCATTTTCCTCTGCTTGTGTTTTTTCACTATCTACGATATCAATTGCGTGCACGAAGGAAGATAAACCCGTTTGGTCGGGTTGTCTACGGTCTGCAACCTTGCCACACTCTAATGAAAAGTTTTTAAGCCCTTCGACTTTAGATAGATATTCTTGTGTTTTTGGGAAAGATTTTACTGTAAACGCCTTTTCAAAAAAGTTTAATATTTCACTTTTAGCATAAGTCTTACCACCTTCGTCTGCAAAGTAATAAGATAGATACAATTGTTCTCTAAAAGCACAGACGCCCATTACAGCCCCTTCAACTTTACGCCTATTTACAACCTTTATTTTTGGTTCAATTTTGATTTTTAAGTCTTCCAATAAGTCAATTTCCCTATCTGTAAGAACAAAAGTATCTTCACTATAAGATGGAAAAGCGTTAGTTAAACCCATTGCAAACAGATAGTTTGCCTTTAATATGCCTGCTTTTTTATATTCGCCAATAAATACTGCGTCGTTATACTGTGGAATAATAGAAATTTCTAAAGCATTGACACCACTTAAAAATACGTTTTTAAAGTCCTTTACGCTAAATCTTACACCATTTAAAATTTTATCAATTTGGTCTAAAATACCAATAATGGCCTTATAAATTTGGTCGTTTACAGCCTTTTCTTCTAACTCACCAAGTTGTTCTAAAGTATTAGAAAAAGTGGAAAGTTTACTTTCTACGTCTAACTTATTTAGCATTTCGTAAATTTCTTTTACCAAATAGCCGTCCGTATTTTTAGAAAAAATATCAACAATTTTTAGCCTTATACTTTCGTATTTTTTAAGTTCGCCACTATCACAATCAAAATTAAACGGCAATTCTAAACGGCTATAGTTTAGATTGAATTTTAAAAGTAAGTTTTCTAATTTATCATTAAAATTTTTATCTTCGCTAAATAACGGATTTTTTAAGATATCGCAAAATAACCGTCTATTTAACCCCAACCTTTTAACTTCAATAAAGGAAAAAATAAGTTGTATTAAAGGGTGATTTAACGGTTTCTTTTTCGCATCTAAAAAGTAGGCAATGCCTTGGTTTCTAAATGCTTCCGTAATTGCTTCAAAGTAAATTTGCGCGTCAGGTATAGCAATAGTAAAATCACGGTATCTTGCGTTTTCATTTATTACTTTTTGCTTAATTACGTTTGCAACTTTACTTGCTTCATCGTAAACACTGCTTGCACTATAGGAAAAAATTTTGTCAGTTTTCGTCTTGTTAAGTTTTACTGTTTTTGGAGAAAAGATATTATCTAATACTATTTTGCTTTCATTATAAAGCCCACCATCATCACGAGTAATTATAACCTTTTCGTTTAGGCTTTTACATACGTCTAAAAAGCCCCTTTCTGCTTCGTTAAGGTAAACGTAAGGGTTATCGCCGCTTGTTAAAATTGCCGTAACTGATTTTGCCTTTTTAATAAGTTCTGCTATAACTTTTTTTACATTTTCAGATATGCTATTAAATCCAAAAATATATACGTCTGTATTTTCTAATTGCCCATCATTTTTTACAACGTCTGGTAAAAAGGTAAACGCTGTGTTTTGGTCTATTAGTTTATTGTCTATTAAATAGTTTTCATAAGCATCGTAAACTTTTGCTATATCTAAAAGTTTATCCTTTAATATACCATTTGTATTTTCAGCACACTTTAATAGGTCGTTAGGCGTAATTAGAGAACTTTTTAATTTATTTATAACGTTGTATAAAGTGGTTGCACTGTCAACTTTATTTTGGTTAAAACGGCTAAGGGTTGCTGAAGATAATACTTTTTTAGTAACCATTATAGAGCCTTCCATAGACAAAACGTTAGTGGTAGGCTTATTTAAGTATAAATAGTTACCAAAAGAATTTACTTGCGTATTTAAAGTGCCGTTAAAGGCATTGCAAATTGCCCGTTCCGTCATAAGCGAAATAGCGTCTTCACAAAAAATAATTTTTTTTGCATCTAAATCATCTTTCGTAGGGGCAAGTTCGTTTATTAGCAATGGAAAGGTATTAAAATATGAGTTTGTTAATAACAGTTTTACCATAATTTCTCCAAAATATTTTACTTTTTTATTTTACCACATCATTGCTCCCTTTTCAAGAAGTATTGACACACTACCTTCTTTTATTTTTTGTCTTTAAAAGTTTTTGGCTTTTTTAAGTGGTTAAGTTTACTTTTTGATTAAAATATGGTAATATACTTATATATTTAATAAACGGAGAATAAAATGAAAAAAAGATTTTTCGGTATTCTTGCTTGTTCGCTGGCGCTTACTTTTGCGCTTTCGGGGTGTGGGGCAGATACACAGTTGTCTTTTAACAACAACGTGCACGACAACACCCCTGGTAAAAGTGAAACTCTTACCTATAGGGTATCTTCTATTGACAGTGATACTACTGATGATTTTACCTTTAGTTTTGATGGTACTTATACAAGCACCTTTACCTATTATGATGATATAAACCATCTTAGTGAAGATGAACAGTTGAAAACTACCGTACAAAGTAATTCGCTTTATAACAGTTTAGCATATAAAAACTTTTATCTGCTAACAACTAACTTATCTGCTACGGCAACTTATAACTTCCCTGGTAGGGAGACCAAGACGTATAACGACAGTGTTCAAACGAAAATTGTTTTCGCTTCCGTAAAAGATAGCCTTGCGCCAATCTATTCTTACACAAGGTCAAAATATACTTTAATAGGTATTGCAGATAATATTGCAGTTAGCGATTTTGATGATGAGTATATCGTTAACTATCAAAAAGATAAATACACCATAAAAAAAGTGAAAGATATTGGAAGCAACCCTACTACTGTTGAAAACGAATATAAATATACTGCAAAAACTTTGATTGACAACAACCAATTATTTTTTGCAATAAGAAATTTATCTTTGGCTGAAGATGCAGGTACTACACTCCCAACTGTTTCAATTGCCTATGGCGAAAAGAAATCGTTATACATCAAAAAAGATAAATCAACAACGTATAATTTAGACGAACTTTTATATAACGACACAACTTTTACTGACGAAACTATTTCACTTGCAAAATATACTTATTACGTAAATCAAACTAACGCAACGGGTAGTGAACAAAGCGTTTATATACAGACGGCAAATTCAAACAAAGGCAAACTTCAAAACAAGGCGTATATATTTAAAATTGAATCACCTATTTACGAATATGCAAGAAATAGCACGATAGGCACTTTAACTTACACTTTAACAAGTATCGTTAAAAACTAAAAAATTAAAATAAAAAAGAGATAAAACCAATGGTTTTATCTCTTTTAATTTATTTTTTTATTATTATTTCGTGCCTGCAAATACGTTTGCACCGTCTACTGAAATTTTAGTTAAAGTAGAAGATACTAATAATTTACAATTTTCAAAAGCACTGTTCTTTAGACTGATTGTACCAGCAACTTTACTTTGGTCAACCGTAGCCAATTTTTCACAACCATAGAAAGCGTAAGCGTCAATTAAAACTAAATCTTTTGAAAGTGTGATGCTTGCTAAGGTGGAACCTACAAACGCTTGTTCACCAATTTCCTTTACTGTTTCTGGTAAAACGATTGAAGTGATTTTTGCGTTTTGGAAAGCACCTACTCCAATCTTAACAAACTTACTATCTTTAATATCTAAACCTTTATCAAGATAATCGGTATTTGCAAAAGCGTAATCTTTAATTTCCTTTACTGAAGCAGGAATATTGATAGAACTTAGTGCATGGCAACCGTCAAATGCGCTTACACCGATAACGTCAATATTACCAATTAAGTTAACTTTAGAAATTGCAGTAAAACCGTTAAACGCAAACATTGGTATGCCGTAAGCATCTCTACCTTCTTTTTCACAAGTAATGGTCACTTCTTGTAAAGTAGCAGGAACGTAGTACGTTGCACTGCCTGCACCGTAATTACTTGTTATAGAAGCACCACCGGCATATCTTTCCGTACCGAATAAGTAAGCCAAAGTCCTTTGTGCGTCGATAGATTTTTCTTCACTTGGTGCGCTTTCGCCATAGAAAGTATCTGCATTTGCATTTTTACCAATAAAAGGTAACGTGATTTTTTCTAACGCTTTCATATTACTAAATGCACCGCTTGCAATTTCTTCAACCGTTTCTGGTACGATAATTTCTTTTATAGTATCGTTGTTTTTAAATGCCCCGCTTGCAATTTTGCCAATTACAACACCGTTTTTATTATATTCGTTAAGGTCTAAAACGGTTTTACCATCTTCAGCAACGTAATCGTAAACTGTATAAAAATCGTCACCTTTCAAAACCTTATAATATAAGCCTGCTTCTTTTTTGTTTGCATCTGCACCATTACAAGCAACTAGTGAAAAAACTGTCGTAATCGCTAGCAAACATATAACTATTGTTGTGATAAACTTCTTCATAGTATCTCCTACGGACATAATTATCCTTATACTTTATTAAGTTTACCATTGTTTTAGCCGTTTGTCAATCATATAATTGCTGTTCCGTCAAAGAAACTTGCAAAAAAACCGTTAGTTCCCGCCCCTATCTTTTCAAATTCTCCAACCAAGTCGTCTGGCGTTGCATTTTTAAATTTATAATCTTCAAAATATTTTTTTAAGCCCTTAAAAAATCTCTCGTCGCCTATGCTAACTCTTAAAGTATCGTACATAATAACGGGCTTTATATATGCTATATTTACGTATTCGTATTCGCTTATATATTTATCTAAACTTCTATTCATCGTGGTATCTATCTTACCAAAAACCTTGTCGTATACTGAACAAAACACCCTAAAAGTTTGCTCTGCAGATTTTACCATACTTTCTCTTTTTACGCCATATTCAGCGTGATTTTCGTAAAATAATACTACCGAATATTCCGTCAATCCTTCGTCTAAAAAGCCGTATTTTATTTCATTGTTGCCAACTGCCGTTTGCCACCATTGGTGTGCCGTTTCGTGTACTATTACTTCGCCGTATTCGCTTTGGTCTAAGTCGGTTGAAATCATTACTAATGCTGAATATTCCATGCCACCTTGTATAAAACCCGTTTGAACCACGGAATACGTTTTATATGGGTATTTCCCAAAAGTTTTTGAAAAGTAATTTATACTTTTTATGGCGTATTCTAAAGACTTTTCAGGCGATTCGTCAAGATAGTAATAGTATTTTACAAGCACGCCGTCTATCTCTTGGCTAAGTTCTTTAAAATTTTTGCTTAAGACCAATGCAAACGAACGAAGATTGTCTGCTTCATAAACGTATTGTCGTTTATCGTCAATCTTCTTTTCGTCAAGTAAATTTCCACTTGAAGCAACCACGTAGTTACAATCACAAGTTAAAGTCACTTTATAATCTGCTACTTCGCTATAAAAAGGGTCACCATTTGCATAATATACACACTCATAAAAAGCATTATCTTCCACCCCGCAAAGTATTGGGTAAAAGTTTCCTAAATTTACCGTATTTAACGTTATACCCGTACGTGCCTTAACTTTTGCAAGCGTAAGTTTATATTCCATATAAATTGTCACGCTTTCGTCGGGGAAAACTTCATTTTCTAACGACACTGCTAAAATATTTTTATCTTGCCCACAAATTTCAAATTGTAAATCTTTATCGTTCTGGCGGACAGTCGTTATTTCCATATTGCCGTAATCGTAGCCATCATAGTAAGCCCTTGTGGCGTATTGGTTAGAAATTGGACTATAAATAGCGTTTTTTCTAAAAGCATTGCCAAAAATATTAAATTTTAACACGCTAAAAGCATTGTCATAACAGTTAAAAAAACAAACCGTTTGCTCAGCCGTTAAAACGTTATCTTCTAAACTTGCTTGTATTTCGTAAGAAGTTGCATTTTCCCTTTTTGCACAATTATCTGCACAACTTACTAAAAAAAGACTACTAATTAAAGTGATAAGCGCTAAGGGAAAGCATATCCATTTTGTTGAAAAAATTTTTCTCATTAAAAAAACTCCGAAAAGAATACTTTTTTTAGTTATTCTATTCGAAGTTTTATTTTATTATTACTTAATTTGTCCTTTTACTTTTCTTCAATAGTAAGATATTTTGACGGATTGATTTTTTCGCCGTCTTCCTTAACTTCAAAGTGTAAGTGTGCACCTGACTTATACTCTTGACGGTTAGTTGTAGACACCGTGCCAATTTCTTCGCCCGTCTTTACAACCTTACCCACGAAAATTTGGTTTTCGTCCGTTTCGATAGAGTTATAAATGGTTTTTAAGCCATCGCCGTGGTCGATAGTTACGGTTGTGCCATATAAAAGCGTTTCTTCAATACTTTCGATTTTACCGTTAAATACTGCTAAAACTGCCGTCCCTTCTTCAGCAAAAAAGTCTGTTGCCATATGCGCTGAATATCTGCCTAACGTTTCATTAAATACCATACTGTCGCTATATTCTAATATAGAAGTCGTCTTTTCAACCGGCATAACGAAAGTTATAACAAGTTCGTCAACTTCGCCTGGTGTTTCTTCTATAGGCGTATCAACTGGTATATCGTTATTAGATGAAGTTAGATTGTCCTTCTCTAAAAAGAACATAGTAAGTGACAAGCCTATCGCCAAAATACAAAACGCTACTATTAGGTATACGGCATTTTTCTTTAAGTAATCAATAAATCTACTTTGATTTTTCATTTTTTTGTTTCTCCTTTTCAAGTTTCCATTTGGGTTATACCCATAAATTATGTAATTAAACGTGCTTTCTTAAAAAAATTAATAACCACCAAATATTATTGGAGAGCCTAATTTTACCCTATCGTTTTTAACGGCAAAATGTAAGTTTACTTTTTTGCCTTCAATTACTATAAAATTTTTTATCTTATCAGTGTAAGCGTAATAGCAAGTGATATCGTCCAACTCATCAGTAAACACCAAATTTGCTTGTAAATCGCACAAAATTTCACTTAAATTAAAGTTTTTTGCATCAATTTCACAACTTTCGCCCTTTTTATCACCTAAAAAACGATAATTAAAACTATCAACAATTGTAAAACTTGCGTTTGAAGATGCCGTAAACAAAGCAACTTCGTAAGTGTTAGAGTATTTTTTAAAAATGGGCTCTTGCGCCGATAGATAAACGCCTATCGCAGTAAAAACGCACAGTAGCACCACTAATATAGAATAAAGTTTTTTAAAAATAAAAATACCCTTCCTTTCCATAGGAAGAGTATTGACTTTTTTTTATTTTTTAAACGTTATATTATAGGCTTTTATTGTATAAGTCGATTTATGCCCTTTTCACTAAGTATGCTCATACCATTAAATGATAACGGTAAATCGCCAGCGTACTTAATAGCGTCTACGTAGCGTTTTTCGTCCTTTTGTTCATTAGTTAAAAGTTTACCACCAAGCAAAATAAAACTCTTTTTGATTTTTTGGTATGCTTGTTTTAACCCGTCCACTTCAGCCGTTAAATTTAACGAATAACTTTTAAACTTTTCGCTATTATTTATAAAGGTGTTTGACCTATCCAATAAACTCTTTAGCAAGTCTAATTGGTTTAGATAACTTTTATCTTTTAATTCATCAAAAATTTCGTTATAATCAACCACACTTAAAATATTATCGTAATCGTTTGAAAAACCAACCGAATACAAGTTTATAAAAGCACCTATTGCATCCATTAAAATTTCGCTACTACCATATAGATAGCAAGCATTGTTAACTGCAGAAAAATCGTCTAATTCACCTTCTAAATATAAATTTGCCAATTCTAATTTTAATAGAGTATAAATTAAAAGTTCCGTTTGAGATTGGTAATTATAACTAAAAATATTAAAAACTTTTACTATGCTTTCTTTTGCAAAATTATATAAATTAACGTCTCTATTTTTTACGTCCACACAAGTTCTTACACGATAATCTAAAAGGCTTATTAGTCTACCCATAATAAGTGCATAAGCGTCTGCCTTTTTATCACTTTTTGATAGAGAAAGGGTGTCAACGATAAAATACCTATCTAAACTTACTTTTACATAATCTATTTCATTGCCATTTTTAATATAAATTCTATTAGAAATTGGTTTAAATATAAAATCGTTTATAGGTGCAACTAACGCTATATTTTTTACAGAACAAATATATTCTGTCATTGTAATAAGGGTACTATCGGTAACTATAATACCCCTAACGTCATCTGGCAACAAAAAGTATTTGTTTAACTTATTTACGTCTATCGTATTATCACTATCTACCACAAAGTTTATTGTGTCTAAGCCAACGCTTTTTAGTTTAGTATTTAATTTTTCTGCGTAATCATCTAACGTTTTAATAGTATAAAAGATAGCAACTTTGCCGTTTGGAAAAACAGTGCTTGCTAAATAACTTGCCCTATCAATAAAATCGCCATCAAAAAACCTTACAAGGTTAGTATTTTTAGCCTTATAAGTCGATAGAAATTTAGATGAAATTGTATCTAACTCTTTAATAAGCAGAGATTTATAACTAACATTTTTATTTAACATACTACTTATATAGTAAATTATAGATAAAAAAAAGTCAAGCAAAAGGGCGAAATAGCGATTTTTTGGGGTTTTTTGCAAAAAAAATTGCATTTTTTAACCATTTTTTTAAAAAACCCCCTTGAAAAAATTTTTTTATGTGGTATAATTAGAATAAGAAAGTATGGAGGAATTGATATGAATAAGAACGAATTGATAAGGGCTATTGCTAACAACGCAGGTATTACACTTAAGGATGCTGGTGTTGCATTAGATGCTTTCACAGCTGCTGTTGCTGACGGTTTAAAGGCTGGCGAAAAAATCCAAATTTCTGGTTTTGGTACTTTTGAAGTTAAATCAAAAGCAGCAAGAACTGGTATCAACCCAAAGACAGGTGCTAAAATTGACATTGCAGCAAGCAAAGTTCCTGCTTTTAAGTTTGGCAAGGCATTTAAAGATTCTTTTAACTAAGAATATCAAACAAAACTAAAAAGAAAACAGCCTAAACTTAGGCTGTTTTTTTCTTGTGTTTTTGTCTAAAAATATAAAAACAAAAGGCGTAAGTATCTTACGCCTTTTAATTTTGTTTTTAACTGTTAATTACTTAACAATTTTAGAAACAACGCCTG
>JAZQVG010000036.1:0-5620 GCA_045631625.1 Christensenellaceae bacterium
ACAAACTTTTTAAAATTTTTTAATGTATTTTTGTTAAAAATTTATAAGAAATCGATTACTTTTATAAGGAGACAAAATGGCAAAAAATAGCGGTAAAAATGCCAATAAAACGGTAGGTTTTATACCTATGATAAAGACTATTAGTGGGTCAATTAGACAATATAAAACCCCTTCCATTTTAGCACCTATTTTTATAATGATGGAGGTTGTTTTAGAGTGTTTTATTCCGCTTATTATGACCTATCTTTTAGGTGCAATTGAATACGTTACCGGACAAAATGCAAACCCTAAACCAATAGTAAAAAATATAGTTGATTTTTTAACTAACGGTAGCCCTAAAAACGCTAATCTACTTATGGTTATTTTAGCGTTTGGTTTGACGCTTATATTTATTGCGTTTTTATCACTCACCTGTGGTGCTTTATCAGGTAAATTTTGCGCTGTTGCATCTAGCGGTTTTGCTAAAAACTTAAGAAAAGATATGTACTATAAAATACAAGATTTTTCTTTTAGCAACATCGATAAGTTTTCCACTTCAAGTTTAGTTACAAGGCTTACCACGGACGTTGCAAACGTTGAAATGTCTTATATGATGATTATAAGAACTGCCGTGCGTTCTCCTTTTATGTTGATTTTCTCTATGATTATGGCATTTTCAATCAACCCTAAGATGGCACTTATATTTTTGGCGACAGCACCTATTTTGGCTATCTCTTTAGTTCTTATCATCACTAAAGCAGTGCCTTTCTTTAACAAAATATTCAAACGCTACGATGCTATGAACGAAAGTGTTGAAGAAAATATTAGGGCTATGCGTGTTGTTAAATCTTACGTTAGAGAAGATTATGAAAAGGAAAAATTCAACAAGGCTTCATCTAACGTTAAAAACGATTTCATAAAGGCTGAAAAACTTATTGCATTAAACACACCTATCATGAATTTCTGCGTTTACGCCGGCTTAATTTCAATATATATAGTTGGTTCTATATTTATCTTGAAAGACAATCAAAGACTACTTCAACTTACTGAACTACAAAGTTTTATGAGTTATTCTTTCCAAATTCTTATGAGTTTAATGATGCTTTCTATGATATTAGTGACGCTAACCATATCTGCTGCTTCTGCAAAAAGAATTAGTGAAGTATTGACGGAAGAAAGCGACATAGTTTCACCAAAAGACGCTATTAAAACGGTTGAAAACGGCGAAATTGAATTTGAAAACGTTAACTTTAAATATAAGTCAACGGCAGAAAAATACACGCTTGCCGATATAAACTTAAAGATAAATAGTGGCGAAACGGTGGGTATTATAGGTGCTACGGGTAGCAGTAAAAGTACGCTTGTTAGTTTAATACCACGTTTATACGACGTGTCTACGGGAGAAGTAAAGGTTGCTGGTAAAAACGTAAAAGATTACGACCTTGACTCTTTACGTAATTCTGTGGCAATGGTTTTACAAAAGAACGTGCTTTTCTCTGGCACTATCTTAGAAAATATGCGTTGGGGCAACCCAAATGCCACTGAAGAAGAAGTTAAAAATGCTTGCGAACTTGCACAAGCAGACGAATTTATACGTGAAAATAAAGACGGCTACAATAGATATATTGACCAAGGTGGCGTAAACGTTTCTGGTGGGCAAAAGCAAAGGTTATGTATTGCTAGGGCACTTCTTAAAAAGCCTAAAATTTTAATACTTGACGACTCTACAAGTGCAGTTGACACCAAAACTGACGCACTTATAAGAAAGGCATTTAAAGAATATATACCGGAAACTACTAAAATTATAATTGCACAGCGTATTGCTTCAGTACAAGACGCTGATAAAATAATCATTATGGAAAACGGTAAAATTGTTGCCGTAGGCAATCATAATGAATTGTTGAATAATAACGACATTTATAGCGAACTTTATTATTCACAAAACAAAATAGAAAATGAAAAGGAGGTAAAGTAATATGCCACCGAGAGCACCTGGTAGAAAAGGCGGATTTAAGGGCACAAAGCAAAAAGCCAAAAAAGGCACGATGAAACGTTTACTTTCTCTCCTATTTAGCCAAAATAAAAAACTATTGATAACGGCTTGTTTCTGTATAATTGTTAGTGGTATAACGGGCGTATCTTCTTCAATCTTTTTAAATAACGTTTTAGACACCTTAAAGGGTGGGCTTGGACTTATTAATAATGGTATGGAAGCAAGCGACGCTTGGGCTAAAACTTTGCCTACCTTAATTAAAATTTTTACGACTATGATTTGTGTTTATGGTGCAAACTTAGTTGCTTCATTTACCTATACAAGACTTATGGCTGTATTAACACAAACCTTTTTACACCAAATTCGCACGAAAATGTTTAATAAAATGCAGTCTTACCCAATTTCATTTTTCGACCAAAATAAGACGGGCGATATTATGAGTTTATACACTAACGATACGGACGCTTTACGCCAATTAGTATCGCAAAGTATACCAAGCCTTTGTATGTCGCTTATAAGTATTATCACCCTACTAATATTAATGTTTAATTTTAGTATTTGGTTATCTTTAGTAATATTTGCAGGTATTGTGGCAATGACTTTCGTAACCAAAGTTGTAGGTGGTAGAAGCGCTAAATATTTTATGCGCCAACAAGATTCTATTGGCGATGAAGAAGGTTATATACAAGAGATGATGCACGGACAGAAGGTTATTAAAGTTTTCTGCCACGAAGAACAATCTAAAAAAGGCTTTGACGAGAAAAACGATAAACTTTTTGAAGATAGTAAAAACGCACACACTTTTGCTAATATTTTAATGCCTATTATGGGTAATTTGGGTAATATTTTATACGTACTTATAGCATTTGTTGGTGGCGTATTAGTAGTGTTGGGCGCAAGAAATTTAACTATAACAGGTTTACAACCTTACGACCCCGCAGGCTTCTTAATTATAATTATGTCTTTCCTACCTATAAGTAAACAATTTACCGGTCAAGTTTCACAAAGTTCGCAACAATTAAACGCTATCGTTATGGGTTTAGCAGGTGCTTCTAGAATTTTTGATTTGCTTGATGTTGAAGAAGAAACGGACGATGGGTACGTCACTTTAGTTCGTTGTAAAATTGATAAAGACGGTACTATTACTGAGTGCGAAGAAAGGACTGGGCATTGGGCTTGGAAACACCCACACAAGAAAGACGGTACTATCACTTATACAGAACTTAAGGGCGATATTCAAATGTTTGACGTTGATTTTGGATACGTGCCAGAAAAAATTGTACTTCATAACGTAAGTTTATACGCTAACCCTGGCCAAAAAATTGCTTTCGTTGGAGCAACGGGTGCCGGCAAGACGACGATTACCAACCTTATAAACCGTTTTTACGATATTGCAGATGGTAAAATTAGATACGATGGTATTAACATAAATAAAATTAAAAAGGCAGACTTACGTCGTTCACTTGGCATAGTTTTACAAGACACCAACCTATTTACAGGTACGGTTATGGAAAACATACGTTACGGCAGACTTTCTGCAACTGATGAAGAGTGTATTGAAGCGGCAAAACTTGCTTATGCCGACGATTTTATAACACGTTTACCAGACGGCTACAATACTATGCTTACGGCTGATGGTGGCAACCTATCGCAAGGGCAAAGACAACTTTTATCAATAGCACGTGCCGCCGTAAAAGATGCACCTGTTATGATTTTAGACGAAGCAACTTCTTCTATCGATACCAGAACTGAAGCGCTTGTTCAAAAAGGTACTGATAGGCTTATGCAAGGTAGAACTGTTTTTGTAATTGCACATAGGCTTTCTACCGTACAAAATTCTAACGTCATTATGGTATTGTCTAACGGTAGAATTATAGAACGTGGTTCTCATAAGGAACTTATTGAAAAGCGTGGACAATATTATCAATTATACACGGGTGCGTTTGAACTTGAATAATTGTACACTATGCCCTAACAACTGCAACGTAAATAGGTCTACTTCTATTGGCTTATGCAAAGTTAAGGACAAAATTAAAATTGCAAAATTTTATCTTCACCCTTTTGAAGAGCCTTTTATTTCCCATAAAAACGGTAGTGGCACTATCTTTTTTTGTGGGTGTTCTTTAGGGTGTGTTTTTTGCCAAAACTACGATTTATCAAGAAATAATAGGGGCAAAGAAATTACGCCTAATGAACTTGCAGATATATTTATTCAACTTGAGAATATGGGTGCAGAAAACATAAACCTTGTCACCCCCACCCACTATGCCGACCAAATTATTAAAGCGTTTAATATTTATAAGCCAAAAATTCCTATCGTATACAACACACACGGCTATGAAAAGGTAGAAACGCTTGAAAAAATAAACGACTATATAGACGTATATTTACCCGATATGAAATACTTTTCCCCTGAAATTTCTAAGCGTTATTGCGGAAAGGAAAATTATTTTGAAGTGGCTGATAAAGCGATAAAATATATGCTTAATAAACCACTTAAATTCGACGGCGAAAAGATGATAAAAGGTGTTTGCGTAAGGCATTTAGTTTTACCACAAAACGTTGATAATAGCAAGAAAATTTTAGATTGGTTTAGTTCAATTAAAGATAGTGCATATATCAATATAATGAGTCAATACACACCTTTTGGTATGCTTGATAAATACCCTGAACTAAAGCGAAAAATAACTAGGCGTGAATATGATAGCGTTTTACAGCACGCCATTGATTTGGGGCTAAAAAACGCATTGTACCAGGAGTTTGAAAGCCAATCAACCAAATACATACCCGACTGGGATTGGTAGGTTATAAAAAAAACTAGACCAAAAAAAGCGAGGACGATTTGTCCTCGCTTTTAAGTTTATTTATAAGTTAAAATTACATTTGTTGGCCACCTGTAACGTTGATTGCTTGACCTGTCATATAACTTGAATAGTCTGATGCTAAGAACACCATTACGTCTTCAATATCCTTATATTCGCAAGAACGTTTCATTGGAACTTGGTTGATATATTTAGCCCTTACTTCTTCTTCAGTAATACCTTGGTTTGCAGCGTATTGTTTAAATAAACTATTTACCCAAAGTGGAGAGTTTAATAGGTTACCCGGGCAAATGCAGTTTACCCTAACGCCACTTTCAGCAAACTCTAAAGCCAAACTTTGCGTTAAGCCAACACCACCAAACTTACTTGAAGCGTAAGCACCGTTTTTGAAACTGCCTTTTCTACCAGACTTACTGTTGATTTGGATTATGCTACCATATTTATTTTCGAGCATTGATGGAGCAAAAGCCTTAACCGTATTAAAGTAGCCGTTTAAGTTGATATCCGTTACAAGTTTAAATGCTTCTGGCGTTAAACTAAAAATATCGCCACTCTTAACGATAGCAGCATTTGAGATTAAAATATCAACTCTCCCCCATTTGTCTAATACTGCTTTTGCAGCCGCTTCGCATTGTGCATAGTCCGTTACGTTTACTGATAATGCAATAGCGTCTTTAAGTTTTGCAGCAACTGCCTTTGCACCATCAAAATTGATGTCGCAAACTGCAACTTTACAACCTTCTTTGTCAAGACGCATTGCAAGAGCTTCTCCTAAACCTTGGCTTGCGGCAGTGACAACTGCTACTTTACCTTCTAAATTGATTGC
>JAZQVG010000037.1:0-4565 GCA_045631625.1 Christensenellaceae bacterium
TTTAACAAAATTTGTATATTCTTCTTTTATCTTGCTTATTTTTTCAATTTCGCCTTGCTTTTCATTGATTAAAACCTTTATTGTATCTTTTTCATTTGTTTTAGGTTCTAAAATTAAGCCAATAATAGTTAAAACAATGCCTAAACTTAAGGAAATTACACCGGCAATAATATTTATTAAAAATAAAATTAAAGAAATTACACCTAAGCCTAAACCAACGAAAAATAACGGGCTAAATTTAGTAGTTTTAACTTCTGCCGTCCTTTCTTGAAGTTTATTTACGTCCTTTTTAGCACTTTCAAGCGTTGCATCAACCTTTACTACGTCGTCAATAATAGATGATAGTCCGTCAAGTTCTTTATCGGTAGGAATTTTACCTTTTAAAACTTTACTACTTTTTTCTTTTATCTCATTTATTTCGCCCTTTTCTTTTAGTAGTTTATTATATCTTTCTTCTTTCAACCTTACGCTTTCGTAAAGGGCAACTTTTTCAATGGTGCTTGATAACTCTTTTTCTTTTACAAGTAGGGCTTTAACTTCATCTTCAAGCCCAAAAACTTCTTTTTTTATAGTATCAAGCGCACTTTCCACACCCTTTTCGTTTTGTAATTTTTCACGTGTCGTAAAAAGTTCGTTTTTAGTTTCTACAAGCAAACCTTTTTCGCCACGTAAGGCTTTATATTTTTTAAGTCTTTCTTCTAAATTTTCAATAGCATTATCAAAAAGTGAACTATCTTGAGAATCAAAAGTGGAATTAAATTTTGCAGTCAAACTTGAGTTGCTTTTAATTTCAAAATCGTTTTCACTAAAAAATACGGTTGAAAAAAAGCCGTCTCTATCAACGTTAAAAATACGTTTACCTAAATCTTCTTGTTTTTCAAACACTTTACCAGTATCTAAATCTATCAAATTTACAACGTCTTCCGATTCAGTACCACCAAAAAATCTTTCAATTTTATATTTTTTATCTTTCAACGAAAAAGTTATAGAACCACCGTATTTTTCGGTGCTACCCCAAGGCTTAAATCTCTTTCTTTCGTTTTGAGAAATTGCCTTTTTAGTTTTACCTTCCACGCCGTAAAACATTGCCTTTATAAAATAGGTAAAAGTAGTTTTACCCCATCCGTTTTGTTCTATTATGCTATTTACCCCATCGGTAAAATCATAATGAAAATCTTTTATCTTGCCAAAGGAAGAAATATCTAAACTTATAAGTTTCATTTTAAATCTTTTCCCCCTTTAATGCGTCAAGCCCACAGTTGATAACCTTTTGTTTTTGTTCATCAGTTAAGTTTGAAGATAAAACCAATTTAACAAATTCTCCCCTAACAGACTTGTCTTCAATATAATCTTCTAAAGATATTTGCATTTTTGTTTGGTCATAAACTTTTGCAAAGAAAAACAGTTCGTTTAACCTTAAAGTTAAACTATCTTTATCGACGTCAAAATGAGCAGACCTATTTCCTTTTAATATTACTTTTATCAAGGAATTTTTATCGTATTTATCAGTTAAATCGTCAATAATTTCTTGCTTTAACTCATAAAAATTTTTTACACCATCAACGCTATATTCAACTGAATAGTAATTGTATTTAGAAAAAGGAATAAAATGATAATCTGCTTTAACCCCATCAGTATCTATAAGTACAAAACCTTTTTCACCCGTCTCATCAAACCCACGACCTTGCAAACAACCAGAGTAACAACATTTACAACGCCTATCAAGTTCACTTATTGAATATTGATGCACGTGCCCCATTGCAAGATAGTCAATATTTCTATCCTTAAAAACATTTAAATTCATCATAACAGCTTTATCTTTATCGTTATAACCGGTATGAACGGTAACTATATTAAATTTATCTGGTGCAACACATAAAGTATCAGCAAAATAATCAGCATTTTTTGTTGATACACTAATTGCACTTATACATACGTTTTCATACTCAAAAGAAGCCCAATTTTGCCCAACAAGTTTAAAGTTAAAAGGAAATTGAACGGTGGATATAAAATTATTATTTAAATCGTGGTTACCATAAATACAAATAAAATCAATATCTGGATGCACACCTATAATTTGCACAAGCCTATTAAGTGTTTTTAAGTAGGCTTTCGCGCCATCAAAAAGGTCACCTGCAATAATAATTGCTTTTACTTCATTTTTATCAGCATAATCTACAAGTCTTTCAAAAGCGTATATCGTTTCTTCTCTAATAATCTTAGATTTATCAGCCGATAATTTTTCCACTTTGGAATCTAAATGTAAATCTGCCGTATGAATAAATTTCATAAAAAAACTCCAACTTCTTTATCTTTTTTATTATAACTAAATTATACAAAAAAGTAAAGTAGTTGGAGAACATCCATATCACTTTTTATTTAGTTTTCTCTGCTTTCCCGTTTAACGTTTAATTGATGCAATTTTTTTAATTTGGGCAAATTATATCTTAATGCACACAATGGCAGAAAATGTAAAAATACACTCACTAACGCCACAGGAAGTCCAAACATATAAAAATATTTAAGTGGATAGATAAAAATAATTAAAAAACTTGCTATCATACCGAAGATATGTACGTATACACCATAATGAATTTCCAAAATATATCTTTTTGTAAACTCTATATTTTTTGGGTCGGAAATCTTGTTCTTTCTAAACCCAGCCGTAGCACCAAGTTCTAATATTTTTTCCTTCCATTTTTTAACGCCTATTTTTTCATAAAAAAGAACTTCCTTTTTATTTACTTTCATTTCCATATTATCAATGGACATTATTCTTTCTGGTATGCACTTTCTAACAATTGTAGCAACTAACCCCGAAACAGCAATTACGGCAACGGTATTTACAATAACAGCCGCTAAAATATACCACGTTTCAAGATTATATAAATATGGATTTACTAAAAGATTTACTAAAAAAATTACCGCCATTGCGACTAAAACGATTATAAAATACATGTTTACTTTTCCCCATAAAAATCTTTATAACATTTTGCCCAATACTCTGCATTTTTTTGTTGCATCATTACGGCGTTTTCTTTATTTGATAAGTTTTTTTCAGGGTAAATTGCAGGCATAATATGTACCGTGTATATTTTTGATAACGAGCCGTCTGATAAAACCTTTTTTCCATCTTCCATAGTTATAAAACAAGGTAAAACGGGTGCGTTATTTTGTGATGCAATGTTAAAGGCGCCAATCATTAAAGGTCTAGGTTTAGTATAATTCCACCACATACTTTGTTCTGGGTACACTAAAATCTTTTCGCCCTTATTAAGTAATTCTTTTACACCAGTCATAAATTTTTTCATTACCCTTAAATTTGAAGAAAGTGGCAAAGTATTACAATGCTTAAAAAAATATCCAAGAAGTCCTTTATAAGCATTATAATTTCCTTCTTTTATAACTTTATAAAGATATTGTCCTCTTTTAAGTTTAGGCTTTATTGCTTTATACATAACGTAATTATCAGCTCTATTAAAGTGGTTACACGTTAAAATTGCGCCACCACTTAAAGCAGATAAATTTTCTAAGCCTATTACTTCTTTTATAGTAAAATCACCTGCCTTAATTTGCTTTTCGTAATATGAAATTGCTAAAAGATTAGCAAGTTTAGTTGCAATTTTACTAGATAATTTTTTATTGGTATAATCGACGTCTTCCGGATTTAGAGAAACTACCGGTGGGTCTATTTCAACGTCCAAGTTAAAAGTGCCTGCTTTTTCATATTCACTGATTTTTTTTAGAACTTCTTGTCTATCCGTTGACAACATAATTTAACTTTACCTCTTTGTTAAAATAATTATTTTCATCGTTCGCATAAGAAAGTGCAAGGCGCACCAACTTTTTATATGCCATCAAATCTCTAACTACCTTTTCATAACCGTAATTTTTTTTCATATCTTTTATTTGGTCGTAATAGGTTGTTTTTTCAGCAAATCCCCAAAAATATTTATCATATAAGATATCACTATATTGCCAAGGCTTATACCAAAGTTTATAATGTATAATTTTTAATTTATTTTCGTCAAATTCAACGTCTTTTAATGGCGCCTTGTTCCACTCAATACCAAACTTTTTTACTTTACCTTTACATAAGATATTAAGGTAATCTTGGTCCGGTGCAACTTCAAAAGTATATTTATGTAACAAATCTAAAAAACCTTGCTCAACCTTTTGTTTTTTATATTCTTTACAGTTTATCATTAATAATCCAGAATTAAAATAATCCTTTCTTAGTACGCCTAAACAATCTTCACTGTATCTACCAAAAGCATCAACTTCCGTCATAACTTCTTCCCTAACGGCGCCAACGATATTATCACCAAGTTCAATATCAAACATTTCCTTGACGTCACCAACTGCAACCATATCACAATCTAAGTATAATATTTTATCGTAAGTTGGAAATAGCGACGGTATAAATAACCTGTAAAAAATTGCTAAAGTATAATAATCACGCACCACTAATTTCTTTGTAATTTGATTCATTCTTTCGTTTACGTCAACAAACTCAACGGTGCAGTTTTCTTTTTCAAAAATTTTTAATTGTTCTTTATTTTTAT
>JAZQVG010000038.1:0-28288 GCA_045631625.1 Christensenellaceae bacterium
ACGTCTTTTAAAGTAATTTTCATATTTATTCTCCTTTTCTGTATAAAAAAAGCCCTTAAGCATACGCTTAAGGACGAATATATCGTGGTTCCACCTTAATTCACGCAAAATAATTTGCGCCTTAATTTTGTAGTTTAAGCAACTACGCTACTTCTATCTCGGTGGTTTTGCATTTCCTTTTCCATTTATGAGGCTTGCACCTTACCCCCACTCTCTAAAAAACTTTAAAGGCGCTACTTGTCCGAAAATAAACGAAGTTATTATCTTTTCTACATTAAATATAACCTTTAAATTATCTTTTGTCAACCTTTTTTAACAATTTATTGTTGGCATAAACGATATTTTATCGCCGTAATACTCTTTCATATATTTTTCTTCGTCTTGTGGCAATATTCCACTTATTTCAATTTCCCCACAGTTGCTAAGCAAAACTTCCCTTGTAAGTTTCGCCTTTTCCCCACCCAAAAGTGTGCTTCTTTTAAGCCTTCTAAAATGGCTATCGTATACTAAACCGTTGTCAATATACACTCTTTTTTTCTTGTTTTCTAATAAATAACCTATAAAATCCTTTAATTGCGAATTTATAAAAGACGGCGGAATATATGAAGCAACTTCCACCCACTTTTTCTTTAATGGGGCAAGCCTAAAATTAAACACGCCGTCTATCGCTATATCGCTAAAGGTTTTCAACTTTTCAAACACGTAGCGTTTGTCGTCATCAAGGTCTGCCGCAATTAAACTTGCAAATAATATCTCTTTATCTACTTCGCTTAATCCGTTTATAAATATGCTCTTTTTGAAAAAGTCATACTTGTACTTAATTACTATAATTTCTGCAACCTTATCTTTCACTTCTGCCTTTATTATATCAAAAAAATACTCAGGGCAAGTAATTTCAAGTTCACTTCTAAACTCTAATTCTTTCAACTGCACGCTACAGTCTGCAGACTTAAATAGTTCTGATAATGCAGACTGTATATATAATAAATTTGATATACCCTCTATCTTTTCCGTTATACACATCTTTGCCATACTGATTATAGTTTATGCTCTTTTTTCTTTTTTATTTACTATTTTCTATTTCTTTTTGCTACTCTATATATAAGTTTATATGCTTCACTTATAAACACTATTGTTATTGCCACCCCTAAACATTTTAACCAACTAACCATACTTAACGGTGTAATTAAAAATATAGGGTACGCCACCTGAACGATAAAAATATGTATTATAAAGGTTAATAAAAAAGTTAAAAGCATTATTTTATTTTTAGTAAAACCCTTAAATATACTTTCCTTGCCAAGTTCACGGCTATTAAAAGCGTTAAATAATTGAAACAAGATAAAAAGAGAAAAACAAACGCTTGACCTTTCCTTTTCCGCTACCCCCATAAAGTTAAATAGATACTCGCAAATAAGCACGCCACCTATAAAAATACCGTTAAACAAAATGCGAAGTAGCATTTTACCTGAAACTATGCCTTGCTCTCTTTTTATAGGTTTATAATTTAATAATCTATCGTCAACACCTTCTAACCCAAGCGTAAGGGCTGGTGGTCCGTCCATAATAACGTTTATCCATAATAGTTGCAAGGTGTTAAAAGGTGTGGGTTTGCCAAGTATTGCACACACGGTAATAAACAACAAAGCCGATAAGTTTACAGACAACTGAAAAAGTATAAACCTTTGCAAGTTTTTATAAACCGTCCGCCCGAAAGACACGGCTTTTACTACCGTTGCAAAACTATCGTCTAAAAGTATTACGTCTGCCGCTTCCTTTGTTATTTCGCTACCACTTACACCCATTGCAATACCAATATCGGCGTGTTTAATGGCAGGTGCATCGTTTATTCCGTCACCCGTAACGGCAACCACTTCGCCGTTGTTTTTTAAGGCTTTTACAATCCTTAATTTCAAATTAGGCGTACTTCTTGCAATAACCGTCACTTTGTCCAACCTTTTTGAAAGTTCTTTGTCGGTAAGGCTCTCTAATTCAGTAGCATTAACCACTTGGCTTTCTAAAGTTGCAATATTTAGTTCTTTGGCTATGGCAAAAGCAGTTTGGTAATTGTCGCCAGTAAGCATTTTTATTTTTATGCCGGCCCTATTACAATCATAAACGGCTTTCTTTACTTCTTCTCTAATAGGGTCTGCAAGCAAAACGTAGCCGTCAAATATATAGCCTCTATCTTCTTCCCCATTAGGAATAATTAAAGTGTCCAAGTGCGCAAAACAAATTACCCTATACGACTTAGTTTGTTTTTGGCTAATCTCTCTAAGCAGTTTTTCCTTTTTATCTTGAGAGAGGTTGCAAAGTTGAAGCACCTTTTCAGGAGCACCTTTAAGAAAAATTTTATAACCGTTATTTGTCTTTATGCCCGTTTTCATCAGTTTTTTATCACTGTTAAAGGGCTGTTTATAAACAATATTGGCGTTTTGCCTTTCTTTTTTATACCCACTTTTTATGGAATTATTGTACGCTAAAAGTAAAGCGCATTCCGTACCACTACCTTTATAGATAGTTTTTTTATCGCCAATTACGTCAGCAGTAGTGTTTATTGCAAAGTTTGAAAGTAAGTTTTTATTTGAAGTCACCCCTTTCATTATACAAATATCGCCCGTACAAATGCCTTTAACTTCCATACGGTTTTTAGTTAAAGTACCCGTTTTATCAGAACAAATTACGCTTACTGCACCACTTGTTTCAGTAGCCGTCATCTTTTTTATTAGCGCATTTTCTTTTGCTAATTTTATCATATTAAGCGCAAGCGATACGGCAACTATCGTTGGCAAACCTTCCGGCACTGCAGCAACAATTAAAACTATGCAAGATATAAATAGTTCTTGCAAACTGTCGAAAGAAAATTGACCTGTGACAATCAATTTTGATAAGGACAATATAAACACGGTAATAGAACAAATTAAACCTATTATAGTTATGGTTTTACCGAGATTGCCTAATTTTTGTTGTAAAGGCGATTGGGTGTCTGTTTCTTGCTTTAATTCATCTGCAATACTGCCAATTTCAGTATTGTCGCCAACGCTTGTCACAACCATAACACCATCACCATTAGCAATAAAAGTGCCGGAATATAAACAATTGCTTCTTTCTGCTAAAGGTGTATTTTCTTTTAATATTACGTCTGCACTTTTATTTGTTGTCACACTTTCACCTGTCAGGGCAGATTCGTCTACACTTAAACCGTTGCTTTTAATAAGCCTACCGTCAGCCACAACCTTATCGCCACTTTCAACAATAACCAAATCGCCCACAGCAATGCTATGGCGTGGCAAAACTAACGTTTGTCCGTTTCTTATAACCTTTACCGTTAAGTTATCGTAAATCTTATTTAATTTCTCAAACGCTTTTTCGCTATTTCCTTCCATAATTAAAGTAATGGAAACAGACAAAAAAATAGCGGCCAAAATGCCACCGCACTCATTAAAATCAAATTCATTAGTTTTAAAAAACTTACCTAAGCAAGTGCCAAACGCAATTAAAAAGCCAAAGATTAAAATTAAAATCATAGGCTCTAAAAAACAAGAAAAAAGTTTAGATATAAACGGGGTTTTTTTCTTTTTTGATAAAAGGTTTTTGCCGTACTTTGATAAGTTTTTGTTTAACTGCTTATCCGTTAAGCCAAGCCTTTTGTCGCTGTTAAAATAGTTTAACGTAAAATCAATACTTTTACTAAAAAAATCCATAGTATACCCCAAATTTAGTCTTAATAAAAAATATGAAATAATTTGGTTAATTATGCCAAGCCTTATGGACAAACTAAGAAAATTGTGTTAAACTGTGTTTGTAAAATAAATAGGGGTATTACTATGGATAAATTTTTCAAAATCGATATTAAAGGTTACCAATTAGATTTGCCAATTTTGGCACTTCCAAACGGCATCAACGTTGCCTTTTTCAACTTGCACGGCGATGCTAATTTGACAGAACATTGTGGAAAAGAACTTGCTAAACTTGCCGACGGGTGCGACGTTATTATTACGGCTGAATCTAAAGGCTTACAGTTAGCACACGTTATCGCAAGAGAACTTAATAAAAGCGACTACGCCGTTGCAAGAAAATCTAAAAAGATTTATATGGATGGTGGGGTTGAAGTTTCTTACGGCTCTTCAA
Organism: Christensenellaceae bacterium; assembly: GCA_045631625.1. Taxonomy (GTDB): domain Bacteria; phylum Bacillota; class Clostridia; order Christensenellales; family Borkfalkiaceae; genus UBA1259. The sequence continues at coordinate 4,132 of JAZQVG010000038.1, forward strand.
TAATCACGGGTAGTGAACCTGCTAAGTTATATTTATCTAAACGTGATGCGGACTTGCTTAAAGGTAAAAAAGTTGGTATTGTTGACGACGTAATTTCTACAGGTGAAAGTGTAAAGGGGTTAGAAGCATTGGTTGAAAAAGCAGGTGGCATAGTTTACAAAAAACTTTTCGTTTTGGCTGAAGGGGATTCTTCAAAGCGTGACGACGTAATTTATTTAGCACCGTTGCCATTACTCTAATTTAAAACATTATATATAATATATAATAAAAAAAGGCTATCAACTGATAGCCTTTTCCTTTTATCTTTTTATGTGTCTTTTTGCTAAGTCTTCTACGTAGTGCATAGATTCAAACAACTCACTATACTCTAAATAATCTTCTGGGTAAACTTCAAGCAAAATCGCCCCGTCAAACCCAACGTCGTTAAGCCTTGTAAATAAATCCTTAAAATCAGTTATTCCCCTACCCGGCAAACACATTTTTCCGTTCTTGTCAATATCAGATAAATGAACTGTTACGATATCTTTGCCCATTTCCTTCAAATATTCGTTATGTGAAATTTTGCTTTGCCTTGCTTGTTTAATATCAAGCGTACCCTTTAAATTTGGAACGTACTTTTTAAGTTCACTAAAAAAGCCTATGTAATTATAGTACGCCCAATGCACGTTTTCGTAAGCAAGCGTAACGCCGTGCTTTAAGCAAGTGTCCATTATTTTATTGGTATACTTTCCAATCCTTTCAAAATTCATATTAAGCGGGGTGACCTTCATACGTGTCACACCGTGAAAGGAATAGTATTTTGCTTTAATTTCTTCTGCGCAAGCCATCGCTTCATCTAAAATTTTAAATGAATCTACATTAGCCCTTTCGTTTACACTGTATAACTGTGGCTCTACTTGTGTAGTTAAAATGTGAACGGAATGTACGTCAATATCGCCCTTTACTTGCTTTAATATTTTGCCAAAATCTTTATTGTACTCACAAAAAGATTCTAAAAATACTTCGGCACATTTAATTTTGTTGTCGCTTAAAATTTTTAGCGCCCCCTCCGTCTTTTCCCTTAGAAAAAGCGAAGCCGTGGAAATACCTACTTGCATAATTTTATTTTAGGTTTAATTTCTCCTAAGTCTCCGTGCTATTAATACGATTAAAACTTATTAAACACAAACTCTCCGTCTCTTGCATCTACTTGAATAGTACTCTTTTCTTCTAAGTTGCCAAGTAAAATTTCTTCAGATAGTTTATCCTCAATATATCTTTGCAACACTCTCTTTAACGGCCTTGCACCATAGTTGCTATCATACCCTTTTTCAATAATAAGTTCCATTGCTTCGTCGCTTATTTCTAAACCAACTTCCATAAGCGCTAAACGTTTTCTCAAACTTTCTAAAAGTATGGTTGCAATCTTTGCCGTTTCGTCTTTGTTTAGTTTATTAAATACTATAATATCGTCAATTCTATTTAAGAATTCCGGCTTAAACTTCTCTCTTAATGCTTCCATATACTTATCGCACATACTATCGTATTCTGCAGTAGCGCTACCAGCAAAGCCCAACGTATTTATAGGTTTGATTTGCGTTGCACCCACGTTAGAAGTCATTATAATAATGGTATTTTTAAAACTTACAACCCTACCCTTGCTGTCAGTCAACCTACCATCATCAAGTATTTGTAACATAATATTAAACACGTCTGGGTGTGCCTTTTCAATTTCATCAAAAAGAACTACGGAGTAAGGTTTTCTTCTAACCTTTTCAGTAAGTTGCCCCGCTTCGTCAAAGCCAACGTATCCCGGAGGAGCACCTACCATTTTAGATACAGAGTGCTTTTCCATATACTCACTCATATCTACCCTAATTAAACTATCTTCACTACCAAACACACACTCTGCAAGTGCCTTAGAAAGTTCCGTTTTACCTACGCCCGTAGGGCCAACGAAAATAAAAGTACCAACAGGACGTTTTGGGTCTTGAATACCAGCCCTTGCCCTACGTATAGCGCCCGAAACTGATTTTACTGCTTGGTCTTGCCCAATCACCCTTAAGTGTAATTGGTTTTCTAAGTCTAACAATTTTTGTGCTTCCGTTTGTGTAAGTTTTACAACGGGTACACCCGTCCAATTACTTACTACCTTAGCAACGTCCTCACTTGTTAATTGTAAATTCTCCTTAGCACCGTCAATCTTTTTTGCTTGTGCTTGGCTTCTAATTTCGTCAAGTTCGGCGTTAACCCTTTCAATTTCCTTGTTTAAGTCCATTGCTCGCTGGAAGTCTTCACGCTTAACGGCATCGTTCTTTTGCGCAGTCAAAAGTGAAAGTTCCTTTTCCTTTTGCTTTGCTTCAAAAGGTGAATTATAACTATCTAACCTTACCCTTGAAGCCGCTTCGTCAATCAAGTCAATCGCTTTGTCAGGTAAAAATCTGTCCATTATATATCTGTCAGATAACGTAACTGCACTAATTATCGCTTCGTCAGGGATTGTCACGCCGTGGTGAGATTCGTATTTATCACGAAGCCCTTTTAATATTTCTACCGTTTCTTCTGGGCTTGGTGCGTTTACGGTAACAGGCATAAATCTACGTTCTAACGCAGCGTCCTTTTCGATATATTTTCTATATTCGTCAATAGTGGTTGCACCTATCGTTTGAAGTTCACCACGGGCAAGCATTGGCTTTAATATATTTGCTGCGTCAAGATTGCCTTCACCCGTACTGCCTGCACCTACTATATTGTGTATTTCGTCAATGAAAAGTATAATGTTGCCACGTTGCTTAATAGTGTCAATTACACCCTTTAACCTATCTTCAAAATCGCCCCTATATCTTGCACCTGCAAGCATACCTGCAACGTCTAAGGAAAATACTATTTTATCAGCAAGTACTTCTGGCACGTTGCCTTTAACTATGGCTTGCGCAAGCCCTTCTATAACGGCACTTTTACCAACGCCCGGTTCACCTATTAAAACAGGGTTGTTTTTAGTACGCCTTGATAAAATTTGTATAACCCTATCAATTTCTTCACGCCTACCAATAACAGGGTCAAGTTTACCGTCTATCGCTTGCTTGTTTAAGTTAACGCCAAATTTAGTTAGCCCATCTAAACCGTCTTCATCATTTGTTTCTTTTTGTTTTGCTTTTTGTTCTCTTTGGCGTGGAGAAGTTGCCCTAAAATTATTTTCTTCTGCTTGTTCATCATAAAAATCGTCTTCAAAATCTTCCTTTCTGCCTTCAATGTCAGTAATTAGTTGCTTGATAATTTTTTCAACGTCTATGTGCATATAATGTTTCAAAATTACGTAAGCCAAGCAATCTTGGTCAGAAAGAAGTGCAAGTAAAAGGTGTTCCGTACCAACAAAGCCGGAACGTGCCGCAAGCGAAATGTCTGCAGCCTTTTCAAACATACCTTTCGTCCTTGCCGTAAACATATTGCCGGGAAGCACTATATCTCTATTGATTGAACGCTTAAAGTAAGTTAAGTATCTACCTTCGTCAACCCCAGCCGACTTAAGTATAGCACTTGCCCTACCTTCTTCAACCGTCAAAAGCCCGAACAAAATATGTTCGCTACCAATATAATAACAACTATTTCTGTTTGCAAGCAAAGTTGCAATTTCAATAACGTCGTTTACGTTTTTACTAAATGCGTCGTAATACATTTTTGTCTCCTTATTTTAGTAACCTTATCATATTAACTAATCTTTTAATTTTAATAATTTTTGCCCCACAACTTCTGCACGGAATAAATCTCTATCAACAACCGATAATTTTTTGCCATATTTTAATGATAAAACGGCAGGGCGTACAGAAACTATTAAATCGTCAAGTTCATTGCTGTTTTTGATTGGAAGCAACCCCATCATACTTCCAATTTTTACGTAAGCAATATGCTCTAAAAACTCCCCGTAACTAAGCAAAACTGCGTTTGTAAGTATGCCAAACGATTTTTTTGCCCTATCCATAGTAGTCAGTTCCTTTTTGCCAAAAATCTTTTCGGCTTCGTCACGTTCTGCCACACAAATTTGTATAACGGTGTCTTCAACAAGTTTTATAATCTCTTGCTCGGTAACGCCAAGCGTCACTTCGTTGCTTATTTGGTACATAAACCCTTCTGCTTCACTGCCTTCGCCAAAAGCACCACGTACCGTCAACCCTAATTTAGAAACTTCTTCGGCAAGTTCTCCAATCTTTCCACTTTTAGAAAGCGCCGGTAAAAACATTAGTACGGAAGCACGTAGTCCCGTCCCCATATTGGAAGGGCAAGCAGTTAAATACCCGTACTTTTTATCAAACGCAATATCTAAATATTTAGAAAGTGCATCGTCAATTTTATCAAGCCTACGGTATGCTTCTTTTAAGCATAAACCACGCATAAAACATTGCTCACGTATAATATCTTCTTCGTTTATCATTATAGATAAATCTTGGTTAGCGTTTATAAGCACGGCACCCGTAGATTTATTTTCAAGCAAGTTTTGGCTAATCAAATACTGCTCTTTCATACTCTCTAAAATTAACGGGTCTACCTTAGCCATATAATAAAGATTAAAGGTATCACACTTAACAAGTGCACGGTTTACCTTTTTTACTATATCGTTTGCTTTAGCAATATCTTGCACGAAAAACGGATAGCCTTTTAAGTTTCTTGCAAGCCTTATTCTCGAAGTTATTACGTTTCCAGAGTAAAGTTCAGGGTTAAAAGTTGCCATCTATATTAACCCCCTTCTTTTAAGTTCTTCTGCCAACGTAAAAATTCTTAAAGAAATTTTATTCACGTCGTCAAAACGCTGTTCAATAACAGCCTTTTCCCTTTCGCGTGAAAGCATTTTATATTCTTCAAGCAAAATCTTATCTTGGTCGTCACTTTGTGGGCATTTGCCAACGTGCGTATTAGCACCATGTACTTTCAAAGCGTACTCTTCAATTTTATCGTTAAAGGCGTGGTAACAGTTTGGGCAACCTAACATACCCGTTTTTAAAAAATCTCTTAATTTTGTCCCACAATCCTTACAAATAACGTCGTACATATTTTTAAATTATATTTTTTCTGCTATCTCTTTTATAAATTGTTTTACTTCTTCTGCAGTTTCCTTGTTTCTAAGCGCATATATAACGTTTGCTTTCACGTAGCCAACCTTATCGCCCACGTCGTATCTTTCGCCCTCAAAACAACTTGCAACAAGTTGTCCGTTTTTAGCAAGTTGGTCAAGTACGTCCGTCAAATATAACTCTTGACCATGTGGCTTTAAGGTTTTAAGCATCTTCATAACCTTTCCGTCTAAAACGTATCTACCGATAATTGCATAGTTAGAAAGTGCGTCGGCAAGTGCAGGCTTTTCAACAATTTCACTAATTGTTATAATGCCGTCATCTTCATTTAAAACGCCAATGTTTCCATACTTGCTTACGTCATCGCCAAATACTTCCATAGTGGCTATTGCACTTTTACCCGTCTTTTCATAAACGTCTTTTAACCTTTTAATACAAGGCGTATCATTTTCGCCGGCATATAAAAGTTCATCGCCTAAAAGTAGGGCAAACGGCTCGTCACCAATATACTTTTCTGCACAAAGTATAGCACCGGCTAAACCGTTTAACTGTTCTTGAACGACAAATTTAACGTTATACTTTTCAGTATCATTATAAATTTCTAAAAGTTTGGTCTTATTTTCTATAGTAAGCCTATCTTTTAGCGTCTTATTTTCCGTAAAATGCCTTTCAATAACGTCGCTTTCAGGACTAACTACAATAACTACGTCCTTAATGCCGATAGAATTTAATTCTTCTGCTATGTATTGAATAGTAGGTTTATCAAGCACAGGCAACATTGGCTTTGGTACAGCCTTTGTTATTGGTAAAAATCTTGTGCCAAGCCCTGCCGCAGGTATAATGGCCTTTGTAACTTTTTTCATATTCCCCCCAAAAAAAGTTTTTATTTGAAATTTTTATCTTCTAACCCTTTAATTTTTGCTACTCTATTTACGTGTCTTTCTTCATTAGAAAATTCGGTGGTTAAAAATGCTTCAACAATTTCAAGCATAAGCCCAGGTCCAATAACCCTTTCGCCAAACGCTAAAACGTTTGCATCGTTATGGAGCCTTGTCATTTTGGCGCTAAACACGTCTTGACAATGTCCGCAACGTACACCTTTAACTTTGTTTGCAACTATACTCATACCAATACCCGTGCCACAAATAAGTATACCCTTATCGCAAACACCTTCACTTACTGCTACTGCTACCTTTTCGCCAATTTCGTTGTAATCAACACTTTTGCCGTCAAAAGTGCCAAAATCAGTAAATTCATAGCCGTTATTCTCTAAATACTTAACCAAAATTGGTTTTAAATTAAAACCACCGTGGTCGCAACCTATTGCAATTTTCATAATTTCACCTATATATTTTTATTTTTAATTTTCTTCGCCAATTAGCCTTTTTGGAAGTTTGCCTTCCAAAATCAAACTAAGTAAGATATTGCAAGCATCTTCTATCTGGTGCGATGCTTTAACGTACGCCATAACGTCTTGCCCGTACGGGTCAAACACGTCACCCAACGCCGTCAGTTCGTTTATGCTATACACGTTTGGAAAATCGTAAATTGCCATTTTATGATTTTCCGTCATACAAACTATAACGTCGTTTTCTAATAGCAACCTTGCATTTATTTGCTTTGATTTAAAATTTCTTGTTATGTACCCCATCTTTTTTAAGGCAATAACAGAATTTTCACTCATCTTACTTCCTACTGTAGCGTTTAAGCCAGCACTTGAAACCTTAACGTTTTTTAAGCCTGCAAGTTTACATTTTTTTCGTAATATTACTTCTGCCATAGGGCTTCTACAAGTGTTGCCCGTGCAGACGAATAAAACCTTTATCATAAACAAGATTTATTAAGCCTATTAGTTATCCCCAAAAACTCTCCATCTTCTCTGTCGAAAGAAATGGCGATAATAATATCTGCTTTTTTCTCCCCTTCTAAAAGTTTGTCGTATAAGTTTGAAGCAATTTCCTTACCCGTGAGCCCTAACCTTAAAATATTTTCAACTTCTAACTTGTCGGCAATATCATCTCCGCACATAATATACGGTATTCTACCTAACCTTTCTTCTTCGTAATACCTTTCAATTGCCTTTTCTATTTCAGCCTTGCTATATAACGCCGTTAAACATTTAGGCTTATAATGAAAGTATTTTACGCCGGGCGATTTTACCTTATCGCCCTCTTTATGCTCAGCAATTTCGCAAGCACCCACTAACTTCTCTATCATTTCCTTAGTGACAAGCCCTGCCCTTAAAATGCGTGGAACTTTACCCGTCACGTCTAACACCGTGCTTTCTATACCACCAGAACATTTGCCCCCATCTAAAATAAGTGGAATTTTTCCATTTAAGTCATTATAAACGTGCATTGCCGTAACGGGACTTGTGTGCTTAGAAATATTTGCACTTGGTGCAACTATAGGCATATCAACTGCTTGTAATAATTTTTGGCAACCTTCGTGGCTTGGCATTCTAACAGCCAACGTTTCTCCTCCGCAAACTGCTTCCTTACAAACAACGCCCTTGCTTTTAAGCACCAACGTCAATGGGCCTGGCATAAAATTTTCAATTAGTTTATAGACGTAATCTTGCTCAATTTCAACAAGCCTACTTAAATCGTAATTTTTATGCACGTGTGCAATAAGTGGGTTGTCGGTAGGCCTACCTTTCGCTTCAAATATCTTATTTACTGCTTGTGGCAAAGTGCCTATCGCACCCAAACCATAAACCGTTTCGGTAGGAATACCAACTATTTCGCCACTAAGTAGCAATTCTTTCGCAAGCAAAATTGCACCGTCATCTATCTTTTTTATTTTAGTTTCCATATAATTGGTCGTCAATACTTCCTTCTTGTGCGTTTTTGCTTTCTTCGTCTTGGTTTCCACCAATACCTTCTTTTAATTTTTCAATATCAAGGCTTTCAACACCTTCTAAGTCAACGGGGCGTGCCTTTGTTTCTTCATCAATAGTAGTATCTTCAACTTCGTTAGTTTGTGGGTTTAAGTTTAAGAACTTAGTACACTCACCCTTAAAGTAAAGTTTAACTAAACCCGTTTCGCCGTTTCTATGCTTAGCAATTAAAATTTCAGCAACGTTTTGCGCAATCTTCCCCTCAGAAAGTTCCTTTTCCGTTGCCCCTAAGTCTGGGCGGTGTATAAACATAACTATATCAGCATCTTGTTCGATAGCACCCGATTCACGAAGGTCTGATAATTGTGGGCGACGTTTATTCTTCTCAACGTCACGCGATAATTGTGAAAGTGCCAAAACAGGGACGTTTATTTCTTTAGCAAGAATTTTTAAGTTTCTTGAAATTTCAGTAATTTCCGTCTGTCTATTTTCATTTTTACGCTTTGAGCCTGGCGACATAAGTTGTATGTAGTCAATCATAATAAAGTCAAGCCCTTCACGGCGTTTTAACCTTCTACACTTACTTAAAACTTGTTCTGGCGTAATCATAGAAGAATCATCAATATGAATTTTAGCGTCTTTAAGCATATTGCTTGCCTTCATAATCTTAAGCCACTCTTTCTTATTCATTTGCCCACGAGAAACGTTGTTCATACTAACGCCAGCAACAGAACAGAGCAACCTTTGTACTAATTGTTCCTTGCTCATTTCAAGAGAGAAAACCGCACAAGAATAGCCTTGAAGTGCAACGCTTTCAACAATATTCATAGCAAAACTTGTTTTACCAACGGCAGGACGGGCAGCAAGTATCATAAGGTCACTCTTATGTAAGCCGTTTAAGATATTGTCTATACCCTTAAACTTAGTTCTGATACCCATAATGTCTGCTTTGTTTTTAGAAAGTTCGTCAAGCCTATTCATAACTGACGGCAATACGCCACCAATCTTAACCATTTCGCTTGTGTCTTCAGTATTAGATATTTCATACATTATCTTTTCTGCATTTGCAAGCGATAAGTTTTTATCAGTACTCTTTTTGGCGTCTTCAATTATTTCTGCAGAGCCGTTTATAAGTTTACGTAATAGGCTATCTCTTTGTATAATTTCAAGATAGTTTACGTAATTTGATGCAGACGGAACTGTAGATGAAATTTCTAATAGATAATCAAACCCGCCTGCTTGGTCCAACATCGCCTTTTTTTCAAGTGCGTCGATTAAAGTAACGAAATCTGCTGTGCGATTGCTTTTTACTATTTCAGTTATGGTAGAAAAGATACATCTATGCGATTCTGCAAAAAAGTCTTCTTCCTTTATCATACCCATCATTTCAACTTGAAGTTGACTGCTCATAAGCAAGCAACCAAGTAGTGCTTGTTCTGCTTCTAAACTATGTGGCATTTCTTGTACTAATTTCTTTTTCATTTTCTTTCTTCCTTTATTTATCCTAAAGTTTTAACTTGTTCTAAGGTGTCAGATACAACCTTAAATGCCTTTAAAAAAGCGTCTTTCTTGGTTAAATCTACCCCAGCGATTTTTAATAGTTCTATTGGGCTATCCGAATTTCCACCCTCTAAAAACTTAAAGTAATCTTTAACGGCACTTTCCCCTTCGGTAAGTATTCTATCGCAAATAGATAAAGCACTTATTATACCCGTTGCATATTTATAAACGTAAAACGCCGTGTAGAAATGTGGTATCCTCATCCACTCATACTTAATCTTTTTATCACTAACGACAGCCTTGCCGTAATATTTTTTGTTTAGTTTATAATAAATATCTGATAAATTATCTTTCGTTAACGGTTCGCCCTTAAACGCTTTTTTGTGTGCCAAATATTCAAATTCTGCAAACTGCGTTTGACGGAACAACGTAGTCCTAATCATTTCAAGCAAGTAAGTCAATAAAAACTTTTTCATTTCCTTACTATCAGCCTTTGAAATTAAGTATTTAACTAATAACACTTCGTTAACAGTACTTGCAATCTCTGCCACGAAAATCTTGTAGTCTGCTTTATAATACGGTTGGGCTTTGTTTGAAAAGTAAGAGTGTATGCTATGCCCCATTTCGTGTGCAATGGTAAATACGTCGTGCGTGGTTTGTTGATAGTTTAATAATACGTACGGGTGCGTATCGTACACACAAGTGGAATATGCCCCACTTCTTTTGCCTGCCGTTTCGTAAACGTCTATCCAACGTTCTTCTTTAGCCTTTTTTAGTAATTCTTGATAATCTTTACCAAGTGGCGCTAAACCTTCTATAACTAAATCGTACGCTTTATCGTAATCAAGTTTTATTTCTTTCTCACTTTCAGTCGGCACGTATATATCGTACATGTGCATTTTTTCTAAGCCCAACTGTTCTTTCTTATATGCCATATAATCGTGTAAAAGTGGCAAGGCCTCGTGTACGGATGAAATTAAATTATCGTAAACTTCTTTTTCAACGTCTTCGCTAGAAAGTGCCATTTCTAAAACTGAATTGTACTTTCTTGTTCTCGCACTAAACACGTTTTTCTTAACGTTGCCGTAGTAAGTTGCTGAAACGTGGTTTACGTTTTCAATAAAGGCATCGTAATATTTATTGAACACCTTTTTTCTAAGTTCCCTATCTTCGCCGTGCATATAAACACCGTAAGTGCCGTGCGTCAACGGATATTTTTGACCTTTGTGTTTTATATCTTTTAAAGGTAAGTCTGCATTATTAAACTTTGAAAAAATATCTCTAAATGAAGCAAACGTTTCGCCAAGGTCTGCCATCATTTTTTCACTTTCGTTAGAAAGTATATGTTCTTTTGCCTTTGCGATACCTTTAAGTAGATAGTCGTAATCTTTTAAGATAGGGTTAGAAATATAATCGTTTAGTATTTTACTATCTAACTTCGTAAGTTCTGGGGTAATAAAGGAAGTTTCAGCAGAACACCTACTTGCTAAACCTATAATTTTATTAAGCATACTATCGTAAAAACTGTTTCTTGTATCTACGTCACGCTTCATACTTGCATAAACGTACAACTTATCAATAGCACGGCTTAAAGTTTCTTCCTTTTTCATACACTCTAAAAAACAGTCGATATTATTAAGTTTTCCTTTGTACTTTTTAAAACTAATATCTTTGCCGGCTAAAATAAACGCTTCTTCCCAATCTTTGTCAGTCGCAAAAATATCTTCCGTTTTCCAAGTATATTTATTGTCCATTATTAACCCCTAAAATTAATTTTTATTACTGTGAATTGGTGCAGGCATCTTACCACACCTATTTATAAATTTACTGCAAGAGTATGGGCTAACTGCCATAATAGGTGCCCTACCAAGCAACCCGCCAAACTCAACGAAATCCCCTTCCTTTTTATTTGGTACAGGTATAACTCTAACTGCAGTAGTTTTATTGTTTATCATACCGATTGCCGCTTCGTCTGCAATAATACCTGAAATGGTAGTTGCGTCCGTATCGCCAGGTATTGCAACCATATCGATACCAACAGAGCAAACTGCCGTCATCGCTTCAAGTTTATTTAGCGATATTGCACCCACTTTTGCCGCTTCTATCATACCGATATCTTCAGATACAGGTATAAATGCACCAGAAAGCCCACCAACGTGAGAACTTGCCATAACTCCACCCTTTTTAACAGCATCGTTAAGCATAGCAAGTGCGGCAGTAGTGCCATGGCAACCTACCTTTTCTAAGCCCATTTCTTCCAAAATATGTGCAACGCTATCGCCCATAACAGGTGTTGGTGCTAACGATAAGTCAACTATACCAAACTCTGCATTTAAGCGTTTTGCCGCTTCTTTTGCGATAAGTTGTCCTGTCCTTGTAATCTTAAACGCCGTCTTTTTAATAGTTTCTGCAACCGTACCGATAGTAGCGCTATCGTCTAAATGTTTTAGTGCAGAGTGTACAACGCCCGGCCCAGATACACCTACGTTAATTACAGTTTCGCCTTCGCCAACACCGTGGAAAGCACCTGCCATAAACGGGTTATCTTCAACACCATTACAAAATACAACTAATTTCGCACAACCAAACCCGTCCTTATCTTTTGTAATTTCGGCAGTTTGTTTAATAACTTCACCCATCATTTTAACGGCATCCATATTGATACCAGACTTTGATGAACCTACGTTTACTGATGAACAAAGCCTATCTGTGACTGAAAGTGCTTCAGGTATGCTTTTTATAAATGATTTTTCAAAAGAAGTCATACTCTTATGTACTAATGCAGAGTATCCACCCAAAAAGTCAATGCCAACCGTTTTAGCAGCCCTATCAAGTGCCTTTGCAACTACAACTTCCTTACCAGGAAAAGCACCGCAAATTAAACTTGCAGGGGTGATAGATACACGCTTGTTTATAATTGGTATACCATATTCACCTTCTAAATCGCTTGCAACTTTAACGATGTTTTCTGCCTTTTTACAAATTCTATCGTAACATAAATCGGCAGTAGTTAAAGCATCTTCTCTAACGCAAGGTAAAAGTGAAATACCCATAGTAATAGTCCTTACGTCAAAATGCTCCTTTTCAACCATATCAATAGTTTCAATAATCTCTTTTCTGTTAATCATTGGTCGTCTCCATTAAATTTTGTGCATAGCGTTAAAAATATCTTCGTGTTGAACGTGTATAGAAACGCCAATTTCTTCCCCTTCTTTTTTCAAGATTTCTGCAAGGTCTTTTAATTGCACACTTGCTTTTTCTAAATCGCACAACATAATCATCGTAAAGTTGTCTTGTACGATTGTTTGGCTAATATCTTCAATATTTACCTTCTTTTCAGCAAGCGTTGTTGAAACTTTTGCTATAATACCCGGTTTGTCTTTGCCAATTACTGTCACTATTGCTTTCATATTAAACTCCTTTTATTTTCCTTTTAATTATCTATTTTTATTATTTCGTAAGCCACCAAAAAGTTGGCTTGTGTAATATATTTTACAGTATCGTTTTCATTTATTAACGGAAATTCTTTATTAAATGGAACGTAAACTTTTCTTTCAAAAAACTCGTTTTTAAATTTGTTCCACTCTAAAAAAATCATCGTCTTTGATTCAACGCCATCTCTGTCAACATTTTCACAGTTAAACTCAATTAGGTTGCCTTCGTATTGTTCTCCACGGCTGGTTGCCATTTCTAAACATCGCTTATAATAATTTTTAGTTATTTTATATTTTATCCCTAAATAAATTACGGAAAATATAATAAATATGCCCGTTATGGTATAGTGAATAGCCTTTACCAAAGTAATTTCACTTGCTTTATACGGTAAAGTCATATAATAACCGATAAGTGCACCACTAATCAAAAGATATACAAATAAACAAGCAAAGTAAACAAATAAAACTTTATTTCTTTCCTTTTTTGCTTCATTATATTCTTCTAACTTAAAATACTTTATCATCTTACGTCCCTTTTGTAATCAACACGTACTTTCACTAATCCGTTTTCCGTCTTTTTAAATAACTCTACCCTATCGCTATATTCAGCCATAATAAAATTCGGGTGTCCGTTTACGTTATAATATTTTGGCTTTTCAACTTGTGGGCTTTTATAATCTTCTACTTGGCTTTCTTCTTGCCCGTCTACTTGTTCTTCGTCTTGGTTTTTATCTTTTTTAACCTTTCTCTTTCCGTCTTTTTTTTCTTTACTGTTAAATAACTTTTTCGCCATAAGGAAAAACCCTAATAAAATGGACGCAAAAAGTGCAACCAAAAACCACAACTTTGCTTCAGGGTGAAGTGTAAAAAGCCCGCAAATATACATTATAAGCCCAACTAAAGCCACAAACAAAGCAAACTGCAAATGCAGAAAACTAAACACCCAGTAAATACTTTCAAAAATAAATTTTATTAACTTTTTAATGCCACCAATAATTGAACGGCTTTTAATAAAAATCATAATTTCTTATCCTAAAAATAAAACGTCTAACGGCCTTAGCCAGTCGTAATCGCTATTTATAACGGCGCCAACCACTTGGCTAAAATAACAGTTTGAAAACACCGACCTACTGTCTTCGCTTCTACTTCTGTTATCTCCAAGATAAAATATCTCGTTGTCTGAAACTTGATAGGTACGCATCTCTTCGCCATTGCTATTAAAAGTTTTACCTATACTTTCTTCAGATAAATAACTTTCTTCAAGTTTTTCAAAGTTAAATTCACCTTTTTGTTTTCTCCAAACGTAACCGTCTCTAATTTGTATTGTGTCACCAGGTAGACCTATAACCCTTTTTATAATCCATTGTGAATTGCCGTTTTCAATAAGTTCACCGTCAATAACTATAATATCGCCGTAATTTATTTCTTTAAATTTAGAAACCGTTAAAATTTGCCCGTCGGTTAAAGTTGGGTACATAGACGCACCTTTAACCGTAACCTTAACGAAGAAAAAGTTAAATATTAAAGAAGTTAACGTTAAAATTAAAATTTCAACTATTAAGGTTATAAACCCAACGGAACTAATTTTTTTTGGGTGAACTATATTTATTTGACCTTCAAAATTATCCATTTTATACACCTAAAATTATACCCAAAGAATATTATTTACAACGTACTTTTTATCACAATTAAGCGCAAAAGCAACTACGTTTTCGTAAGTTTTTAACCCCATACCTTCTTTTGTCTTAAAGTTTTTGCCAATAAACTTAACGTTATGCCAAATATTGCCGGATACTAAGTTTGCCCTTGCCGTATAAGTTTTAATTTCGCCCGTATCGGTAATTAAAGACGCTTCAACTTCCCCACCGTCAGGCAAGTAAATATCAAACATAAAAATAGAATCGTCTTTAGGCTTAAACTTACTTAGTGCAAGTTTATAAGTAATTACACCGTAATCTGATGTCATACCGTAAATACCCATTGCACCCTTTACCTTTTTAATTTTACCCAAGTTTTCAACGTCTATTTCATTAGAATAAGCATAACTTTCATCGTATGGTGCAAAAGTGTTTTCCATTTGCCCTGTCCTTGACGTATACAAAATGTTTCTCAAACTTGGCTTTTCAATTTCACTTTCGGTAAAACGCTTTGCAACGGTAGATGAACAAGTTGTAAAACCTTGTTTACCTTTCATTTTTGCAAACGCTGTTATCATACTTGAATATTTATGTGGTGTGTAATCAAATAAATACACCCCTTTTTTAACTTCCTTATATTTATCAAGTAATTTCCAAGCACGATTTGACGGCTTAACAATTTCTTCAGAAACGTAAACAACTAAATTTTCAAACTCTTCTTTAGTGCTAGCCTTAATTTCAACCTTACCGTCCTTAACTTCGCACTTAACTTCTACGTCCTTATTAAGACTTGATTTAGTACCCGTCTTTTTTAAGAAGGTAGAATAGAAAATATTTAAATCGTCCCACCCGTCTTTATCAATAATGCCAGAAAGGTTAACAGAATAATAAGAGCAAGTGTAAACTTTTTCATCCGTCCTAAAAAGCGTGCCTTCAATTCTATCCATATCAAAATCACGATTGTTTGTAGAAGAAAGAACTAAAATAGGGCATTTTATATGGCTAGCGTAAGACTGTGCTTCCACCCCTGCAATATATTTTAAAATGTCGCTTGGGAAAAGTGGTTCTGCCGTAGTTGAATATTTATAATATTTCCTATAAGAAGTCCAACCAGCGTTCATACAAAATACTGCACAATCTACCCCCTTTTCTTCAGTGGCAACTGCTTGCCACAAAATAGTGTTAACTTCACCAAAAGAGTAAATGCCAAGCGTAGAAAAGTTTTTAAGGCTTGCAAAGTAGCGTAT
The DNA here is from genome assembly GCA_045631625.1 of Christensenellaceae bacterium. Taxonomy (GTDB): domain Bacteria; phylum Bacillota; class Clostridia; order Christensenellales; family Borkfalkiaceae; genus UBA1259. The sequence continues at coordinate 19,834 of JAZQVG010000038.1, forward strand.
TGCATACTTTGCCACGCTTGCCCAAACGTACCAACAACTATCTTTAACTTCGCCGTCAATTGCAAAAAGGTTTTCTTTGGCAAAATTAAAGTTTGCATAATTTAATTCTTCAGGGTATTTTGTATAGTATTGTCTTAACTCATCTGCACCAGCAAAGTCTACTGCAACTACAGAATAGCCTTGACGTAAAAATTCAAAATCAATTTTTTCATTTTCCTTAACAAAAAAATCGTGCGAAACAAAAACCAAAGGCGTTTTTTCTGCTTTTTGAGGACGAATCATATAAGCATAAATACTTATAGGCTTGCCCTTAATAGTCAACCCTTCGATATAAAATCTTTCAAAAATTAGCCCGTCTTTTTCCACCGTGTAAATAGTTTTAGCCTTAGGCTTGGTTTCAAAAACCAAGTCGCCCCATATAGAATTTGGTGTTAAAACACTACCAGCCATAGTAAGTAAAGTCTCCTTAAAAAGTAAAAAGAATAAGAACTTTTTATATTTTTACAAAAAAATAATAAAAAAGTTGCTTTTTTTAATTTGTTCGTTTATAATAAATGTCACTCACTTTCTAAAAAGTAGAGTACGCCACTATATTATATATAATAATATTTATTATACTATATAAAATAGGAGAGCGCAAGCATTTTTAAAATTTGATTTAATGTTAAAGGATAAAAATATGGGCTTTTATTTTTCAAAAGAATTTTCTTCGTCATCATTTACGGCGATAGAAAATAATTTTATAACTGAATATATGCCATCAGCACCGGGTGATGCCGTAAAAGTTTACCTTTACGGTTTGTTTTTATGCTTTAATACTAAACTTGACCAGCCTTTTGAAGAAGTGGCAAAAAGTCTTAATATGACGGAAAAGGAAGTTTTAGATAGTTTAAGTTTTTGGGAAGAGTTTGGGCTTATTAGCGTAAACTCTACTTCTCCGCTTTCTATTGAATATTTCCCAATTAAAGCAAGTGGGCTAACTAAGCCTATTAAGTATAAAGCAGAAAAGTATACAGATTTTTCTAAAGCACTTCAAACGCTTTTACCACTTCGTATGATACCTACAAACGAATATCAAGAATACTATTCTATAATGGAAATTTATAAAATTAAACAAGACGCAATGCTATTAATTGTAAAATATTGTGCCGACCTTAAGGGTGAAGATATAGGTTTACATTATATATCAAAAGTTGCAAAAGATTTCGGTAAAAGGGGGCTTATTACAGTAGATAAAGTCGAAAAAGAACTTTCTTCTTACCTATTAAAGACGGGCGAAATTACAAAAATCTTAAAGTCACTATCACTTAAACGTCAACCTGATATTGAGGACCAAAATTACTTTACAGTTTGGACTAAAGAACTTGATTTTGAACCGGAAAATATTATTTTTGTTGCAAGCAAAATTAAAAAAGGTGGCATGCAAAAACTTAATGAATTTTTACTTGAATTGTATTCTAAAAAATGCTTTTCAAAAGAAGAAATTTCTGCCTACCTTGATGAAAAGAAAGGTATTTACGAACTTGCAATTAAAATCAACAAAGCCCTTTCAATTTATGTGGAAGTTTTAGACCCTGTTATTGATACTTACATAAACAAATGGCTATCCTACGGATACCAACAAGACGCACTTTTACTTATCGCTTCTATTTGCTTTAAATCTGGCAAAAACAGTTTACAAGCAATGGACGAACTTGTTGAAAAATTGAGAAGCCAAGGGGTTATTGATTTAGTAAGCGTAGGCGATTATTTTGAAAATGATAAGAAGGTTGAAATCTTACTTTCTCAAATACTTTTAACGGCAGGCGTAAATCGTCGCCCAACCAAGTGGGACAAAAACAATTTAGAAGTTTGGAAAAGTTGGAATTTTTCTGACGAAATGATATTGGAAGCGGCAAAATTATCTGCAGGTAAAAGTTCACCTATGGCGTACGTAAACGGCGTGCTTTCTAATTGGAAAAATAAAGGCATTTTCGACACTCAAAACATAGAAAATTCGCAAGATGCTGATAGTAAAACGGTAAGCATTGAAAGGTATAATTTAGAATATAAAAATCGCCGTGCATTAGCACTTTCTACGGCAGGGCAAAACACAGAAAAAGCAATGGAATTAGAAGGTTTTTCTTCTATTTACGAAAGGCTTTTTACCATTGAAAAAGACCTCGCTTTTGCTGAAATAAACGGCAATACGGAAAGTTTAATAGCGTTAGAAAAAGAACAAAAAGAAATTACAATAAAAGTACAAAAAATGCTTAAAACTATCGGCTTAACTTTAGGCGATTTGTCACCAAAATATATGTGTGATAAATGTAACGATACGGGCTACGTAGGCACTAATAGGTGCGATTGTTTTGATAAATTTTTAGATAAAAACTAAAAGGAAAAAATGAAAAATATTAAAATACTACTTTCCTGCAATATCAACTCTAAAAATTATGCAGACGTAATCAAACAGTTGGGCGCAGAAGCAACTTCAAGTTATTTACCCTCTGTTGATACAAGTTATGATGGCTTGATACTTTGCGGGGGAAATGACATCAATCCTGAACGCTATTCTGAAGCATTAAACGGCGCTATAAACATTGACCATAAAAGAGATGCCGCTGAGTTTTTATTACTTGAAGCCTATGTTAAAGCCGGTAAGCCTATTTTTGGAATTTGTAGAGGGTGTCAACTTATCAACGTCTTTTTTGGTGGTTCTCTTTATCAACATTTGCCAGAAGCAGATTTACACCAGAAAAAGAATAACGCCGATTCAGTGCATAGCGTTAAAGCGATTTCAAATAGTATCGTTTTCAATCTATATGGAGAAGATTTTGCCGTAAATAGTTCACACCACCAAGCAATCAAGACGTTAGGCGTTGGGCTTAGTGCAAGTGCTTTATGGAACAACAAATACGTTGAAGCAATTGAGCATAGTACTTATCCAATTTTCGGTGTTCAGTGGCATCCAGAAAGGATGTGCGAAAGAGAAGATACTGTTTGTGGGACAGATATCTTTAAGTATTTTCTCAATATGTGTCAAACACACAAAAAAAATAAATAAAGCACGTTATACTTCGTTTTAAGCGAAATATAGCGTGCTTTTCTTATTAACAAAATATTATGTTTTTATTTTACACTATTTACGATTTTCAATCGGTGTATATTCTCTCCTACCGTTAGTAGAAACGTAAGCAGGACGAATAATCTTACCATTATTAAGTATTTCTTCTAATCTATGCGCACTCCAACCAGCAATTCTTGAAATTGCAAAGATTGGTGTAAATAATTCCACAGGTAAACCAAGCATATCGTAAACGAAACCGCTAAAGAAGTCGACGTTAGCAGAAACACTCTTAGTAGTATTTCTTCTTTCCATAATAAGTTCTCTAGAAATTTCTTCAATATCGCAATAAAGTTTAAACTCTTTATTTCTACCCTTTTCTTTGGCAAGCGCACCAACGAAATCCTTAAATACTTCAGCCCTAGGATCGCTAATTGAATAAATTGCGTGCCCCATACCGTAGATAAGCCCTTTTTTATCAAATACTTCACCGTCAAGCATCTTGCTTAAATATTCTCTAAGACTTTTCTTATCAAGCCAATTATGCACGTTGGCTTTTATATTTTGCATCATTTCCATAACTTTAATGTTTGCACCACCGTGTCTTGGACCTTTAAGCGAGCAAAGTGCCGCCGTTATGGTTGAATATGTATCTGAGCCTGCAGAAGTAACCACGTGTGTAGTAAAAGTAGAGTTATTACCACCACCGTGTTCTGCGTGTAAAATAAGTGCAATATCTAATACTTTTGCTTCTAAGTCGGTAAACTTGCTATCGTCACGAAGCATACTTAAAATATTTTGCGACGTTGAATATTTTGGGTTTGGTTTATGTATAATCAAACTCTTATTTTCGTTATAATGTAAATGTGCGTGATAAGAGTAAACGGCAAGCATTGGCGCAATACCGATAAGCATTATACATTGTTTTAACACGTTTTCAATAGAACTATCAAGAGCCTTTTTATCTTTACTATAAAGCATCAAAACGCTTCTTGCCATTGAATTCATTATGTCTTTACTTGGGCTTTTTAAGATAACGTCTTTAACAAAGTTTTTAGGAAGTTTAGTTTCGCCAGCCAAAAGTTCTCTAAAATCAGCAAGTTCCGTTTTGTTTGGCAACTTATTAAAAAATAAAAGATAAACTACTTCTTCGTAGCCACAACAATCAGACGCGTGGTTTTTAATTAGTTCTTTTACGTCAATACCACGATAGTAAAGTTCACCAGGTACGGGGGTCAAAACCCCATCAATCACCTTTTGACCGATAACGTCTGAAATATCCGTTAAACCTGTAATAACGCCCCTACCACGTTCATCACGCAAACCACGTTTCACTTCGTTTTTAGCATACTGTTCTTGCGTAAACTTTGGGTTTTCTTCAAACAGTTTTGCCAAACGTTCTATTTCTTTATTTAAATCTTGTTTAATCATTTTTTCTCCTATTAATCTTCCATCCTAATCGCACTCTTGATTTGGTGGATTTCTGGCATAGCGCTGAATTTATCAAGCGTCTTTTTGATAGCACTTTCTAAGCAAACGTGTGTAATTGCCACAACTTCTGCCCTGCCACTTTCACTTTCAGAAATTTGTTTAACTTCTTTAATGCTTACGCCATTTTTAGCAAACACGTTTGAAATTTTTGATAAAACGCCTGCTTTATCGTCAACTGAAAGTCTAATAAAATATTGTACTGTGAAATCTGAAACAAATTTGGTTTCTTTGTTGCCCTTTTCACTATTGTTAAAATCTACGTAATAATTATCGCTATGTTTACCTGCATAAATAATATCAGATACTATTGCACTACCCGTAGGCAATGCGCCTGCACCACGGCCGTATAACATAATTTCACCAACAGCATCACCAACTAAGTGAACAGCGTTAAACGAATCGTCAACAGTTGCAAGTGGATTAGAATTTTTAATAAAGGTTGGGTGAACCCTAACTTCAATACCCTTATCGGTATTTTTACCAATACCTAAAAGTTTTAAGGTGTAGCCCATTTCTTTACCAATAGCGATATCTTCCTTTTTAACGCTTGTAATACCTTCACGGTAAACGTTTTCAATGCAAATTTTTTGGTGAAAAGCAAGGCTTGATAAAATTGAAAGTTTATAAGTAGCATCAAACCCTTCAACGTCAGCCGTTGGGTTAAATTCCGCATAACCTAATCTTTGTGCTTCCTTTAACGCTTCTTCATATTCCCAACCTTCGTCAGCCATCTTGGTTAATATATAGTTGGTAGTACCATTGATTATGCCCTTTAATGATAAAATTTTGTTGCCCTGCATACCATCGATAAGAGTTCTAATAATAGGCACGCCTCCAACGCAACTTGCTTCAAAATATAAACCGGCGTTCATCTTCTTTGCTTCCGCTTCCAATTCTGGCCAATGTTTAGAAAATAATTCTTTATTTGAAGTCACAACAGTTTTACCACTCATAAGTGCTTTCATAACGAAAGTTTTTGCAACGCCCACGCCACCGATAACTTCTACAACAACGTCAACTAACGGGTTGCAAACAACTTCTTCAATGCTACTAGCAATCTTGCTTTTATCAATACCAAGTGAAAGTGCCCTTTCAACGTTTTTTTCTAAAACTGCTTCAACAGTTATGTCAAGACCCTGTGTCTTTTTGAAATATTCTTTATTATCAACGAGTATTTGGTAAGTACCACCACCTACTACACCTAAACCTAAAATTGCAACGCCAAGTTTTTTCATAAAAATTTTTCTCCTTTAAAAGCACAAGTTAATTGTTATAGTTTAATTTGTATAACGTTTTAAGCCCATCTAAAGTAAGCGTTCTATCAACCGTAGTAATGCACTTTACTTCTTTGGCAATCATTTCGCCAAGACCACCCGTTGCAACCACGGTTATATCCTTAACACCAAGTTCGTACTTGATTTTATTTATAATATTTTCAACTAATCCTGCAAACCCGAATATTATACCAGATTGCATACACGATTTTGTCGTTCTACCAATTACGTTTTTTGGTGCTTCTAATTCAATCATTGGTAATTGTGCAGTATTTTTTACTAACCCTTCAAGTGAAGATTTAATACCAGGTGCAATTACTACACCAAGCAATTCACAATTACTAGATATAACGTCAAAAGTAGTTGCAGTGCCAAAGTCTATAACGATTATCGGCCCACCGTATTTTGTAAAAGCAGATACGCTGTTTGCAATAATGTCTGCACCCACTTCTCTCGGGTTTTCCGTTTTTATGTTAAGCCCTGTCTTAACCCCAGCGCCTACTATCATAGGTGAAACGTTAAAAAAGTATTCACACATATGACAAATAGTATAGTTAAGGGACGGAATAACTGACGATAAAATTACGCCTTTTATATCTTCCTTTTTAATACCCGAAGTAGAAAGTAAGTTTATCAAAACGGAACCGTATTCATCAGCCGTCCTGTTTATCCTTGAAGAAACACGAAATGATGAAATAAGTTTATCTTGTTCATAAACACCATATTTTATGTTGGTATTCCCAACGTCAATAGCAAGTATCATATAGATTTATTCACCTTTTTAATTACTTTTACGTAGGTAGGGCATAAAACTATTGCCCCTACAACTTCTGCCAAAAAGTTAAATGATATAATAACCGTCATAATGGCTGCGATGGCACTTGCATTAAACACCCACATCATAAAGATAGTAAACACGCTATTTGCGAGTACACCAAACGCCGACGCTATACTTAAAGGCAAAACTTCTTTAACAAATTTTGATTTTACATTTTTCGTTATCTTTAATAAAAGAAAATAAACAAAGTACGCCACTACGCCAATAAATAAACGTGGAAGTATTGAAATAAGTGGATTTATAAAAATTGGATTTGCAATTATTACTGCCAAAAAGAAGGAACAGCACCCAAATATAGCCCCACCGACCAAACAATGTCTTTTATCACCCGTAAGCGAAATTGCAACAGCAAGTGGCAACGTTAAAATAGCAGGTGTAAAACTGCCAAGCCAAGCAGTGAAACCAAAAGTTTCTACAAGCAAAAACACAAAGGTAAGTGCAGAAAGCACGCCGTATAGCGCAATCGCTTTCGCACTATAGTTTTTATTCATAAAAGCCTCCAATCGAGTTTTCTTAAAAGAAATACCCGTAAGATAAAAATATAAAGGTTTTTCCAGTCAAACTTAATTTAAATAACTAATATCTGCTGAAATTTATTATATTTTACCATAAATTTAAGGTATAAGCAAACAAATTAAGCGATATTTATAACATTTTTGGCTCTTTCAAAATATTATGATAATAGTTAAACTTCGCCAAAAAACAAAATTATTACATAGGCGGAGGGTCATATACGTTGGAGGTAAAATATATGAACGGTTGTTTCGATTTTTTAGGCAATAACTGCTGTCTTTGGATTTTGATAATTTTACTTATCATCTGCTTAGCAAAAAGTGGTTGCTTAAACGGTTTGTTTTCAAGTTGTTACTGTCTGCCTGTGGCTTTACTTCTTATTTGCTGTTTATGCAAAAACGGCGGTGGATTTTTAGGCAATTTAGGCTGTGGTTGCAAATAAACAACACTAAAAAACATTAAATCAAAAATGGTGGGCTCGTAACGTAGCCCACTATTTTTATGTTTAGAAAACAAAAACCACACCTTTCGGCGTGGCTTTTGCTTAGGAATTATAGTTTATCTGAAACAAAAACCACACCTTTCGGCGTGGCTTTTGTTCAGGAAAAAGTTTATAAAAAAGTGTGAGTATTTTACATAAAAGTTTTTTAACCCTTTTACAATTTTATTTTATAATAGAAACCTTAAAAAAAGGTTGAAAAATTTTAAATTTTTAAAGTTTTTTTAAATATTTTATGCTACAATATAAGTATGAAAATATTATTGGTGGACGATGAACGTGCTTTAACACAAGCACTAAGTCAAATTTTAAGTCAAAATAAATATTCAGTTGATACTGCTTGTGATGGCGAAGAAGGGTTAGATATGGCACTTTCCGGCATATACGACCTTATAATTTTAGATATAATGATGCCAAAACTTGACGGAATAGAAGTATTAAAAGAAATTAGGCGTGCTAAATTTGATACGCCTGTGCTTATGCTTACTGCAAAAAGTGAAACTGTTGATAAAATTGAAGGGTTAAATTTTGGCGCAGACGATTATTTAACCAAACCTTTCAATACACAAGAATTGCTTGCAAGGATTAAGGCTTTACTTAGACGTAGAGAAAAATTTACAAGTGACGAATTAACTTTTGGCGATATAATACTTAACCGTGATACTTACGAACTTAAGTGTGGCGATAAAAAAGTAGGGCTTGGAAAAAAAGAATTTCAAATTTTAGAAATGCTTATTTTATCTAACGGTAAAAGTATCGATAAGGAAAAATTTATAACTAAAATTTGGGGTTAT